>JAGWMT010000339.1 GCA_028871595.1 Elusimicrobiota bacterium
GGGCGAGAGGTTCTGGACGCCGTGAGCCTCCGATTCAACCGCGCGCTGGAACAGATCGTCATCGAGACCTGCGAGAAGGCCTTCCCCGAGGAGGGCTGCGGTCTGCTCATCGGCCCGGTGCCCGCGGCCTTCGACGCGCCCAACCGCGACGTGGTCGTGGACGAGGCTCGGCCCCTGCCCAACGGCTGGGACGCCTCGGCCAAGACGAACCGCTACCTGATCGACCCGCTTCTGCTGGCCAAGGTCGAGGCCGAGCTGTCCGGCACGGGCCGCGGCGTGGTGGGATTCTTTCATTCTCACCCGAACGCTCCGGCGTGGCCGTCTCCGTTCGACCTGATGATGGCGTGGCCCTGCCTCAGCTACTGGATCGTGCGGGTGGACGCCGGGAAAATGTCCGACTCGCGCAGTTGGCAGAGGACCGAGGACGGCCGGTCCTTCGTGGAAGAAACGATTTATTTGGAGGGGTGACTTAATATGGCTATTGAAATACGGCTTCCGACGGCGTTACGCGCGTTCGCCGACAAACAAGAAAAAATTTCGGTGGACGCCAAGAACGTCGGAGAAGCTCTGGATACCCTTTTCAAGCAGCACGACCGCTTGAAGGCGCAGTTGTTATCTCCCGACGGGAAATTGCGCTCGTTCGTCAACGTGTACGTGAATGACGACGACGCCCGCGACAAGCAGGGGCTGTCCACTCCGGTCAAAGACGGAGACACCATTCTGATCGTGCCGGCCATCGCCGGAGGCGCGACTCATGTCGCCTAACGCCGAACTCGGCAAGGCCGAACTTCTGCGATACAATCGGCACCTCATCATGCCGGAGGTGGGCCCCGAGGGGCAGAAGAAGCTGAAGAACTCCGCGGTTTTATGCATCGGCGCGGGCGGTCTCGGCTCTCCGCTCGCCCTCTACCTCGCCGCCGCCGGCGTGGGGCGCATCGGTTTGGTGGATTTCGACGTGGTGGACGAATCGAACCTGCAACGGCAGATCATCCATGATACGGCCGCCATCGGGACGCCCAAACTCGTGTCCGCCAAGAAACGTTTGCTTGCGTTGAATCCCTACATTTCCGTCGAAACCCACGAAATCAAACTGAATTCCGCGAACGCCATCGAGCTGTTCAAGCAGTACGACGTGGTGGCGGATGGGACGGACAATTTCCCGACGCGTTACTTGGTCAATGATGCCTGCGTTTTGACCGGCAAACCGAATGCATACGGTTCGATCTTCCGTTTCGAGGGCCAGCTCTCCGTTTTTGCCGCGAAAGACGGTCCCTGCTACCGGTGCTTGTATCCTGAGCCGCCGCCCCCGGGGCTCGTGCCTTCGTGCGCCGAAGGCGGGGTCCTCGGCGTCCTTCCCGGCGTGGTCGGAACGATGCAAGCCATCGAGACCATCAAACTGATCCTAAACATCGGCAAGCCGTTGGTCGGCCGCCTGATGCTGTACGACGCGCTCGAGCAGTCGTGGCGCACGCTCAAGGTCAAGAAGAACCCGGAGTGCCCGGTCTGCGGCGTTAAGCCGACGATCACCGCCCCCATCGATTACGAGGCCTTCTGCGGCCTCAAGGAGAAACCCATGTCCGCCATCCCCGAGATCACCGTCGAGCAGCTCAAGGCCAAGCTGGACGCGAAGGAGAAGTTCGTCCTCCTCGACGTCCGCGAGCCCCACGAATACGAGATCGCCAAGATCCCCGGCTCCAAGCTCATCCCCCTGGGCGAACTGCCCCAGCGCGTCGGCGAGCTGGACAAGGCCGCGAAGCTGATCGTGCACTGCAAGATGGGCGGCCGTTCCGCGCGCGCCGTGCAGCTGCTGCGGTCCCAGGGCTTCGACGCGACCAACGTCGCCGGCGGCATCACCGCGTGGTCGGAGAGCATCGACCCCTCCGTGCCGACCTACTGATGTCCCAGATCCACTACGCTCTGATCGAGCCGTCCGCGGCGCACAAGGCCGTGGACTCGGGCGCCGACGCCCAACTGGTGGACGTGCGCGAGGTCTCCGAAACGGACGCCGTGCGCGTCGAGGGCGCGCTGAACCTGCCTTTGTCCCGCCTGCGGGAGCACGCGGGGGCGCTCGACCGCTCGCGCCCGATCTTTCTCCTCTGCCGTTCCGGCGCGCGGGCGGCGTCGGCCGCCACCCAGCTCCACGATCTGGGCCACCGCGACATCCAAGTGGTGCGCGGCGGGCTGGACGCCTGGGTCGCCGCGGGCAATCCCGTGGTCCGCGGCGTCGCCCGCGTCTGGAGCATGGAGCGCCAGGTGCGCTTCGCCGCCGGGCTCTTGGCGGCCGCAGGAGCCGCGCTGGGCTGCCTGGTCCACCCCGCGTTCTACGTCCTGCCGGCGCTCGTCGGCGCGGGGCTGATGTTCTCCGCGGCCACCGACACCTGCACCATGGCCTTGGTCCTCGCGCGGATGCCCTGGAACCAAGGCTCGCGCTGATGCCCGAACTGCCGGAGGTGGAGACCGTCCGCCGCGTCCTGCACGAGCGCTACGCGGGCATGACGATCGTTTCGGCCGTCATCGGCAAGCCCACTTTCTATCGTCGCCCTCCCGCGGCCGCCGTCCAGGCCCTGAACGGGGCGACCATCGCGGGCTTCTCCCGCCGCGGCAAATACCTGGTCGCGGACCTCAAGGGGCGGCCCAGCGTGGTCTTCCACCTGGGCATGTCGGGGCGCATCACCGTGGGCGGGGTCAGCCCCCACGTCCGCTTCGCCATGCGCATCGGCGGCGACGAGGTCCTCTTTCACGATTCGCGCCGTTTCGGCCGCGTCGGCTGCCCCCTCCCGAAGCTGGGCCCGGAGCCGATGGATCCCGAATTCACCCAGGACTACCTCTGGGCCATCCTGCGCAAGCGCACCGCGCCGGTGAAGGCCTTGATCATGGACCAACGCCTGATCGCGGGATTGGGAAATATCTACGCGACCGAGGCCCTTCACCAGGCGCAAGTCCGACCCGGGCGCGCGGGCAAGTCCCTGTCGCGCGCCGAGAGCGACCGGCTGGCGGCGGCTTGCCGCGACATCCTACTGCGCGGCGTGGAGGCCGGCGGCGCCACCCTGGAGGACGAATCGTTTTTGGATCCGCTCGGGCGCCCGGGACGGATGCAGATGGGCGTCATGGTGTACGGGCGCGAGACCTGCGGAACCTGCGCCGCCGCGACGCTCGACACCCGCCGCAGCATCGGCGGACGCGCCAGCCGCTACTGTCCGAACTGTCAGCGCTAGCGGGAAGTCGAGGGACCCCTTGCGTCACCGTGGAAAGGGTGACTCCGGCGTCAGTGAATCGACTTACTCCAGAGCACGCATATCCACCTGACTACCCCTTTGGACTAAAATGAATCAATGTCCAAAGCATTCCCTGCGTCCCTGCTCGAATTCGAGCATTGGTTTCGTACCGACGAAGCGTGCCGCGACTATCTCGCAAAGCTGAGAT
>JAGWMT010000340.1 GCA_028871595.1 Elusimicrobiota bacterium
CGACGTGTAAACTCCCCCGCCTCGGCCGGACGGGCGCCGGCATCCATCGCGGCGCCGACCAATTCACGCAGGATCTCCGGAGAGCCGTGGGCCGTCAACTCCAGCAAATCCTCGCCCGTGGGCGTGTTCGGGGCTTCCCAGAAAATCGCCACCACGCGGTCGATGGCCGTTCCGTTTCGTTTCGCCGTCGCCGTCATCGCGCGCCGTGCTTCCATCGACACGTCGCCCAGCAGTTCTCGGGCGACCCGGCGCGCGTCGGGGCCGCTGATCCGGACCGTCCCCAGAGCGCCGCGTCCCGGCGGGGTGGCCGGGGCGACGATGGTGTCGGTCACTTCGCCTTCGGCCTCACCACGATCTTGCGCCACGGGCCCTCGCCCTCGGAGCCGGTCGTCACGTCGGGGCTGGAGGCGAAGGTGCGGTGGATCAGGCGGCGCATGGAGGCGTCCATGGGCTCCAGGCGCACGGGGCGGCCGTCGGCCTTGACGCTGTCCACGGCCTTTCGCGCGACGTCCAGGATGGAGTTCTCGCGCTTCTCCCAGTAGGACAGCGCGTCCACCTGCACGGCGACGGGAGTTTCCGAGCCGCGGCTCATCATCAGGGTCGCCAGGAACTGCAGGGACTCCAGCACGCGGCCGTCGCGGCCCACCAGCAAGGGCGCGTCCTGCGATTCGACGACCAGCTTCACGCGCTCCATGTCCGCGTCCCAGGCCGCGGCCACGGTCGGCGCGGCGATGGTCATCAAGGTCAGCAGCTCCTGCACCAGGGCCCGGGCCTTCTCGCAGGCGGCGGCGGCCTCGGCGGGGGTTAGGGCGCGCGACGGAGCCGAATCGCGCTCGCGGGGCGGGCGGGACTCGCCGCGCGGGGCGCGCGGCTCGGGCTTGGGCGCGGCGGCGCGCACGGGCGCGGGGGCCGGGGCGGGCTTGGGCGGCGGGACGTAGGTGGGCGCGGGGACGAAGGGTCGGGGCGGCGGCGGAGTGGGGCGGGCCGACGCGGGGCGGGACGGGCGCGACGGCGGCGGAGCGGGCTTGGAGACGGCGACGGGGCCCTCGCCCCAGCGCTTCTCCGTCAAGCGCACGCGGGCGGGCTTGACGCCCATGCCCATGAAGCCGGTGGAGCCTTCCTCCAGCACGGTGACTTCGACCTGCTCGCGGCGCAGGCCGTTCTGGCTGAGCGCGGCTTCCACGGCTTCGGCGACGGTGCGGCCTTCGCTTTCAATGGGCTTCATGGGATTTCTCCTGTGGGGTCAGGCCAGGGTGTTCAGCCGCTTGCGCAGCGCGAGCTGCAGGAGCGTGCTGACCAGGCTGTTCATCAGCCAGTACAGAACAAGGCCGGAGGACGCCTGGGCGAACATGACCGTGAAGATGAGCGGCATGAACATCATCATCTGCTGCTGGGTGGGGTCCCCCGCCGGCGGGTTCAGCTTGGACTGGGCGAACATCAAGCCGCCCATGACGACGGGGAGGACGTAATAGGGGTCCTTGGCGGACAGGTCGTGGATCCAGAAAATCCAGCCGGCGCCGTGAAGCTCCCAGGAGTTGTTGAGCACGCGGTACAGCGAGTAGAACAGGGGCATCTGCATGAGCATGGGCAGGCAGCCGCCCAGGGGATTGGCTCCCTTCTTCTTGTACAGGGCCATCATCTCGGTGTTCAGGCGCGGGGCGTCGTCCTTGTAACGCGCCTGGAGCTTGGCGACCTCGGGTTGGAGCAGGCGCATGGCGGACGCGGCTTTGAGGCTCTTGTAGGTCAGGGGCATCATGAAGACCTGCAGGCACAAAGTGAGGCAGATGATGGCCCAGCCCCAGTTGCCGGTCAGGCCGCGCAGGTAGGTCAGGGCGCTGAAGATGGGACGGCCGATGTCGCGGAGGATTCCGTAGTCTATGGATTTCTCCAGGCCGAGGCCGAAGGGCGAGAGGATGGCGTGGCTCTTGGGTCCGACGTAGTACGGAATCTCCCACGAGAACATGCCGCGCGCGGCCAAGGTCACGGGCTTGGTCGTCAGGGTCAGGTTGGCGTGGGCGGGAACGGACGCGGGCTCGAATTGGGTCATGGAGGGCATGACGGCCGCCAGGAAGTAGCGGTTTTCCACGGCCAGCCAGCTCCAGGTCGTCCCGGCGGCGCCGGGCTTGATCTCGTCAATGTGCTTGGCGCCGGGCACCAAGGTGATGACGCGCGACTCCTTGAAGTTGGTCTTGACGGCGGCCGGAACGGTGCCGAGGGGGCCGATGGTCAAGGTCCACGGCGGGAGGGTGACGGGCCGGCTGGAGGGGTTCGTGGCGACGACGACCAGGCGCGGCAGGACGGTGCCCTGACCGGGCAGATACTCCTTCGTGATCTTCACGCCGTCCGGGCGCACGGCGGCGTAGACGAAGCCGGTCTTGGCGGTCTTGTCGCGGCGGAAGTCCAGCTCGGGAAAGGTCGCGAACAAGCCGGCGGCGGGATCGGCCACCAGCTCGACGCGCGACATGGGTCCCTGAAAAGAAAAGCCGGCCAGGGCGGCGCCGCGCGGGGCGACCAAGGCGTCGGCCTCCCCCAGCTTGATGGGGTCGGCCTCGGCGAGGACCTGCTTGGCGTCCGGGGCCGGCACGGCGGCGCCGGTCGCGGCGGGAGCTCCGGGAACGGCGGGGGCGGAAGCGATGGTCTTGGGGATCGGCGGGTTCACCTTCTTTTCAAAAAAGCCGAACCAGACGGCGTACACGGCGATGGAAAGGGCGATGGCGGTCCAGAGGTTTCGGTCCATGGAGGGGTTCTCGGTTTCGTTCATGAGGGGTTGGCGGGGACGGGGTCTATCCCGCCCGGGTGGAACGGATGGCAGCGGAGGATCCGGAGCGCAGTCAGGCGCGCTCCGTTCAGGACTCCGTGCTGGTGAAATGACTCGCGGGCATAATCTCCGCAGCTGGGATAAAAACGGCAAGTGGGCGGCAGGAAGGGCCGCGCGGCGGCGCGGTACAGATCAATCACGGCGACGCACAAGCTCCTCATGGCTTCAGGTGTCCGGCCCGCTTCAGGAGTTCGAGCAAGTCGCGCTCGGCGTCGGCTTTCCCCTTCCAGGGGCAGCCGGGCCTCGGGTACGCGACGATCTCCAATCCTTTCGGCAGTTCCGAACGGTGGAGCCGGAAGCTCTCTCTCAGGAGGCGCTTGAGGCGGTTTCGCCTGACGGCGTTGCCGACCTTCGAGCTGACGGAGAGGCCGAGCTTGGCTCCGCGTTCGGCGGGGTCCGCGCGGTGCCAAAGAATCAGGTGCTTTCCGACGGTCTTCTTGCCTTTCTCGAAGATCCGTTTGAATTCGGCACCGTCCTTCAGCCTCGCGCCGGCCCCGAAGCCGGACGCCGGGGTCAAGCCTGCTTGTGGGTCAGGCTGTGGCGGCCCTTGAAGCGGCGCGCCTTGAGGACTTTACGTCCTCCGGCGGTCTTCAT
>JAGWMT010000341.1 GCA_028871595.1 Elusimicrobiota bacterium
TCACCAGCCCCGAGGGCAAGGCCTACGCGCTCAAGGAAAAGACCGCCGTCCTGCTGTGCCGGCCGCGCGGCTGGCACCTGGAGGAGAAGCACTTCCTCGTGGACGGCAAGCCGGTCTCCGCGAGCCTGTTCGATTTCGGCCTCTATTTTTATCGGAACGCGAAGGAGCTTCTCGCGCGCGGCTCGGGCCCCTATTTCTATCTTCCCAAGCTGGAAAGCCGCCACGAAGCGCGGCTGTGGAACGACGTGTTCCTCTATTCCCAGGAAGCGCTGGGGCTTCCCGCCGGCTCCATCCGGGCCACCGTCCTCATCGAGACCATTTTGGCGGCGTTCGAGATGGACGAAATACTGCATGAACTGCGCGACCACTCCGCGGGCTTGAACTGCGGCCGCTGGGACTACATCTTCAGCGTGATCAAGAAATTCTCCGCCCGCTCCGAATTCGTCATGCCCGACCGCGCCCAAGTCGCGATGACCACGCGCTTCCTTCGCTCCTACTCGCGTCTGCTCATCGAGACCTGCCACCGCCGCGGCGCCCACGCGATGGGCGGCATGGCCGCTCAGATTCCGATCAAGAACGATCCGGCCGCCAACGACGCCGCCCTGGCCAAGGTCCGCGCCGACAAGGAACGCGAGGCGTCCGACGGCCACGACGGGACCTGGGTGGCGCATCCGGGCCTGGTGCCCGTCGCCGCCGCGGTGTTCGATCTCCTGATGCCGGGCCCGAATCAGTTGGCCAAGCGCCTTCCGGATTTGAAGATCACCGCCCACGACCTTCTGGCCGTCCCCGCCGGGGAGATCACGGAGGCGGGACTGCGCGCGAACCTCTCCGTCGGCGTCCAGTACCTGGCCGCCTGGCTGGCGGGCAACGGCTGCGTGCCCATCAACAATCTGATGGAAGATGCCGCCACCGCCGAAATCTCCCGCGCCCAGGTCTGGCAGTGGATCCACCACAGGGCGAAGCTGTCCGACGGCCGCCCGGTGACGCTCGCGCTCGCGCGCGAGGTCCTGGCCGAGGAGCTGGCCGCTCTCCGCGCGTCGGGCCGGGCCCCCGCCGCCCTTTCGCAGGCCGCGCAGTTGTTCGATCAGATGTTCGCGTCGGACCGCTTCACCGAGTTCCTGACCATCCCCGCCTACGCCCAACTCGACTAAACCAGGAGAAACCCCCATGCCCTCGACCAAGCCCGCCTTCAAACGCGACCACGAAAACCTCCGCCTCGAGAAGGAATGGCGCAACGACGCGCGCTGGAAGGGCGTCACCCGCCCCTACGCCGGCGCCGACGTCGTCCGCCTCCGCGGCTCCATCCGCCAGCACTACACCTTGGCCTTCCTCGGCGCCAAGAAGCTGTGGCACCTGGTCAACACCGAGGACTACGTCCACGCCCTCGGCGCGGTGACGGGCAACCAAGCCGTGCAGATGGTGCGGGCGGGCTTGAAGGCGATCTACGTCAGCGGCTGGCAGGTCGCGGCCGACGCCAACGACTCGATGCAGACCTACCCCGACCAAAGCCTCTACCCCGTGCTCAGCGTGCCGCACCTGATCCAGCGCATCAACAACTCGCTGCTGCGCGCGGACCAGATCGACACCGCGAAGGGCACGCGCACCGTGCGCAGCTGGCTGGCCCCGATGGTCGTGGACGCGGAGGCGGGCTTCGGCGGGCCGATCAACGTCTTCGAGCTGATGAAGGCCATGATCGCCGCGGGCGCGGCGGGGGTGCACTTCGAGGACCAGCTCGCCTCGGCCAAGAAGTGCGGGCACATGGGCGGCAAGGTCCTGGTCCCCACCCACGAGTTCATCACCAAGCTGATCTCGGCGCGCCTGGCCTCCGACGTCATGGGCATCCCGACGGTCATCATCGCCCGCACGGACGCCGATTCGGCGAACCTGCTGACCAGCGACTCCGATCCGCGCGACGCCAAGTTCATCACCTCGCGCGAGCGCACCGCCGAGGGCTTCTTCCCGATCAAGGCCGGCATCGAGACGGCGATCGCGCGCGCCCTGGCGTACGCGCCGTACGCCGACATGATCTGGTGCGAGACCTCGCACCCCGACCTGGGCGAGGCCAAGCAGTTCGCCGAGGCCGTGCACGCGAAATTCCCGGGCAAGCTCCTGGCCTACAACTGCTCGCCGTCGTTCAACTGGAAACGCAAGCTCGACGACGCGACCATCGCCAAGTTCCAGCGCGAGCTGGGCGCCATGGGCTACAAGTTCCAGTTCGTGACCTTGGCCGGCTTCCACTCCTTGAACCACGGCATGTTCGAGCTGGCCAAGGCCTACAAGGACGGCGGGATGGCCGCGTACTCGCGCCTGCAGGTCAAGGAGTTCGAGAGCGAGGCGGAAGGCTACGGCGCCGTCAAGCACCAGGAGTTCGTCGGGACCGGCTACTTCGACGAAGTCAACCAGGTGGTGTCCGGCGGCAAGTCGTCCACCCTGGCGCTGAAGGGCTCCACCGAGGAAGCCCAGTTCCACGCCGACGTCCCCGCGAAATCCAAGGCGAAGCGCCCCGTCGCGCTCCCATGATGAATCGTCTCGCCGCCGTCGTTCTGGCGGCGTCCCTGGCCGCGCCCGCCCGCGCGGAGAAGACGCCCTTCAAGCTGATCCACGTGGACGACCTGGCCGCCGCGCTGAAGTCGTCCGCGCCGCCGGACGTGTACGACGCCAACGGAGATGACACGCGGGAGAATGTCGGGGTGATCCCCGGCGCGCGCCTGCTGACCTCCTCGTCGAAGTACGACGTCGCCACGACGCTTCCGGCCGACAAGAGCGCCCCGCTGGTGTTCTACTGCGCGAACAAGATGTGCATGGCCTCCCACACGGCCGCCCAAAAGGCGGTCTCGGCGGGCTACGCGAACGTCAGCGTGATGACCGACGGGATCTTCGGCTGGCGCGACGCGGGGCAACCCTGCGCGCCGGTGGCGGGAAAACCAAAGGCGATGGACCCGCAGGCGGTCTCCGCCCTGGCGGCGGAGAAGGGCGCCGTCATCGTGGACGTCCGCGAGAACGAGGAGCGCTTCACGGTGATTCCGGGCGCGCGCTCCATGCCCATGTCGCGCATCGCGGACCCGAAGAACTGGAAATCGTTCGTCGCCTCGCTCCCGAAGAACGAGGCGGTGGTGTTCCACTGCGCCTCCGGCGGGCGCGCCAAGAAGGCCGCCGAGAAGCTCTCGAAGGAGGGCTACGCCGCGGCTTACTTCAAGAGCGCGGACCAATGGAAGGCGGCGGGGCTGCCTGTCGAGAAAGGCCCGGCCCGTTAGCGACTGAAGTCGCTGGCGCGCGGGCCCCGGACTGTCTATAATTATTATAAGTTATGGACGGCGCGCGCGGACGAACGAAGATCCTGGTGGTGGACGACGACCCGCACCTGCGGAGCCATGTCCGCGCCATATTCACGGAGGATCCCTACGACTTCCTG
>JAGWMT010000342.1 GCA_028871595.1 Elusimicrobiota bacterium
TTGGGGACCGCGAAATCCGCTTCTAATCCCGTCTCTTCTTTGAGTTCGCGGAGGGCGGCTTCATCGGGCGTCTCGCCCTCGTCGATATGCCCGCCCGGGGCCAGCCACAGCCCCAGCTTCTTGTGCTTAATAAGGAGGACCTTGCCTTCCCGCACCGCGTAGGCGGAAACGACGAAGCAGTAACGCCTCACTGGGCGTGCGAGGAGACGAACTTGCGCTGCGCCGCGATGCTGCGCATCTCCGCGGCGGCGGCCGGGTTCTCGTTCAGGATGAACTGGAAATCGGCGGCCAGCAAGGTGAAAAGCCGGGAGGGCTCCACGCAGACCACGGAGGCGTTGCGGGTCTCCTGGGAAAGCAAGGCGCCCTCGCCGAAGAACGCGCCCTCGCCCAAGGAGGCGACGGTCTTGGAGAGGAACAGCATTCGCTTCAAACGGATCTCCACCTTGCCCGCATACACGATGTAGAACGCGTCCCCGGCGTCGCCCTGGCGGAACACCGTCTCGCCCGCCGCGTAGGAGTCCAGCATCACGTGCGGCAGCACTTTCTCCAGCTGGCCCACCGTCAGCGGGGAGAAAAAGTCCACTTTCTGCATCATCTTGGCGAGCGCGCCGATGTCCGGCCCGCTGATCGTGATTCGTTCCATGGGGAGGAATCTACGTCATTTCGACGCGTCCGTCCACCGGAGGCGTCATGGGTCGTCCATAAAACATTGACCCGCCGGGAATGGCCGCGGCGCGAGGCGGCGTGCCAGAATGGCTCAGGCGCCGATCGTGACGCGCGGGGGGAGTTTATGAATCAATCGACCGGTTGGAGCATGCTGTTGACGGGCGCGTTGGCCGCGGGCTTCGCCGCCGGCCAAGACAGCATTTCCAATCAACCGGCGCCGAACGCCAATCCCCAGGCTCCCGACAGCGGCACGCCGCCGATCCCGTCCACGCAGGCCGTCGTGAACACCGTTCGCGTGGACACGGTGCCGTTCACCGATCCGGGCGTCGTCCCGGTGCAGCCGGAGGTCCGGAACCTCGGTAAGGACGCGAAGATCGCGCGCGCCCCCGCCCGGAATCCGCGCCAGGAGCTTAAGGCCCTTCGCGCCGCCCGCGCCGCCGTCCGCGGAACCCGCGGCGTGAAAATCTCCCGCGTGTCCGGGGCGTTGATCTTGACCGGAACGGTGGGAACCCAGGACGAAAAGGACTCCCTGGGAAAGAAGGCCGCCGCCGCGGCGGGCTCCGAGCCGGTGGAGAACCGGCTGATCGTCAAATAACCGGATCGCCGACGCGCCAAACGCCGGCCGTTCGCGCCTGGGCATAGACGCCCAGGGCTCCGCCATCTTGATACACCGCCGCGAAGACGCCTTTGGAAACCGGCAGGTCCGGCTGAGGCAAGGTCGTCATGACGCATCGGTCCACGTGTTTAACAACCTGGACGGCGACGGGGCCGATGTGCCGCTCCGTTCCGACCCAGATGTCTTCCGGTCTGCCTTGGACATCGGATTCGATCAGGACATTCGGACGGAAACGGCGGACATCGAAGTCCAAATTCGTTTTGGCCCGCATGAACCGCAAAGTCGCGGTGGTCAATAGATGGAGGGGCCGGTCGTCGTAATGTCCGCCGCCGTCCACGGATTGAACGAAACAAACGTCAACGGCGAGAAACCGTGAGAGTACGGCGTTCGACGTGATCTCATCCGTTCGTACCGTCGTGCCGTCGGGAAGCCGTACTTCCGCGGGCGGCAAAGATTTGCCCATCACCGGTTCGCCCAAATATTTGGCACGACACAACATCAACGGCGCGTATTTCTTCGCGCTCGCCGATTTACCCGTCCCCGTCTCCCTCAGCGCCCAGCCCCGGTCGCCCGGTATGCCGGCCGGCCCGACGGGGACGCTGGTCAGCGAAGTGCCGTCCATCGATTTGACCGCGTAGCGATACAGAGCCGCGATCTTCACTCGGGGAGATCGGCCGCGAAATCGGCCACGGCTTGCGCCAATTCGACGGGCTTATCCAAGGGCACGTGATGATGCGCTCCCTCGATGGTCACGGCGCTGACCGCGTTTACCTCGGCGGCCACGCGCCGGAAGTCCTCGGGCCCGATCAGCTCGCTTAAGGACCCGCGCGCCACCATGGCGGGGACGCGGATGGCGGACAGCTGGGGCCACACCGGCGTGATGGGGATGCTCAGGCAGCGCCAGTCGAACTTCCAGGACCAGCCCGCTCCGCTGGGGCGCACGCTCTCTTGGCCCAGGCGGCGCATCTCCTCCGGCGCCATGGTCGTCCCGCCCGGCTCCAGGCGGAAGCGGGCCACCGCGTCGTCCTGGGTGGGGTAGACGGGCTGGGGCCGGCCGCCGGCGCGGGAGAAGCGGCTGGGGCGGTCGGCGCGCAGCTCAGGCAGGAAGTCCACGGCCGCCACGCCGCGCAGGCGGCCCGGATGGCGCTCGGCGTAGTTGAGCGCCATGCGCGCGCCCATGGAATGGCCGCACAGGATGAAGCGCTCCCAGCCCAGGGCCCGGCGCGCCGTCTCGATGTCCTCCAGCCACAGGTCGGCGCTGTAGACGCCGGTCTCCGACCAGTCGCTGTCGCCGTGGCCGCGGAACTCCACCGCGGCGGCGCGCAGGGACCCGTTCCAGCGCGGCGCGACGCCGTCCCACCAATGGGAGTGCGCGGCCATGCCGTGGAGGAGGAGGACGGGGGCGCCGGAGCCGCCCCAGTCGCGCAGATGCACGGGGCCGGCCTTCCAGGAGCGCACGGCGGGCGTGGCGGTCACGCCGTCCATCTTAGCGAATCAAGGCCCGGCCGGCCACGTAGCGGCCCTGGGCCGCGTTCCAGTCCACGCTCACGGCGTCGCCGTCGGCGATGCGGCCCTCCAGCTCCGCGTCCTTCAAGGCCCGGTTGATCTCCCGGTCCACGATCTGTTTGATGGGCCGCGCGCCGTACCGCGACTGCGCCCGGGCCTTGGCCAGCGCGGCCTCGCGCGCGGCGGGGGTCAAGGTCACGGTCAGGCGCTTCTCCTTGAGCTGGGACTCCAGCGCCTTCAGGCGCAGGTCCAGGATGGCCCCCAATTTCGCCGCGTCGGTGATCTCGTTGAACACGATCACCCGGTCCTCGCCCACGCGGTTGACGAATTCGGGGCGGTATTTTTTCTTGAACGCGTCCAGATATTTTTTCTGGCGTTCGTCCTTGGGTCCACCGACCGCCTTGGGCGTTTTCGTGACTTTTGCGCCGAAGCCCATACCCTCGACCTTGTAATCGTACCCGTCGTCCTTCTTTTCCTGGGTCACGCCGAAGCCGATGGGCGCGCGCGGCTTGTCGTCGTTTTCTTCCCCGGCCACGCTGCCGCCGACGTTGGACGTCATGATGATGATGGCGTGGGAGAAGTCCACGGTCCGGCCCTGGCCGTCGGTGAG
>JAGWMT010000343.1 GCA_028871595.1 Elusimicrobiota bacterium
GGCATGCCGACGCGCTCGGCGATCTTGCCCATGATGACGTCCTCGGACATCGTCGACTGGGTGTCCACCTCGATCTGGGGGTAGACCTGGCCGGTCTGCGCCACGACCGTGGGCTTGCCGTCGATGACCTTCAGCGTGAAGGACATGTTCGAGCCGCTGACCAGAAGGTTGTCCTTGAGTTGGCGGAAGTGGACGAAGATGGCGTCGGCCTGGTCGCCGCGGCCCTCGAAGCGCCGCGCGCCGATCAGGCGCAGATCGGCGCTGTGCACGCCGTAGCGGGTCGGATCGGCGTCGATCATGGCGCGGATGGCGGTCACGACCGCGTCGACATTGGTCGGATCCACGGCCAGCACCTTGCGGCTGGTCTCGAAGATACCGCCCACGTCGCGCGAGCCGGGCAGGGAGTAAGCCTCGGTCTTGACCGTGGGCTCGCGGTCCGGGGAGGGGATGGTCGGCTCCTCATCGGTGCGGGTGCCGTTGGGCAGGATCAGGGGCTTGTGTTCCTTCATACCCAGCGCGCCGAACACGGGGCCGGCCGTCTCGCTGCGCGTCGTGGACGCGTCGAACAAAGCGGAGACGCTGGAGCGGCCCAGGACCACGTCGGTCAGCCGGCCGACCAGGCCCTTGCGGGACGACGCCGCGGGGGCGGCGGCCTTCGGGGTGGAAACGGCCTCATCGGCGTAAGCGGCGGCCTCGGCGGCCACGCCGCTGGCGGCGGCGCCGGGGGTGCGGACGCCGGCGGCGGGAGAGGCGGCCCGGAGGTTCACCGGCAGGGCCGCGGCGACGGCGGCGGCCAAGGCCGGCGCGGCGACGGGAGCGGCGGCCGCGGCGATGGCCGAGGGCGCCGACGCGATTGGCCCGGCGGAGGGCGCCGCGAGGGGCGCGCCCGTGAACGCCGCGGGGGAGAGCGTGGTCAGCGGCGAGATCGCCGAGACGGCGGACGCGCCGCCGAGAGACGCGGCCGCGGCGCCGACGGAGGCCGCGGGAGCGACGACGGGCCGCGCGACGAACTGCGCGAGGGCGGCCTGGGGGAGAGCGGTGAGCACGACGGAGACGGCGACGAAGAGAGGCATGAGCCTCGGCGGTTTGTTCATGGCGGCATCCTAGCTAAGTGACAATCGACCGACGCAGGGCCGATGGGCCTTCGGAGCCTCAGGCAGAAGTCCCGCGCCGTTTAGGGACTTTAGACCCACGGACCGTCCGGGTCCGTATTTGATACGATGCCGCTCCCATGGAAATCGGCATCGTCGGGCTCCCCAACGTCGGAAAATCCACCATCTTCAACGCGCTGACCTCCGGCAACGCCGCCGCGTCGAATTATCCGTTCACGACCATCGAGCCCAACGTGGGCGTCGTCGCGGTGCCCGACTCCCGCCTCAACCGCCTGACCGAACTGGTCAAGCCCAAGAAGACGGTGCCCACCTCCTGCCGCTTCGTGGACATCGCGGGCCTGGTCAAGGGCGCGGCGCAGGGCGAGGGCCTGGGCAACAAGTTTTTGGCGAACATCCGCGAGGTGGACGCCATCCTGCACATGGTTCGCTTATTCAAGGACCCGGACGTCGTCCACACCATGGGCGGCGTGGATCCGAAGCGCGACATCGACGTCATCGAGACCGAGCTGATGCTGGCCGACCTGGACAGCCTGACCAAGCAGTACGACAAGGTGTCGGGCAAGGCGAAGTCCGGCGATAAGGCCGCGAAGGAAGCCATGGTGATCCTGGACGCGCTCAAAAGCGGCCTGGAGGCGGGCAAGCCCGCGCGCGCGCTGGGCCTGGACCCGAAGGTCCTCAAGGATTTCGCGCTGCTGACGTCCAAGCCCGTCCTGTACGTGGGCAACACCGACGAGACCCCGGATCCCGCCGTCATTGCCGATTTCCAGGCGTTCACGAAGGCGCGCGGCTCGGAGTCGGTCGTGATCTGCGGCAAGCTGGAAAGCGAGATCGCCCAATTGTCCGGCGAGGATCGCGCCATGTTCATGAAGGACCTGGGCATGGAGACGAGCGGTCTCGAGAAGGTCATCGTCGCGGCCTATAAGACGCTCGGGTTGTGCTCCTACTTCACCGCCGGCGAGACCGAGGTCCGCGCCTGGACCATCCCGGTCGGCGCCAAGGCGCCGCAGGCCGCCGGCGTGATTCACAGCGACTTCGAGAAAGGCTTCATCAAGGCCGACATCTACGGCTTCGCCGACATCGACAAGTGGCTGTCGGAGCCGGCTCTCCGCGAGAAGGGCATGATCCGCTCCGAAGGCAAAGAGTATGTCGTCAAAGACGGCGATGTCTGCCACTTTAAGTTCGCCAACTGAGGCGTCGTCCGTCCGTTGCCGCCACTTTGGGACCTGCGGCGGCTGCTCCCTCCAGGACCGCGCCTACGCTGACCAGCTGACCTATAAGAAGGAAAAGGTCGCGAAAGCCTTGGCGGGTCTCGAGGGTCTTCCCGCGTTGACCATCCGAGGCGCGCCGTCGGCCTGGAACTACCGCAACAAGATGGAGTTCAGCTTCGGCGACGTGTATCCCCCGGTGCCGGGTCAGTGGCTGAAGCTGGGCATGAAGCCCAAGGGCCGCTGGTACGAGATCCTGGACCTCCAGGAATGCCACCTCCCCAGCCCGGAGGCCGCGCCGTTGCTGGCGGCCGTCCGGGCGTGGGCCGAGCGGGAGAAAGTTCCGCCGTACAACTCCCATAAGAAGGAAGGGCAGTTGCGCCATTTGGTGATTCGCGAAGCGAAGAATAGAAATGAGCGTATGGCGGTGTTAGTCACCACGAGCGGCGTGATTCCGAAGGAATCGTTCGTCGCCGCGGTGAAGTCGGTCTACCCCGTGTCCACCATTTTGCTGGGCAGTAATCATAAATTGTCCGACACCGCCGTCTCGGATACGTTGGAAATACTGACCGGACCGGGGTACATCACCGAACGGCTCAATTTCCCCGAGGGACACGTCGATTACCGCATCTCCCCGCTGTCGTTCTTCCAAACCAATACCCTCGGCACCCAGGTGCTGTACGGCCTTCTGCGGGATTGGTCTCGGGAACTGGGCGCCAAAACGATGTTGGATCTGTACTGCGGCGGCGGCGGCATCGCTCTTTCCTTGGCCGGCGCGTGCGACAAGGTGATCGGGGTGGAGTCAAACCTCTCCGCCGTGGCCGACGCGAAGGCGAACGCGGCGCTCAACGGGATGACCAACTGCGAGTTCTACGGGGCCACCGTCGAGTTCCTCCTACCGTCGCTGCTGGACATGAAGCCGGAGGCGGCGGTCATCGACCCGCCGCGCGCCGGTCTTCACGCCAACGCGGTGAAGGCCCTGCTCGACTCCGCCCCGCCGGTGCTCTTCTATGTTTCGTGCAATCCCGACGCCCTGGCGCGGGATCTCAAGGCGTTGGCCCCGCTGTACGCCGTC
>JAGWMT010000344.1 GCA_028871595.1 Elusimicrobiota bacterium
GACACGCGCTACGGCCAGGATTTCCTCGAGGAGATTCTGCGGCGCGACGCGGCGGACGCCGACGCGGACGCGCTTTTGGACGCCATGTCCCGCGAGGGCCTGGCGAGGCAGTGAGGCCGGAACAAAGGAGGCGGTACATGAAGAAGAAAACGAAAGACATCCTCATGAGCGCGGGGATGCTGCTGATGACGGCGGCGCCCTCGTTCGCGCAGTTCAGCGGAAACAGCGGCCAGGTGGGCAGCTTTCTCGGCTCGACGGCCGGGTGGCTGGTGTCGGTGCTGGGGCCGGGGCTCTTCCTGATCGGCGTCATCATGGTCGGCATCAGCCTGGCCCTGGGCGACCAGGACGCGATGCGCCGGGGCGGCTACGTGATCGGGGGAGGCGCGCTGATCTTCCTCTCGAACTCGGTCGTCGCGCTGCTCAAGTCCCTCTCGGGCAATTGAGGGTCCGCGCGCAGGTCGTCCACGCCGGAGTCTTGGTGCTGGACTGGAAGAAGGAAATGGAAAGGAGGATGCACGCCATGAACGAGAAACAGGAAGAATCGGAGAGCCGGCCGGGAGAGAAGCCCGCGCTGCCGATGATCAACGAGGCCCACGTCGTGGGAAGGCTCACCAACTCGGTGACGGCCAAGGACTACGGCGAGGGCAAGAAACGCGCGCAGTTCAGCATCGCCGTCCCGCGCGGCGGGCGCAAGAAGGAGGGCCAGCCCGACGTGGACTACATGACGATCACGGCTTGGGGAGCCATCGCCACCCAATGCGAAGGGCTCTCCAAAGGCGACGCGCTGGACATCCAGGGCCGCCTGCGCACCTGGAAGGACGAGACCGACCGCTACCACTGGGGGATCACCGCCGACATGCTCCAGGTGCTCTACCGGCAGCCGGCCAAGGCGGGCGGCGCCAAACAGCAGGACCTCGCCGGCGTCTGACAAAGTCCCTGCCCCGCGCGCCGGGGCAGGGCACGATTTGAAAAATGGAAACGATCAGAGTCTACCGCAACCTCAACGGCGTCGATAAATTCCTCGGCCTCGAATTGGCCGACGGCTGCCTGCTGCTATTGACCTTCTTCCTCGCGTTCCTGGTCAACCGCAACGGGCTCTTCGCCAACGCCGCCCTGCTCGCCCTGGTCTACGTCGGACTGCGCGCGGTCAAGCGCGGCAAGCCCGACGGCTACCTGCTCGTGTTGACGCGGTTCGTTCTGATGAGCCGGTTCAAGCGGACGCCGGGCTTCGAGGAGGCCGAGTCGCGATGAACGGCATCGAGCTGGGCCTCACCAACATGCGCGGCGCGATCCACGGCCCCAAGGTCGCGCCTCTGGCGCAGTATCTCAACCTCTGGAGCCTATGCGATGGGGTCCTGGTGGGCGTCAACCTGGACTTCTCGACCGTCTACGAGCTGGAGCCCGAGGACGTCTTCCTCATGGACCCGGCGAGAACCGACCTGTTCGGGGTCCAGACCAGGGCTTTTCTCAACTCGCTGCCGCCCGACGTGACGCTCCAGTTCGTCGTGCAGATCAGGGCCGGAGACCCCGAGACGCTCGCCGAGTATCGCCGCAACGTCCTGGGCAGCAGCGCCGACGACCTCTCGCGCCTCATCACCGACAAGAAGTGCGAGTTCATCCAGGGCAAATTCACGCAGCGCCGGCGCTACTACCTCTTCGTAACGAGCCATCCCGCCGACCGCAAGACGCCCATGACGTGGCTTCTTCCGGTGTTTCGCAAGCCGCTCAAGGAGACGACGGCGGCCTTCCACCGCCTGCGCCTGCGCGAGCACGCGACCATCGACCAGGTGGTCACGGAGCGCCTGCACAGCTGCGGGGTGCGCTTCAAGAAGCTCTCCCCCCAGCAGATGCTCGACTTGACGTTCGGCCAGTTGAACCCGAAGCGCGCCCATCCGCTCTCGGAGAAGGCGCTGTCGCCTTTGCGGACGCTCCGGGAGCAGGCGGCCTTCACGCCCTTGAAGGAGGAGTTCGACCACGTCCAGGTCAACGACACCTACTTCCGCGGCATGAGCCTCTTCCGGCTGCCGGAGCAAGCCCACCTGGGCTACACGCAGAAGCTGCTCAACAGCCTGTGGCCCGACTGCGACCTGGTGCTGACCATCCACTCGCTCGACACCGAGAAGGCGATCTCAAGCCTCAAGCTCAAGAACAACATCTCCCGCACGCTGGCGTTCTCGACCTGGACCAAGAACTACGAGGCCGAGCAGAAGCACGCCGAGCTCGACGACATGATCACCGAGATTCGGGGCTCGGCCCAGCGCCTCTTTAAATTCTCTCTGTCGGTCCTGGCCCGCGCCGACAGCCTCGACGAGCTGCAAGGCAAGACCAATCCGATCCTCGGAGCCTTCCACGACTTCGCCTCGGCCGAGGGCATCCCGGACGACATGAACCATTTCCGGCTCTTCCTCCAGTCGATCCCCGGCCATGGCGAGCTCAATGACCGGCAGTTCTATGTCCAGACCAATGCCCTCGCGGGCTTCCTGCCGCTGACCGGCACTTGGCGCGGCTCGAAGGACAAGAAGATGATCGTGGAGACGCCGCTCGGCGAGCTGGTCGGCCTCGACCCTTTCGACGGCGACCTGCCCGCCAAGCACGGCCTGATCCTGGGCACGACGGGCTCGGGCAAGAGCTTCACGACGAACTACCTCCTCAACAACTTCATGGTGGAGTCCGGGGACAACCACGTCGTCATCATCGACATCGGCGGCTCCTACCGCAAGATCGCGGAGATCTTCGGTGGCGAGTACCTGGAAGTGACGCTGTCCGAGAAGTACGGCTTCAACCCGTTCCCGGTCCGCTCCAACATTCTCGTGGACGGCCAGTTCGACGACGACGCGGTGGCCTACCTCCTGCTCCTTATTTCCCGGATGTGCGTCAGCCCCGGCCAAGTCGTGACGACCTACGAGAAAGGCTTTCTTGAGCGGGCCATCAAAGAGGCCTACGCCAAGAAAGAGGAAGTCATCCTGGCCGACATCCGCGAGGAGCTGCGCGCCATGGCGGCCGAGCATCCCAAGGCCAAGGCCTACGCCGACGCCTTGGAGCTGTGGACGGCCGGGATGTACGGGCGGCTTTTCAACCGCAAGGGCAGCCTCGACGTGACCAAGCGCATGGTCGTCTTCGATTTACAGAACCTCGAAAACCACCCTGACCTCCAGGGCGTCTATTTCTTCGTGATCCGCTCCATCATCTGGGGCAAGCTCCTCAACCGCAAGCTCAAGAAGATCATCGTCATCGACGAGGGATGGAAGTTCTTCAACGACGACGTGGGCGCCGAGCTCATCGAGAACCTCTACCGCACGGCGCGCAAGTTCAACGGCGCGGTCTTCTCGATCTCGCAGTCCCCCAAGGATTTCCTCGACACCAAGGCCGCCAACGCCATCATCACCA
>JAGWMT010000345.1 GCA_028871595.1 Elusimicrobiota bacterium
GTCGGCGTTGGGGATGACTCGCACTTTCACGATCATGCTGGGGCCTCCAGTGATGCCGTACTTTGTTGCGAGAAAATCTGCGAGCCGATTCTGACCAGGTCGGCTCCTTCCTCGATCGCGATCTCGAAATCGCGGCTCATGCCCATCGACAGCTTTCCGCCCGGCAAGTGCCGGTCGCGGAGCTCGCGAAGCGTCCGGAACGCCGGCCGGACGGCCGACACGGGTTCGGCGTCGGGCGCGATGCCCATCAAACCTCCGACTTCCAGGCGCGGATATTTCTTCAGCGCCTCCAACAGCGCGCCCAATTCGGCGGGCGCGACTCCCGACTGCGTCTCCTTCTCGGTGAGCTTCACCTGCACCATCACAGGGAACTTCGTTTCCGAGCCCGTCCGCGCCGCGTCCAACGCGGCGGCGACCTTCTCGCTGTCGACGGAGTCGACGGCGTCGAAGACCGTCACGGCTTTCCTCGCCTTGTTCGTCTGCAGGTGCCCGATCAGGCGCCAGCGGACCTTGCCGGCCAGTTCTCCCAGAAGCAGCTTCTTCTTCTCGGCGTCCTGGACGCGGTTTTCCCCCGCTTCCGCGATCAAGCCGGTTTCCAAAACCGTCCGGACCGCCTCCAGCGAGGCGTACTTCGTGACCGCCACCAACGCGACCGCGTCGGGGGCCCTGTTTGCCCGTAGGGCCGCGGCGCGCATGCGGTAGCGGATTTGATTTAGATTGTCAATGAGCACCGGACCTGATGATTATAGCACAGCGCGGAGCGAAATTACAAACGCGTGGGCCGAAGGGCCTAAACGAGCCCCCGCCCGCCCGGCCCTCAGCGCCGGATGCGGCCGCGGGACGCCTGGGCGGCGTCGGTCAGGGCGGCGGCGGCCTCGTAGTTCCCCCCGTCGGCGATCTTGTACATCGCCGTGAGGTACTGAGGGCGGTAGCCCAGTTCCGCGGGGTTTTGCGCGGAGTCGATGTTCGCGATGATCAGCGGCAGATTCAAATAAAGGTCGGCGGACTTCTTGGCCGACTGCGCGCGGCGCCGGATGGCGGCGGCCTCGGAGTCCGAGCGCGGACCGGCGTTGTAGCCGAACGTCGCCCGGCACTGGGCCTCGACGGTCGCGACCAGTTGATACAGGTCCTGGCCCCGGTTGAGGTAGCTGACGGCGGAGGCGTCTCCGGAGCCCTGGCCCTCGAAGGCGGCGTACACCGAATCCGGGAAGTCAGAGCCCTTGGCGAACGCGCCGCGCAGGCGGTCGCCGGAAGCGCCCAACGCGAGGCACAAGGCCGTGTCGGAGGCGGACGCGCCCGGAAGAGACGTCTTGCCCATGAACTGCGCAGCGTTCGCGGCGCCCGCGACCAGGAGAACGGCCATTGCGAGAACTCTCACCCCCTCAGCATAGCAGGGATCGGGCCGCAATAGAAGAGCGCCCTTCCGAGCGCTCTCCCCTCGACCTCGCTCCGGCCGCGTCATTCCTGCGCGTTCCGCGCGACCGGGAATCCTTTGCGTTTCCATTCGGCGATGCCGCCCGCCAGGAACTGAACCCGGAACCCCTTTTGGGCCAGTTCCAGCGCGGCCTTGGGCGCCAGCGCGCACGTCATGTCCCAGCAGTAGGTGACCAGGACCTTGTCGCGCGGCAGGCCGGCCAGCCTCGCGACGATGGTTTCGGCGGGAACGTTGACCGCGCCGCGGATATGCTCGTCCAGGAAGTCCTCCGGGTCGCGCACGTCCAGCACCATCACCGTCTCCGGTTCCGTCCCCAGCGTCGTCTTGAGCCCGTAGGGCGAGGCCTCGTACTCCAGTTTCGCCCGGAGATACTCCGCCGCGCCGATGTGATGCGCCTTGGGTGCGAAGATGCTCAGGTCCATAACCCCTCCTCCGATCAGTACTCCGGCGCGGGCGCCGGCGGCATGGGTTCGACCGGATATCCCTTCCGGCGCCAACCCTCCATTCCTCCGAGCAGCCGCTTCACCTTGAACCCGGTCCCCGCCAGCTCCATCGCGGCCAGCAGGGACAGGCCGCAGGTCAGGTCCTCGCAGTAGGTCACGATCAAGGTTCGGCGGGGCAGTTCCCCGTAGGATGCTCCCAGGCGCTCCAGCGGCACGTTGCGCGCGCCGGGAACGTGGCCGTCGGCGTAGGCCCCGGGCGCGCGGATGTCCAGCAGGAAGACGGCGTTCTGGTCCCGGTCCAGCAGGGCCTTGAGGTCCGAGGGAGCGATCTCGTAATCGAGCTTGGCCGAAAGATAATCCGCCGCGCCCGGCTCCGCCGCCCGGGCCGTCTCTCTGGTGGTCGCCATAAGCCCTCCAGGGATGAGGGGCCTTCGGTTCCAGTATAGACCCGCGCGATCAAATCGGCTTCAAGTCCGGATAAAAAAAGGAGCGCCCCTTTCGGGGCGCTCCCGTTTTCGTCCGGATCCGTCGAGTTAGGCCTTCTTCTCGACCGGGAAACCGTTCTCCTGCCACGTCGCGATGCCGCCGATCAGCTCGCGGACCTGGAAGCCCTTCTGCGCCAGCTCGAGCGCGGCCTTGGGGGCCAGCGCGCACGTCAGGCTGCCGCAGTAGGTCACGACGGTCTTGTTCTTCGGCAGGGTGTTCATCTTGGAGACGAGGTCGACCAGCGGGATGTTGATTGCGGTCGGCAGGTGGGCGAGGGCGTACATCTCGGGAGAGCGCACGTCGAGCAAGGTGATCTGCTCCGGCGTCTTCTCCAGGAGGGCCTTCAGCGACCACGGGGTCATCTCGAAAGCGAGCTTGGCCTGGAAGTACTGGACGTTGGTGATTTCGAGGGTCTTCGGCTCGAGAACGGTGTTCATGGTCATGGGGTCTCCTTGAGGGTAACGATGACGACCCGATCAGGATACCACGGACCGTTGGACCCGGGTATGATCTGGGTCAACGGGTCTGAATATTCCGAAAAATGACAACTGTTGGCGCCAAAGAAAAGCCCCCCGGTCCTTTCGGACCGAGGGGCCATTCTTTCGTCTTCCCGTCAAAAGGCCGACTCGGGAGCCGGCCTTTTGGGGGTTTTAGTACATATCTCCGCCGTGCTGATGTCCGGCGCCGGCCATCGCGGGCTCCTTCTTCTCCGGGATGTCGGAGATGAGGACCTCGGTGGTCAGGATGGTGCCGACGATCGAGACGGCGTTCTCCAGGGCGGTGCGGGTGACCTTGAGCGGGTCGACGATGCCGGCCTTGAACAGGTCGACGTACTCGCCGGTCGCCGCGTCCAGGCCGACGCCCGCGCCGGAGCTCAGGATCTTCTGCACCACGACGGAGGCTTCCTGGCCGGAGTTGTCCGCGAGCTGGCGGATCGGAGCCTGCAGGGCGCGCCGCACGATCTGGCCGCCCGTCGTCTCGTCCTCGTCCACGCCCTTGAACTTCTCCAGGGACTCGCC
>JAGWMT010000346.1 GCA_028871595.1 Elusimicrobiota bacterium
GAGTTGAACGCCTTCTGGTCGTACTGGCTCTTGAGAATGGAGAACAGCGCCTGCTCGGCGATGTCCGAGGACGGAGCCAGGTCGATGATGCGCTGGAAGGAGGTGGTGGCCTCGGCGTAGCGCTTCAGCGACAGCTGCGAGTTGGCCATGATCACGTAGATGTTCTTGGCCAAGGCGTGGTTCGGGTACTGCGCGACGAAGTTGTTTCCCGTCTGGATGGCCTGCATGAAGTCGCCCACCTGGTTCTGGCACCACGCCAGCTTGAAGTACGCGACCGGCGCGATCTTGACCGCGTCGGGGTACTGGGTGATGACCTTGGTGTACGCGAACAAGGCCTCGCGCGTCTGCCCGGCGATGAGGTACGACTCCGCGATGAAGAACTGGGCCAGCGGGGCGAAGAAATCCTTCGGGTAGCGGTCGAGCACGGCCTGGAAGTTCGCGCGCGCCTCCACGTAGTCCTTCTTCTGGAAGTACGAGGAACCGATGCGGAACAGGGCCGACACGCGCAGCGGGCTGTCGGGATAGAGCTGAATGAAGCGCTGGTACTTCGAGATCGCGCCGTTGAAGTCCTCGGCCAGGAAGAACGAGTCGCCGATGAAGAACTGGGCCTCCTCCTTGAGCTCCGAGTCCGGATAGTCCCGGATCAGGTTCTCGAAGGCGGCCGCGGCCAGGTAGGCGCGCTTGGACAGCAGGTAGGTCTTGCCCAGGTAGTACTGCGCGTCGGCGGTCTTGACCTCTTTGAGCGCGCGCTCCGCGTTGGCGTAGTCGCCCTTATGAAGCGCCACGATCCCCTGCGCGTACAGAACCGTCGGCTCGCGCAGGAAGGTCGGATAGGTCTCGCCCAGCAGGAACAAGTTGGCCTCGGCCTGGGAGAACTGCTCCAGCGCCAGGTCCGAGTAGATGATCCCCATCAGCGCCTCGGGGTTGATGTAGGACTTCGGGAAATTCTTGTCCACGTCCTGGAATTCGACGACGGCCTTCTCCCAGTCCTTGTCGTTATAGGCGACTTCGCCCAGGCGGTACTGCGCGGAGGCCGCCAGGCCGGATTTCTTGTCGCGCACGACCTCCTCGAACGCCTTGCGGGCGTCGTCCAGCGCCTTGGCGGCGGCCGGGTTCTTCGGCGCCAGCAGGCGGGCGGTCGAGGTCTTCTTCGCGGTGGCTTCGGATTTCAGGATGGACAAAGCGTGCTGGAGATAGGATTCGCCGATCAGGAACTGAGCGTCGACGACGCGCGGGCTGCGCGGGAACTGCGAGATGAAATTCTCGAACGCCTGGACGACGGCCAGCTTGTCGCGGCCGGTCTCCTGGAACAGTTGGGTGGCCGAGCCGAAGGCCGCTTCCTCGGACACGGCGTCGAAATCGGGCTTCGAGGAGCCTCCCCACGACAGGGCTCCGGCCGGCAGGGCCAGGGCGAACATGAGCGCGATCAGGACGGCGAGGGTCGTCTTCATTCTTACTCCCAGGACGGCGCGGTCTTTTTCGATGCGGCCTCTTCGGTCGCTTTGGCGATGAAGTCGGCGGGGGCCAGGCCGTTGAACTGACGTCCGTCGCGCAGGCGCACGGCCAAGGTGCCCGCCTCGACGTCCTTCGGCCCCATGACGATCATGTACGGGATCTTCTCGAGGCTCGCTTCGCGAATTTTGTGCTGGATTCGCTCCGGTCGGAGGTCGGCTTCGACGCGCAGCCCCGCGGCCTCAAGCTTCTTCCTGAGTTCCTCGGCCGGCGCGGCCTGCTCATCGGTCAAGGTCAGGATCTTGACCTGGACCGGGGCCAGCCACAGCGGGAAGTGGCCCGCGTAGTGTTCCACCAGGATGCCGAAGAATCGCTCGATGGAGCCGTAAAGCGCGCGGTGAACCATCAGCGGCCGGTGCCGGGCGCCGTCGGCGCCGACGTACTCCATCTCGAAGCGCTTGGGCAGGTTGAAGTCGAACTGCACGGTCGAGAGCTGCCAAGGTCGCCCGATCGCGTCGATGAGCTTGACGTCGATCTTCGGGCCGTAGAACGCGGCCTCGCCCCGGCACAGCTTGTACGGCGTGCCGCGGCGGTCCAAGACCGAGATCAGCGCGTTCGTCGAGCGCTCCCAGTCGGCGGCCTCGCCCACGTAGTCGCCGGATTTTTCGGGATCCCAGGTGGAGACTTCCATCTGGTACTTCGTGAAGCCGAACACCTCGAAGACCTTCAGCGCGAAGTCCAGGCAGCCCTCGATCTCGGATTCGATCTGGTCCGGGGTGCAGAAGATGTGGGCGTCGTCCTGCGTGAAGCCGCGCACGCGCATCAGGCCGTGGAGCACGCCGGAGCGCTCGTAGCGGTACACGGTGCCCAGTTCCGCCAGGCGCATCGGGAGCTGCTTGTAGCTGCGCAGGCCGGATTTGTAGATCAGGATATGGCACGGGCAGTTCATGGGCTTGAGCATGTAGTCGGCCTTCTCGACCTCGATCTCGCCGAACATGTTCTGCCGGTAGAAGCCGGTGTGGCCGGAGACGTTCCAAAGGTCCTTATTCGCGATGTGCGGCGAGTAGACCATCTGGTAGCCGCGTTTGAGGGCCTCCTGCTTGAGCCAGTCCTCCATGATCATACGCATGCGCCCGCCTTTCGGGTGCCAGAAGATCAGGCCGGGGCCGGCCAGGTCCTGGATGCTGAACAGGTCCAGGGCGGGACCCAGCTTGCGGTGGTCGCGCTTCTTGGCCTCTTCCAGCTGCTTCAGGTGCTCGTTGAGCTGCTCCTTCGTGGGCCACGCGGTCGCGTACAGGCGCTGGAGCATGGGGCGCTTCTCGTCGCCGCGCCAGTAGGCGCCGGCCACGGAGAGGATCTTGAAATGGCGGATGGCCTTCGTGCTGGGCGTGTGGCCGCCGCGGCACAGGTCGGTGAACGTCCCGTGGGAATAGTGGGTGAGCTTCTGGTCCTTGAAGCCTTCAAGAAGCTCGACCTTGTACGTCTCCCCCTTCGCGGTCCAATAGGCCTTGGACTCCTCGTAGGTCACTTCCTTCCCGACGAAGGGAACGTTGCCTTCCGCGATCTGCAGCATGCGCTTCTGGATCGGAAGGAAGTCCTCCTCGGAGAAGCGGTGCGGGGAGTCGAAGTCGTAATAGAAGCCGTTCTCGATGGCCGGGCCGATGGTGATCTTCGTGCCGGGGAACAGCTCCTGGACGGCCTGGGCCATGACGTGCGCGCAGGAATGCCGCAGGGCGTCGAGCGCCTCGGGAGAGTTCGGGTCGGCGGAATGAACGATGTCGGCCATGGTCAGCAACTCCTGAATAATAACGCGGCGATATTATAGACATATTGCCGTGCCGCCCCGCCACCGTCCGGTCATGACATTTTTGATGCCGAGAGACGACATAAGTATTGGAATTTTCGGACAAAAAAAA
>JAGWMT010000030.1 GCA_028871595.1 Elusimicrobiota bacterium
GCCAAGTCGCTGGGGAAAGGAAATTTGGCACAATCCCGGCGATGAAGAAAATGCCGATGTACACGCGCACCGGGGACAAGGGCGACACCGGCCTGTTCGGCGGCGGCCGCGTGCCCAAGAGCCACCCGCGCGTGGCGGCCTACGGGACCATCGACGAGCTCAACTGCGCGCTGGGCGCCGCCCGCGCCGCCCTGCCCGCCAAGACCGCCTTCCGCGCCGTGGACCGCGCCCTGGAGCGCGTCCAGGCCGAGTGCTTCATCGTCGGCGCCCTGCTGGCCACTCCCGCCGACCGCCTGGGCAAGCTGGGCGCCCCCTTCGACCGCGGCCTGCCCGCCGACGCCCCGGCGCGCCTGGAGTCCGAGATCGACGCCTGGGACGACGAGTTGACGCCCTTGAAGACCTTCATCCTTCCCGGCGGCGGCCCCGCCGGCGCCGCCCTGCACGTGGCGCGCGCCGTGTCGCGCCGCGCCGAGCGCGAGGTGGTGGAGCTGTCGTCCGTGGACGCCGTCCCCGACGGCGTGGTCGTCTACTTGAACCGGCTCTCCACCTGGCTGTTCGTGGCGGCGCGCTGGGTCAACAAGAAAGCCGGCAAGGCCGAAACGGCATGGACCGGCCTGCCCGGGAAAGCCTGACCGGGTCGCTCCTTAGTGCGCGGCCGTGCAGCCGGTGCCGGTCAGGCGCGCGCCGCCGGGGATCCCCTCGCAGATCGTGATGTTCCCCGTCGGACAACACTTCGTCTTGATCGCGGTGATGGCCGGATCGTGCAGGCAGTCGGTCGGCAGGTTGGGGAAGCCGCCGCACAGCACCGCCTGAGGCACGACCGCCGCCTGCGTCGCCGCGGGTTGCTTCTTGCCCATGCCCTGGAACGACACCCCCTCGCCCAACGAGCCGTTTTTTCCGCCGCCGCTGCCGGACATGGCCGTGGACTGGCCCGTGTCCGTTTTCTTCGCGTCGTCCCCGCCGCAGCCGCCGCCGCTCGAGGTGCACGCGCCCAGGAGGGCCAGGACCGCCGCGATCGCCGCCGTTCGCCGCATGATCACAAGTGTAGATCGTCCGGCATCCACCGTCAATCCCCGGTGAACGAACGCCCTTAGGACTGGTAGAATGGGCGCATGATTCCCGACCTGCTCGACGCCTTGGCCCGTCCCTCCTCCTACCGCCGCTTCTCCGCGGAGAAGGCCTCGCGCGCGGCCGCCTACGTCGCGTTCCTGTCCTTGATCTTCATGGGCTCCATCGGCATCGCCGTGAAGCTCCGCCTGGCCCCGCTGTTCGCGGAGACCTTCACCTGGCTGGAGAACTCCATGCCCGCCGTCACCTTCGCCAACGGAACCGTGACCAGCACCGCCGCCGCGCCCCTGCGGCTGGAGCACCCGCGCATGAAGGAAGTCGCGCTGATGATCGACACGACGCGCAAGGACCCCGTGACGGCCCAGCAGATGACCGACGCCAAGGTCCTGGCCTACCTCACCTCCAACGCGCTGTATCTCAAGCGCGGCGAGGACGACAAGGCCGAGGTGGAGACCATCGACCTGGCGAAGTCCACCTCGGACCGGCCGGTCACCGTGGACGCGAACGCCTACAAGGACATGGAGAACGCCTTCGACTGGGTGTTCTACCCGGCGCTGATGCTGTTCTTCTTCCTGACCTTCGCCGCCTCGCTGGCCTTCTGCGGACTCCTGTACGCCCTGGTCGGGATGCTGGTCGCCTCGTCGGGCGGAAAGAGCCTCCCGTTTTCCGCGCTGTTCCGGATCGCCCTCCACGCCCAGACCGCCGGAAGCCTGCTCTACGCCCTGGACGCGCTGCTGCCCCGGGCCATCCCTTTCTTCCAGATGGGCTCCATCGGCCTCACCTTGGCCTATCTGTGGTACGGCGTGCGCGCGGCCGCGCTTCCGGAGGCGCCCGCTCCGGCGGCATGAGGCGCCTGCTCGTCCTGGCCGTCCTCGCCGCGGCCGCGTCCGGCTGCAATCTCCTGACCGGCGACTTCCAGCTCTCCGGCGTGGTGGACGTGGCCCCGCGCCTGCGCGACCGCACTCCGAAGGAGAACGTGATGCTGTTCGTCATCGCGGAGAACGCGGGCGGCGTGCCCGTGGCCGTGCACCGCATCGTCAATCCCGAGTTTCCCGCGCCGTTCCACTTGAATCCCTCCGACCTGCTGGTCCCGTCCTTGGGCCGGCGCGAACCGCTGAAGCTCCACGCGGAGATGAACACCCACGGCGACGTGGGCCGCCCGGTGCCCGGGGACCTGGAAGGCGACGCCCACGGCGTCTTTCGTCCCGGAGACGGGGGCGTGAACATCGTCCTGGACCGGGTCCGGTGAGGGCGCTCCGGGCGGCGCTGGCGGCGTTGACCGTCGCGGCCTGCGCCGTGCCGCGCCCGCGTCCCGCGCCCGCCGTGCGCTCGGGCCTGGACGTGCTGGAGGCCGAGGGCTTTTCTCCGCTGGCCGGCAAGCGCGTGGCCGTGATCACCAACAGCACCGGCGTGGACGCGCGCGGGCGCTCGATCGTGGACGTCCTGGCCTCCGCTCCGGGCGTGGACCTGGCCGCGGTGCTCAGCCCCGAGCATGGCTTCACCGCGTCGCTTGAATCGGGGCGGATCTCCTCGTCCACCGTCCGCGCGGGCGGCCGGGACATCCCCGTCATCAGCCTTTACCGCGGCGGCAACGCCGGCATGCGGCCCCTGCCGGGCCAGTTCCGCGGCTTCGACGTGGTGATCTTCGACATTCAAGACATCGGCGCGCGCTTTTACACTTATCTCGCCACCATGGGCATGGCCTTGGAGGAGTCCAAGGCCGACGGCACGGAGTTCATGGTCCTGGACCGCCCGAATCCCGTGGACGGCGCGGACGTCGCGGGCCCCATCCCCGACGAGCCCGGCCTGCTGCATGAAAGCTCGGTGGGCTATTTCGCCGTGCCCACGCGCCACGGCCTGACCGCCGGCGAGATGGCCCTCTGGCACAACGCGTCCGTCGGCCATCCGCGCCTGACCGTGGTCCCCATGACCGGCTGGAAGCGCGCGATGTGGTTCGACCAGACCGGCCTGCCCTGGATCGTTCCGTCGCCGAACATGCCCGACCTGGAGGCCGCCGCGCTCTATTTCGGCATCTCGAATCTGGAGGAGACCAACGTCGCCGTGGGACGCGGAACCCCGCACCCGTTCGGCTGGATCGGCGCGCCGTGGCTGGACGCCGACGGCCTGGTCGCGCGCCTGAACGCCGCGGGGCTGGCCGGAATCGAGTTCTCGCGTCAGGACCTGACCCCGACGAAGAGCCTTTACGCCGGCCGGCTCTGCCGCGGCGTGCGCCTGCGCCTCACCGACCGGCGGACCGTGCGCCCGCTGCGCGTGTTCGCCTATCTGGCGGCGGGACTGCGCGACCTGAATCCGAAGGAGTTCGACCTGCACTGGAAAAGCCCGCGGATCGAGGGCGAGACGCGCAAACTGGTGGGCCTGAGCGAGTTCAAGACGCTCTACGACCAAGGCGCCGACGGCGCCCGGCTGGCCGCGGTCATGGACCCGCCGGTGGACGCCTTCCTCCACGCGCGCGAGCCGTTTCTTCTCTACCGCCAATGAAGAGCGCGCTCCTCGCCGTTCTGCTGCTGGCCGCCGTGCGTCCCGCGCGGGCCGAGCCGCCGCTGGAGGCCCAGCTCGGCCAGCTGTTCATCGTGGCGCTCGACACGAGCATCGCCGCGACCGACGAGGCCGACATCCGCGCGGGCCGCCTGGGCGGCGCTTTGCTGCGCTGGGACCTGTTCACCGGTCCGCAGGCGCGCGAATTATCCGACCGACTTCAGGACTGGGCGTCCTCCGCGCCGGCGCACCTGCCCTTCCTGGTGTCCGCCGACCACGAGGGCGGCGCGGTGTTCACCCAGCCTCTGTACGGCGGGACGGTTTTCCCCGGCAACATGGCGCTGGGCGCCGCCGGCTCTCCGGCGCTGGCCCGGGCCGCCGCCCAGGCCTCCGCGCGGGAGCTGGCCCTGCTGGGCGTCCAGGTGGATTTCGCGCCGGACGTGGACGTCAACACCAACCCCGACAACCGCATCATCGGCATCCGCTCCTTCGGCGACGATCCGGCGGCCGTGGCCTCGTTCGGCGCCGCGGCGGTGCGCGGCTACCTGAAGGGCGGGGTCCTGCCCGTGGTCAAGCATTTCCCCGGCCACGGCGCGTCCGCGGAGAACTCCCATTTCGACATGCCCGTGATCGAGAAGACCGCGGCCCAGCTGGACGCCGTGGAGCTGGTCCCTTTCCGCGCGGCGCTGAAGGCCGGCGCCCCGCTGGTGATGCCCGCCCATATCCTGTTTCCCGCCTACGAGCCGGGCGGCCTGCCGGTGACCTTGTCGAGCGCGGTCATCGGCGGGCTGCTGCGGGGCAAGCTGGGCTATCGGGGCGTGGTGGTCTCCGATTCCTTGGACATGGGCGCCATCACCAAGCGCTACGGCGAGGCCGAGGCCGCCGTCAAGGCGCTGGCCGCCGGCTGCGACCTGCTGGTGCTGGGCAAGGTGGATTTCCCGCCCGTGTACGCGCACGTCCTGGCCGCGGTGAAGGACGGGCGCCTGCCGCGCGCGCGCGTGGAGGAAGCCTATCGACGCGTGGCCGCGCTGAAGGCGCGCTTTCCCCGCCGCCCGCCGCCGCTGACGGTGTCCTCGGGCGCCGCGGTCTATCCCGGCGCGGCGAAAAGCGCCGCCCTGGCCCGCCGCATCTCCGAGCGGGCGGTGACCTTGCTCAAGAACGACGAGGGACTCCTGCCGCTCAAGCTGCCCCGGGACAAGACCTTGCTGGTCCTCCTCTTCCGCTCGCCGCGCTACGTCGCGGAGACGGCCGCGTTCCGCCGCGAGCTGGAGGCGCGCCACGCCCGCGTGGACTTCCTGGAGACGGCGCCCAGTCCCGACACCGCGACGGTGGCCGCGGCGCTGGAGCGCGCCCCGTCCGCCGGCGCCGTCCTGGTGGGCACGTCGGAGTGGGGGCCGCCGTCGCGCCTGCAGCAGGAGACCACGGAGAAGCTGCTGGCGTCGGGCAAGCCCGCGATCCTGGTCAGCCTGATGAACCCCTATGATCTTCGGCGCTGGCCCCCGGCCAAAACGGTCGCCGCGATCTACGGCGTCACCCCCGCCGAATTGAGCGCTTTGGCCCGCCTCCTCTTCGGCGAGATCCGGCCGCGCGGGCGCCTGCCGGTGTCCGTTCCCGGACTTTACGTGCGAGGGGACGGGCTGACGGACTTTTCGCCGGGGAAATAACGCTCCGACGTGAAGGCCCAGGCCAGCGCGAACGCGCCGATGGGCCCCGCCACGAACAGCCAGCTCCAGCCGAACGGCAGGAGTCCGCGCTCGGACAGGATCAGCAGGATCAGGTCCGCCGCGATCATGATCCCGAACGCGACGGCGACCTTCCCGTCCCCCCGCCGCTTCGTCGCCAGTCCGAAGAGAAAAATCCCCAACAAGGGACCCGCGGCCACTCCGGCGCTCTTGAACGTGAACGACAGGGCCTCCGCGGAGAAGGCGAACACGCCCACCAGCGCCGCGCGCAGAAGCGCGAAGACGACGGCCGCGGTCCGCGCCAGGCGCAGTTCCGTCTCGGGTGAGTCCGCGCCGCGCGCGAACGGACGGCGGAGGTCCGCGACGAAGGACGAGGACAACGCGGCCAGCGGCGCGTCGGTGGAGGCCAGCGCCAGGACGGACAAGACGAGGCCGCGCATGACGGGCCCCATCATCTTCGACGCGAAGTGCGGGTAGAGCAGGTCCGCGCGCGTGGGCAAGGCCATTCCGGGATTCTGCTTGTAGAACACGAAGAGCAGCGTTCCCGCGAGCAGGTACAAGGTCAAAATCCCCAACGACAGGGTGATGGCCAGAAACAGGGCCCGCCGCGCCGCCGAAGCGTCCTTGACCGTCAGGAGTTTCTGCACCAGTTGGTGGTCCGTGCCGTACGCGGCGGCCGAGCCGAAGAAGCCGGTGATCGCGGCCACGGCCAACGCCGCCGGCCCGGAAAACACCCGCAGCTTGCCCGCCTCGCCCGCCAGGCTCCACGCGGCTCCGACGCCGCCGTCCACCCGGCGCAGCAGGAACGCGACGGTGAGAACGCCGACGGCCAGGATCGCCAGCGCTTGGAAGGCGCCGGTCCAGACCGCCGCGCGCGCCCCGCCCCGCGCCAGCGCCGCGATGGACACGGCGGTGAACAAAATCAAGGTCGGCGCCGGGCTCCAGCCCAGGAGGAAGCCCACCGCCGCGCACGCGGCCAGCAGGCGCACCGACGACACCAGCACGCGCGTGACCGCGAACATCGCCGCGCCCAAAATCCGAGTCCGCGGCCCGAAACGGTTCCCTAAATAGGCGTACGGCGTCTCCCCGCCGTCGCGGAAGAAAGCGGGCAGGATCACCACGGCGACGAGGACGCGCGCGGCGGCGGCGCCGAGGAAGAATTGAAGGAAGGTCCAATCCTCGCGGAACGAGGCGGCGGGCACGCCCAGTAAGGTGGCGGTGCTGACCTCGGCGGCCACCAAGGCCAAGGCGGCCGCCAGCCAATGCTCGCCCCGTCCGGCCAGGAAATAATCCTCGGCGGTGTCCGTCCGCGCGGCCGCGCGGCGGCCCAAATAGATCATCCCCGCCAGCATGGCGGCGAAAACGACGTAGTCGGCCGCCGTCAACGCGGACCCGCCCGGAAACAGCGCTTGGAAGTACCCGCCCATGCCCGTCGGCATGATGCCTTTTCGGGGTTCTTCTCGGCAACAATTGTATAATCGGCCCCGACGTACAATTGCTGAGAATCATGAAGATTTCGGGGTCCCTCGCGGCGGCCGTTCTCCTGGCCTTTTCCGGCCTCGCGCTTCCGGCGCGCGCCGCGTCCCCCGCCGCGTACGACGTCAAGTTCGCCCCCCTGGACGATCTCTCGAAGGGTCTCCTGACGGAAAACGGCTACGAGATCCGCGACGACGGCCACGTCTGGGACAAGATCACCGAGACCCCGGTCGCGCGCGAGGACATGCCCTATCTCCTCTCCCGCCTGGCCAGCGCGCGGAGGCTGAAGGCCCTCCTCGAGATCAACAACATCATCACCCGCTACGATTCCGAGCGCCACCTCACCCCCGAGGACCGCGAGGCGGTCCGCGCCATCGTCCGGCAGAACTGGGAGGTCTTCGGCGTCGCCCCGCGCGGCGATTTCCGGTCCTACTTCTCCATTCAGGAGCAGGAGGAGCTCGACAAGATCCCCGCGCGCTTCGACTCCATGAGCCCGTTCACCATGACCGACCCCGCGCCCGAATCGGTCACCGCCGTGCCGCCCGTCACCGTCGCGCCGTCCATCACCGCCGCGCCGCTCGTCGCGCCCGCCGCCGCGCCCGCCCCCGTCGCGCCCGCCGCCGTCGCTCCCCCGGTTCCTCCGGCGCCCGCGGCCGTCGCTCCGGCGGCCGCCAAGGTCATCCCGACCTTGACGCCGTTGCTGGACCTGCCGTCCCTGAAGCGCGAGTCGCCGTTCGCGGCCGCTCCCGTTCCGACGCAGGCCCCGGTTGCCGAGGTCCCCAAGGCCGTCCCCGCCGCCGCGATTTCCAGCGCGCCGGCTCCGTCGCCGGTCGCCGTCGCGGCTTCCACGGTCCCCGCGGCCGTTCAAGCGGATCTCGGCACGCTCAAGCCCTGGACGCCCCCGCCGGCTTCGACCGCCGCGGTCGCCGCGCCGCTCGCCGCCGTCGCGATCTCCTCGCCGCCCGCGCCCGTCCCCGCGCCCGTTGCGCCCGTCCCCGAACCGCCCAAGCCCGCCGTGATCGGCGCCGCGGAATACGACCAGTTCGTCGCCGCGGGACCGTACTCCAAGGAGGACAAGGCGCTCCTGGCCCTGATCGGCAAGCGGGCGCCGGACTACTGCCTCCCGCTTCTGCGCCGGACCGTGGTCGGCGCCATTCCGCAAATCGCGCTGGACGGAGGACGGACGGGACGGCATCTGCGCGCCGGTTTGATCCTCCATCCGCAGGATCCGCTGTCGCCGCCCACCGTGGCGCTCAGCCCCGGCCCCGTGATGATCGAGGCGAAGCGCGGCCTGTTCGGCGGGCGCGAGGCCGTGGTCCTGTTCGAGTCCACCGCCGCCTGGGCGGAGCTGGGCGTCGCGCGCCCGCCTCTGGCCGTCTGGACGAGCGCCGCCCCGGCCTCCGTGGAGAACGGCGAGTGGGGCGCGGTCCGCGTCTATGCGGACGGCAGCCGCCGCGGAACCTACTCCTCCGACGAGCAGGCCGGCGAATTGCTCGAGCAGTTGCTGCGGCTGGGGCTGGACCGAGAGGGCTTGGACGCGTCCGAGTACGCCGCGCGCCGCTGGGCCCGGACCGCGCGCCTGCTCTTCGAGGCTCGCCTCAAGGACGAGACCAAGCAGGACGGCTTCCTGGACCCCGACCGCCGCGCCGAGCTGCGCGACTGGCTGGACCATCCGGAGGAGGCCGACGACGCCACGGTGGCCGCGTGGGCCGGCTCGCGCCTGCAGGCGTTCGACCCGCGCCGCGGCCCCCCCGACGCGGAGCGGGAATTCGACGCGAGCGCCCGCGCCTCCTGCGGCCGCGCCGCGCTGGAGGACGCGCTGGCCGACGCCGCGCGCCGGCGCGCGGCGAGAGTCGGCTCGCTGGAGACCTTGCTGGACGCCGGCGCGATCGGCGCGGCCGACGCGAAGGCCGCCGCGCAGGCCGCGACGGACCAGGAAGCCGCGGCCCGCGCCCGCCTGCTGGCCTCGCCTCCCGCCTGCGCCGCGCCGGACCCGCGCCGCGACGAGGGCCTGCGCAAGGCGTCGCTGCTGCTGGCGGAGGCCGCGCGCGGCGAGCGCGTCCTGCGCGAGGCCAAGGGCGGACTGGAGCGCCATGATCGTTGAACTGTTGCTGCCCCTCCTATTGACCGCCGCGCCGGCGCGGGCCGGCGACTGGCTATTGGACGCCCAGAAGGCCGCCGCGTCCGCGCCCATCGCGGGCGAGGCCGCGCCCGAAAAGCCGAAATCGGCCTGGGTCCCCTACGAGCCGGCGTCGCGGCTGTTCCGCGGCGACCTCCCGTCCGAGGGCTGGCATGCGTTCGAGGAGGACGACGCGCTGGGCTCCGTCGTCCGCGTGCTGGGACCCGACGATCCGTCCGGCGCCCTGCGCGCGACGTTGACCGTGCGCCTCATGGACCGCGACGCGCCCGATTTCATTCCCGCGAAGGAAGCCGTGGACGCCATGCGCCGCTCCGGTCCCGGCCGCGATCCGTCTCCCGTGCATCCGCTGCGCGTCTCCGCGGGCCTGGCCCGCATCTTCGAGATCGTGGAGCGGCGGCGCGTCCCCATCGATCAGGGACCCAGCGCCCCCATGGATCTGCACCAGTACGTCGCCGTGATCCCGCGCGGTGAGGCCTATTTCCTGGTCCGCCTGACGACCGCGCGCGAGAACTACCTGGATTACCGGGACCTGTTCGTGACCTTCGTGAAGAACCTCAAGCCCATCGGCGCGCGCTGAGCGTCAGCCCGCCCGCAGCCACAGCCAGCTGCCCGCCGCCAGCAGCTGGAACAACGCCGTGCCGTACAGCGGGCCGTAGGCCACCCAGGACCGGTCGCCGCCGCGGACCCAGGCCCGCGCCCATTTCGTCGTGGGAATCCGGTCCAGCCACGGCGCGCGGCGCTTCATCTCGCGCTCGCCGAACTTCGCGATCAGCACGCACAGGACGCCGACCAGGATCTTCTCCGCCCAAAGGCCGCCCTCGGTCCCGAAGCGCGCCATCATGGCGCGCATCACGGGGTTTCCCTCCAGCGCCGCGGCGCCGCCGGTTCCGGAGAGGGTCAGGCGCCCGTCGGCGCAGGCCGCCAGCGCGTAGAACGCCGCCCCCGCCCCCAGCTTAAGGGAGACGGCTCTGGATTTCACCGCGCAGCTCCAGGATCACGCGGACGTAGTTGTCGGAGTGGTTGTAGGCGAACAGGGAGAGGCCGATCTTGGAATCCGGCGTGAACGGCGCGCTCGCGTCGTAGCCGGCCCGCGACAGGTAGTGCGCGCAGCTGCCCAACGCGTCGGGCCACTGGTCCAGGCGGCGCTGCCCGTCGCCGTCGAAATCCACGGCCACGGCGTTGTAGGTGGACGGCTCGAACTGGACGAAGCCGAAGGCCCCCGCGTAGGAGCCCAGGACCGCGTGCGCGTCCTGGCCTTGCGCGTAAGTCATCTTCAAAAACTCCGCCGTCTCCCGGGCCGCCCAGTTCGAGCGCGCAGGGACCTGCTGGACGATGGTGTTCAGCGCGTCGAAGACCGGATACGTGCCGGCCGCGGTGCCGTAGCGGGTCTCGATGGAGACCAGCGCGGTCAGCAGGGCCCCGTCCACCGAAGAACGCGCCGTCACGGCGTCAAGCAAGGCGCGGTGATCGCGGACGAACTGGACCCCGGCGGCGATGTTCGCGGGCGTGATGAAATATTTCCGGTACCGGGCGTACGGCACGGGCGGCGGGGGCGCCGTGGGCGTGCCGAACTTGCCGGGAATCTCGGGGAAAAGCTTGGCGCGGGGGTCGTCGAAGACCTGGTCCACGTACGCGTCGGGCACGCCGGAGCCGGCCAGCTTGACCTTCACCAGCGCGCGCGCCCGCGCCGCGGGCGTCGCGGCCCGGACGGCGGCGCGCGCGGCCAGGAACGCGGGCCGCGCGTCGGCCCGGAGGGATTCGATTTCGTTCCGAATCTCCTCTTCCGGGGACGCGGCCCGGGCCGGGGCGGCCATCGCCAGAATCAGGAGAAGCAGGATGACGATCGGGCGCGACGGGATATATCGATTCATATCCGCTCCGCGATCCAGCCGGCCGCCAGGCGCGTCAGCTTCTCGCGCCGGTCCAGGAAGCCGTGGTCGGCTCCGTGCTCCACGACCAGCCGGGTCCCGCGCGGCGCCAGCGCCGCCAGCCGCCGCGAGACCGCGACGGGAATGGTGTCGTCCGCGTCGCCGTGGATGAGCAGGAGAGGAGCGTTTAATTTCGGAACGGCCGAGGCGGGGTCGAAGCGGCGCATGGCGGCGCGGAAGTCCGCCAGCAGGACCGCGGGCTTGGGCGCGTTCAGCGGCCGCGACAGATGGGCCAGGAAGGAGCGCGTGCCGGGCCCCAGCATCTCGGGACCTCCGCAGGGAGCGACGGCCACCGCGGCCCGCAGCGAACGGTCGGCGCCGGCCAGGTTCAACGCGGTCCAGGCGCCCATGCTGAAGCCGAACACCGCGACCCGGCGCGGGTCCACGAAGGGAAGCTTCTTCATCCGGTCCAGCGCGGCGGCGGCCTGGGGCACCAAGGTCGTGAAGCGGTAGCTCCCGCCGCTGCCCCAGGCGCCCAAAAAGCTGGGCGACAGCGAGGCGATCCCCCGCTTCATCAGCTCTCGCTGCACGTCCACGTTCTTCTCCGACCCCGGGAAGCCGTGAAGGAAGAGAGCCGCCGGAAAGCGGCGGCGCTCGGAGCCCGCGGGCCGATGATACTGAGCCAGCATGCGGTGGCCGAGGACGCGGAGGACTTCGGTGCCGGCGTGGGCTCGCATGGCCGCATTGTAGCGAATCCGGCGCCGGGTCGCGGAGGCTCCGAAACGGTATAATCTCGGCCGATGCCCGAAACGAAACCGGAGACGGCGCCGCGCGTGATCCTGGGCATCGCCGGCGGCAGCGGCTCGGGCAAGTCCTGGCTGGCGAAGGCGGTGGCGGAGGCGTTCGCCGGACGCTCCTCGGTGGTGTGCCACGACTGGTACTACCGGGACAACGGGCGCATGAGCAGCGAGGAGGCCCGCCTCAAGCTCAACTTCGACCACCCCGCCTCGCTGGAGACGTCGTTGATGGGCCGCCATCTGGACCGGCTCGCGGCCGGCGAGGCGATCGAAGCCCCGATGTACGAGTACGCCACGCACGCGCGCCTCAAGACGACGCGCCGGATCGAGCCCAAGCCCCTGCTGGTCATCGACGGCATCCTGATCCTGCACGAGAAGGAGCTGCGCGAGCGCATGAGCCTCAGCGTCTTCATCGACGTGCCCGACGACGTGCGCCTGCTGCGCCGCGTCAAGCGCGACTGCACCGAGCGCGGCGTGGACCTGACCGAGACTTTGCGTCTCTACGAGGACTTCGTGCGCCCCATGCACCACCGCTACGTGGCGCCGTCCTCCCATCACGCCACGTGGATCTGGTCGCAGCTGGACGACAAGAAGTTCCCCGACCTGCTGATCCGAGACCTCGAGCGCCGGCTCGACGGCAAGGTTCCGGCCTAGCGCTTCAGGTCGCCGATGGAGCGCCAGCCGCGGCGCTCCGCTTCCGACTCGCGCACGCCCAGGGCGTAGGTGTTGTTGAAGCCGAACGGCTTCAGCCAGCGGCTGGCGAACCGGCGCGGATACGCCTCGGCCACCTGACGGTACGCGTCGTCGCGGCCGGAGACGGGCGGCAGGCCCAGGATCGCGGTCAGCGCGGTGCCCGTGTACTCGGCGTACGCGTCCACCTCTCCCGACGTCAACGCGTTGTGGACGATCATGGTCCCGCCCAGGTTGAAGCGGCGGCGGACCGGGATGCCGTCGGACTCCAGGAGCAGGGCCATCATGTGGCCCAGGAGGACGCCCTCGGTGAACGCCTTCGAGGCGACGACCACGGGCTTGCCCGAGCGCGCGGGCGTCCGTCCCCCCAGGAGGCGGCGGGAGGACAGGAATTCCCGCGCCACGCGTTCCGGAGAGCGCTTCTTTTCGTCCACCTCGCAATTCAGGCGCCGCATCGTCTCGTCGTCCAGTTGGCCGGACAGTCGTTCCAGCGCCGCCGCCAGACCCGGCCAGCGCGCCAGCGCGGCCTCGCGCACCACGGGAGCCGCCTCGTACGGAGGGAAATACGACTTGTCGTCCCGCAGCAGGCGCACGTGGTAGGACTCCAGACGGCCGTCCGTGCTGTAGGCGCTGATCACGTCCACCGAGTTCTGCGCCAGCGCGCGGTACATCAGCGCGGCGTCCACGTCCCGCGTGTCCGAGAACCGCAGGCCGTAGGCCTTCTCCAAGCCGGCCAAGCCGTCGGGACGCTCGATGAATTCCCCGGTGAAGGCCGCCCGCAAGGTCACGGGCTTCAGCGGCGCGTCCGCGGCGGGCGCCGGAGAGAGCGCCAGCGCCGCTCCGGCCGCGACGGCCGGCACGAGCGCGGCCAGGAACCCCCGCCGCGCCCGCCGCCGCTCCGGGACGGCGCCGGGCCCCTTCTCGATGGCGGTCTGGGCCCACGCCAAGGCTTGATCCAGAAGGAGCGCCAGCCAGGCGGCGGGCACCGCCCCCAGCAGGATCAGGCGGTTCTGCGACAGGTACAGACCCCGGTTGATGAACTCCCCCAATCCGCCGGCGCCGATGAAGGCGCTCAACGTGGTCACGCCCACGCCGATCACGGCCGCGGTCCGCACTCCCGCCAGGATCACGGGCAGGGCCAGCGGCAGTTCCACCAGCCGCAGCCGCTGGGACGCGGTCATGCCCAGCCCGTCGGCGGCCTCCAGCGTCGCGTCCGGGACACCGCGCAGCCCGGCGACCGTGTTCCGGATGATGGGCAGCAACGCGTACAGCGTGAGGGCGATCAGCGCGGGCGGCACGCCGATGGACCGCACGCGTCCGACCAAGGGCAGGACCGGAAGGGCGGCCAGCAGGACCATCAAGAACGCCAGCATCGCCAGGCTGGGCACCGTCTGCAGGACGCTCGCCGTCCCCAGCACCAGTCCTTCCAGGCGCGGACGCCGCCGCGCCAGGACGCCCAGCGGCAGGCCCGCCAGCACGGCCAGCGCCACCGACAGCGCGGTCAGGCCCACGTGTTCGAGCAGCCTCAGCCAGAGTTCGGCGCGGTGCGCCAGAAGGAAATCCATCAGCCCCGGAGCATCTCCGCGCGCTTGCGGAACAACTGCTCCACGAAGGGCGTCGCGGGCTTCCGGATCAAGGCCGATCCGTCGCCCAGCTGTTCGAGCACGCCTTGATGCATGACGCCGATCTCGTCGCCCAGGTCCAGAGCCTCGAAGATGTCGTGGGTGACGAAGATGAGGGTGATGCCCAGACGGGCGCGCAGGGCCTTCAGCTCGGCGCGCAGGTTCACGCGGGTGACCTCGTCCAGGGCGCCGAAGGGCTCGTCCATCAGGAGATACTTGGGAGCGGTCGCCAGCGCCCGCGCCACGCCCACGCGCTGGGCCTGGCCGCCGGAGAGCTCCGACGGGTAGCGTCCGCCGTAGCGGGCGGCGGGAAGCTCCACCAGATCCAAAAGCTCGCGCGCGCGCCCTTTCCGGACGTCTTCCGGCGCGCCGGTGAGCTTCAGCCCGATCGCGACGTTCTCCTCCACGGTCATGTGCGGGAAAAGGCCGACGCGCTGGAACACGTAGCCGATGGAGCGGCGCAGGGACACGGCGTCGCGGCTCATCACGTCGCGTCCGTCCACGGCGACGGAGCCGGACGTCGGCTCGATCAGCCGGTTGATCATCTTCAGGACGGTGGTCTTGCCGCTGCCCGAGGAGCCGAGAAGGACCAAGGTCCGCCCGTCGCTCACCTCCAGCGACACGTCCTTCACCGCGTAAGTGGCGCCGCCGTCGAAGGACTTCGACAGCCCGCGGATCGAGATCACGGCCGCCTCCCCGCCGCGGCCAGCTCCGCGGCCAAGGCGTCCATGCCGTAGATGGTCCGCAGCGCCTCCAGGATGGCCGAGGAGTGCACGGCGACGGCCCGGTTGCGCGCGTTGTCGTACGCGTAGCGGCCCACCAGGGACTGGATGTTGCCGTCGAAGATCAGACCCACGTACTCCCCCTTCGCGTTCACCACCGGCGAGCCGGAGTTCCCGCCGATGATGTCGTTGGTGGTGACGAAATTCACTTTCGCGGCCAGGTTCAACCGCCCGCGCGCGACTTTCACGCGCGGCGCCAGTTCGTACGGCGGCTTCTCGCCGTGCCCCAAGGCGCGGTCGTACAGACCAAAGAACGTCGTGAACGGCGCGACCATGGTCGTGCCGGCCTCGTAGCCGGCCACCTTGCCGTACGAGAGGCGCAAGGTGAACGTCGCGTCGGGATAGGCCGACTTTCCGTACACGGCGAAGCGCGCCTTGGCGATCCGGTTCCCGTCGGCCACCAGCACGCTCTCGATCTCGTCCTCGTGCCATCGGCGCTGGGCGCGGTACAGCGGATCCAGGCGGCGCGCCCAGACGATCAGCGCGTCGGTCGAGACGGCGACGGCTTTCTCTCCGCCCTCGACCAATTGACGCCGGGCCTGGGGATCGAACAGCGAAGTGCCCGCGATCAAGGCGCGGGCCACCGACGCCGGGGATTTTCCTCCCAGCGCCGCCCGCACGTACTCGTCGTTGGGGCCCAGCTTCTCCAATGATTCCGCCAGCGAGCGCGCCAGCAGGAACTCCTCCATGTCCGGGTACACCGGCGCCGGGGAGAAAAGCCGGAAGCGGAGCGACTCCAGGTTCGAGTCGCGGAACTCCTCCCACCGGGTGTCGTTGGGCTTGGCGGTCTCGGCGACGCAGCGCACCACGCAGGCCGCCAAGGACGCGATCTTGACGGGCTCGTAGCGGCGGTACGCCGTGCGCAGGCGGCGCGCGTCGGCCTTCTTCTGCGCGGCGGCGATCCGGCCCCAGGACGCCTTCGCCGCCCGCACCGCGGGGTCCTTGGACGCCGCGACCGACCGGCGCAGCGCGTCCTCGGCCGCCGCCTTCGCCTTGAGCAGGGCCGGATCCAGCAGGCCCTCATACTCGCCGGTGACCGCCTTGATCGCGTTCTCGACGCCGAAGATGCGGTCCTTCGAGCGGCGCGCCTGCTCCGCGCCCAGCGCGGCGTAGCCGTAGTAGTCGGCCCGACGCGCGCGGGCGATCTCCAGGTACAGCGGCAGGCCGCCGTCGCGCTCGGACTCCAGCTGGGCCACGGTCATCAGGCGGTCGGTGTGCCCGGGATGGCCGGTCACGAAGGTGAGCTCGCCGTCGGCGGCCCCGTCCTGGGACCAGGAGAGGAAGCGCTCCGGGCGCAGCGCTCGGCCGTTCTCGTACGCCCGGAAGAACGCGAAGTCCAGCGCGAAGCGGGGATAGGTGAAGTTGTCGGGATCGCCGCCGTAGAAGGCCGCCTGCAGCTCCGGCGCCATGGCCAGGCGCACGTCGGTGTACTTCTTATAGCGGTACAGCCAGTACTCGCCGCCTTGGTAGAGCTCCACCACGTCGGAGCGCAGCCCCGTGGCGTCCATGGACTGCTTCGCGATCCGGGACACCTCGCCCTTGCGCTGCTCGTTCTGGCGTTTCTCCGGCGCGGACGCGTCCACGGCCTTGAGCACGCGGGCCGTCACGTTCTCCAGGGACTCCAGGACGTTGATCTCCAGGTCCGGGCAAGGGATCTCCTCGGCCGAAGTCCGCGCGAAGAAGCCGTTCTTCACGTAATCCTTCTCCGCCGTGGACATCTTCTGCAGCTGCCCGAGCGCGACGTGGTGGTTGGTCAGCACCAGCCCGTCCTTCGACACGAACGCGCCCGACCCTCCGTCGTTGAAGCGCACCGAGGCCTTCTGGAGGAGCTCCACCCAGTCCTTCGACGGCGCGAACCCGTAATGCTCCTTTAGAAGCTTGAGCGGCAGGTTGTCGAACGTCCACATGCCTTCGTCGGTCTGCACGGGGGGCGCGGCCGCGGCGCGCGCGGTCTTGGGACGGCGGGTTGTCGAGGGAGAGGGCATGGGAACGCCTCCTTAAAATGAAGAAGGCCATTCTACCAAACCCGGACGCCTACGGCAGGCTGGCGACCATCACGTCGGACGGCCCGGTCAGCGCGGCGAGCATCTCCGGGGTGCCGTTGAACACGTCCAAATCCACCTCTCCGGGAATGCCCGCCACTTGGCCGTGCCACCCGTACTGCCACATCGTCCAGGAGGAGCCGTCGGGAAGGGCCGGCGCCGCGTGGGACGTGTCGGCGATCCAGAGCTTGTACGAGTCGTTCTCACCCTGGAAGTACTTCTGGTAGATCGAGTAGTTCACGTACAAGACGGGACGCTGGCCGTACACCGCGCGGATTTTTTTGACGAACGCGGCCAGACCCTTCCGGAACGCCGCTTTCTTCGGCATGGTCTTGCAGGAGGAGGATTCCTCCAAGTCAACGGTCATGGGCAGGACGTCGGCGTCCGGAGGCACGATCGAGACGAAGTTCGCGGCCTGCTCGGCCCCGCCCTTGCAGAAGTTGTAGAAGTGGTACGCGCCCTTGAGCAGGCCGGCGCTGGACGCGCCGCTCCAGTTCGCGGCGAACTTCTCATCCACCCCGTCGCCGCCCTCAGTGGCCTTGATATAGACGAAGGAAAGCCCGTCGAGCTTCACCATGTCCCAGGCGATGTCACCCTCGTAATGGGAGATGTCCACCCCGCGCACCGCGTAGCGCGACACGTCGGGCGCGCCGGCGGCGCCGAAGGGGCCGGGCGGGAGGGATTGCGAGGTGGCGGTCCGGCCGTCCTCGAAGCGGCTCGCGCCCATCACGCCGTGCCGCGGTTCGCTCGCGGCCGGCGCCGCGGCCGGGCGGAGCGGCTGGGCCCGGAGCGCGGCGGCCCGGGCGCCGAGGACGGCCAAGGCGTCCGAAAGTCCTTCCGCGCCGGCGAACGTCTGGGAAAAGGCGGACGGCGCCCCGAGGGGGACCAGCGACGCCGCCAGAACGACCGCCGGCCACCGCCCGCTCATGACGATAGCTTAACCGGGCGGGCGGCCCGGGCCTGGGCCTTTAGGTCCTACGCGCCATAGGCCGAAAGGCCTAGGCGCCGCCGACGCGCTTGATCTTGAAGCCGTCGGCCGCGAGGAACTTTTCGATCCTGTCGCGGTGGTCGCCCTGGAACTCGAAAGAGCCTTCCTTCAGGGTTCCCCCGCAGCCGAGATGCTTCTTCAGACGCGAGAGCAGCTGGTCCTTGAGCGTCGGGTGCATGACCAGGCGTTCGACGCGCGTCACGCCGGAACCCTTCGCGCCGCGGTGGAAGGACAGCCTCACGGGTTCGGGCTGGCGCGGGGTTCCGGGCTTGCCCCAATCCGGATCGGTGGAATACACGGGCCGGTCGCTCACGCCGTCTCCGCGAAGAAGTCCCGGATCAGCGGGATGACGCGGTCGGGCGCGTCTTCCTGGGGCGCGTGACCGCAGCGCTCCAGGAAAACGAACCGCGCGTTCGGCAAGGCCCGGGACAGGCGCTCGCCGCCGCGATGGTCCACCATACGGTCGGAATCGCCGACCAGGACCAAGGTCGAGTGGGCGAGCCCGGCGTAGGAGTCGATCCGGCGCTGAAAATCAGGAGGGATGGCGCGGCGGATGAACTCGGCCACGGCGCGGCGTCCCGCGGCGGTGCGCAGAGGTTCCGCGTATTCGGAGATCAACTCCTCGGTGACCTTGCTTTGGTCCACGAAGGTCGTTTTGGCGATATAACGCAACGTGGTCTCGCCGAGCGCCCATTCGTAGATCCGGCCCAGAACCGGCCAGCTCAGGGGCCACAGCATCTTGGGACGGTTCTCGGGAAACGCGGGGGTGCCCAGGAGCGCCATGCGCTCCACGCGGTGGCCCGAATCCATGGCCAGCCAAAGGGCGATCACGCCGCCCATCGAGTTGCCCGCGACCCGCGCCTTCTTGATGCCCAGCTGGTCCATGAAGGACACCACCCAGTCGTGCAGTCCCGAAATGGAATAGTCGAAGTCGCGCGGCTTGTCGGCGCGGCCGAAGCCCGGAAGATCGGGCGCGAAAACCTCGTAATGCTTCGCCAATTCCGGGACGGCGAAGCGCCAGGAATACGACGACGCCCCCAGGCCGTGGAGCAGGAGCACCGGCTCGCCGCGCCCCGCGCGCAGGAGCC
>JAGWMT010000347.1 GCA_028871595.1 Elusimicrobiota bacterium
CAATTCGCCTTCGTGAACTCCCAGGCGCGGGCCTGCGTCGCCGGATTGGCCAGCAGCCAGACGAACGGCTTCCACGCGTCTTGGGGACGAACGTCATCGGTGAGCGTCATCGCGAGCGAACGGTCGAGCAACGCGGGCGCGGTGAACTCCCCCAAGGCGCGCAGCGCCAGGTCCTTCTGCTCGGGGGTTTTCGGCGCGAGCAGCCGCTGGCGCAACGCGTCGAACAGCGCCGGATCGTTGCGGCGAGCGGCCGCGGTCAGGACGACGGGAGCCAAAGACGGATCCACGGACGCCGGATCGGCGAGATACATCTTGAGTCGCGCGCTGATCTGGGCCGAAACGGAATCGGGCGCCATCAGGGCATACACCCCAAGGACCGTCGGACGGATCAACGCCGCCTCCGGGTTTTCTCCTTTCTTCTTATCCCAGCCCAAACGATCCAACGCCGGCTTGAAGAAATCCGCCGCGTACTTGCCCACGGCGGCGCGCTCCGCGTCGTTTTGCGCCAATTCCTGGCGGATCGTCTTCAGGTAAGCCGCGGCGTCTTCCAAAATGGGCCGCGACGCATCGCCGCGAAACGAAGATAACGCGTCGAGGAATCGCGCGACCGGGAGATTGCCGGCCCGCACCTGCGCCCACAACTGGTTGAGCAGACCGGAACGCTCGACCGGGGTCAATTCGGCGCGGTGTTTGAGCGCCGACGACAAGAGGTGTTCGTCCAGCGCCAAACGGTAATAGCCCGTTTCTCCGGCGTTGGGATAGGCCCACAGAAGCTCCCCCTTCCCCGGAAGAACCAATTTCGTTTCGGCCCGGTCGAGTAATATCCGCGCGAAGCGCGGTTTCTTTTCGCCTTTTAACCGGTACGACACGCCCACCGGCACCGACCACTTCGTGTCGGCCTTCAGGTTGAACGTGGAAAAACGTTCCTGAGAGAGCGTCAATGTCCGTCCCGACGCGGACACCGACACGATCGGCACCCCGCCCTGCTTGAGCCAGCCGTCCAGCATCTTCCTGATCGGCTTGCCGGAGGCGCGCTCCAGTTCTCGGGACAAATCGGCCGCCTCGGCGTTCTTAAATTGATAGCGCTTGATGTACGCCCGCACGCCTTTCCGGAACGCCGCCTCGCCGATGTACGTTTCCACCATGCGCAGGAGAGCCCCGCCTTTTTGGTAGCTCATCGGATCGAACATGGCCTGGATCTCGGCCGGCGTGGCCGCGTCCGAGCGCACCGGGCGCGTGCCGGGCAGCGCGTCGATGGACAAGGGAGACCGCTTGCCTTGGTCGAAATCGTCCCAGACCTTCCATGCGGGCTTCCACTGGTCCACGATCTTGGCGGCCAGCCAGGTGGCGAAGGCCTCGTTGAGCCAAAGGTCGTTCCACCACTTCATCGTGACCAGGTTGCCGAACCACTGGTGCACGATCTCGTGCGTGACCACCTCGGCCACGCGGCGCCGCGCGGCGTCCGACGACAGCTTCGGGTCGATCAGCAAGGACGCGTCGCGGAACAGGATGGCGCCCCAGTTCTCCATGGCGCCCGAAGCGAAGTCGGGCGAGACCGCCAGGTCCAGCTTCGGCAGCTGGTACGGCAGGCCGAAGTAGGAGTTCAGGCCCTTCAGCGCGTGGACCGCCGTCTCCAGCGCGAAGTCGGCCTGGCCGATCTGATCGGCGGGCGCCCAGACCGAGATCACGGTCTTGCCGACCTTCCGGCTCCGGGAGACCAGCCGCGCCGCGAACACCGCCAGCAGATAGGACGACATCTTCGGCGTCTCGGCGAAGGTCACGATACGGCGGCCGTTTTCCGTCTTCTCCGAGACCGCCGGCATGTTCGAGATCGGCGTCAGGTGCGCGGGCACGTCCAAAGTGAGCGCGAAGGGGGCCTTGAACTGGGGCTCGTCGAAGCACGGGAGGACCCGGCGGGCGTGCGTGGGCTCCAGATGAGTGAAAGACCACGCCTCCTCCTTGGCCCCGTCGCGGCCGCGGGCCTTGAACAGGCCGCGCATCAGCTCATTCATCCGGCCTTCATAAACGATTTCGACCGCCGCCGGGCCCTTGGCCAGCGGCCGGTCCAATAGGAGAGTCATGGTCTCGGCTTTCGCGTCGATCACGATCCGGGACGGATCCAAACGCCGCCCGGCGACGCGCGCCTCGCCGATGACCAGGTCCAGTGCGTGCAGCACGATCCGGTCCGTGGGCGCGGCGACGTTCACCGCGATGGCGGCGCGGCCGCGGAAGGCTCCGGCCTCGGGCTCCAGGGACAGCTTCAATTCGTAGCGCCGCGGCGTCACGCCTTTCGGGAGTCGTCCCGACGGCTGCGCGGGGGCGGCGGCGGCGGGCGCGGCGAGAACGGGAAGCGCGGGTGAAGCCGCGAGCGGCTGGGAGATGTTCATAAGGTTGGGGGCCACGAGAACCGGGGAGATGGTGGGAACGGCGGGAAATGACGGGACGACGGCGACGGGCGCGGACGGCGGCAGGGCCGCGGCCGCGGGCCGCGAGACATATCTCATGCCGCGATTCTAGCCCGAACCGCATCAGGTTGGGATGGGTCCTCCGGGCCGCGCGCGAAGGCCAGAGTTCCCACCCGCTTGGGGGCCGGAAGCGCTTCGGGGCAAAATGCTAGAATGGGTTCGTGAAGGCTTCGTTCTTTCCTTTTGTAGCGATCATAGTCCTGGCGGCATGCCAAAAGGACCGGATCGAGGTGCGCCGGACGCCCAAGGAAGAGCTCCCCGCCTCGGCCATGCCCGTCGCGCCGCGCGCCCGCGGAGTGAAGTGGACCACGCCCCCCGGCTGGAAGGAGCTTCCCGGAAACGGCATGCGCTTGGCCACCCTCGAGCCGCCGCAGAAGGCCGGCAAGATCGAAGCCACCGTGGTGGCCCTTCCCGGCGACGTCGGCGGCGAACTGGCCAACGTCAACCGTTGGCGCGGCCAGCTGGCGCTCACTCCCGTCGGCGAAGCCCAGTTGGGCGACCTTCGCGCGACGGTCCGCTCCGCCGCCGGCGAGACCTTGGTTTACGACTTCACCGGCGCCGGCTCGAAGAAGACGCGCCTGCTGGCCGGCATGATCCAGGTGTCCGGAACGACGTGGTTCTTCAAGCTGATGGGCGACGAGGCCGCGGTGGAAGCCGCCAAGCCCGCGTTCTTGAAGTTGCTGGCGGGGCTCAAGCGCGATGCCGCGTAGCAAAACCGCCGCCGGGCGCGTCGCCGAGATACTGAGCTCGATGAAGCTCACCTTGGTCTGCCTGGCCCTGCTGATGGTCCTGGTGGTCGCCTGCACCCTGCTGCAGGTCCCGCTGGGCACGCACATCGCCGTGGAGCGCACGATCCGTTCGTTCCTGGTTTGGTGGACTCCGGAGGGAAGC
>JAGWMT010000031.1 GCA_028871595.1 Elusimicrobiota bacterium
ACTTCCATCTTGTCCTCGCCCTCGTCGCCCTGGCTGGTCAAATGACCGACGTCGGTGATGTTCAGGACGCGCTTCGGTTCGAAGCCGAGAAACTTCAAGGAGCGCACCAAGACGTCCTCGAAAATATACGTCCGATAGTTCCCGACGTGCTGGTAGTTGTACACCGTGGGACCGCAGGTGTACAGGCCGACCTTCGGGGGAACGATCGGATCGAAGTTCTCCTTCGTCCGCGTCAGGCTATTGTACAGGCGCAGGGACATCGTCTTATTCTAGAAAATTGCGCGCCTCGCGCGGGGGGACGCGCGGGCGGCGGGTCGCTCATGCTATGATGGCCACCGTCATGCTCTCGAATTTCCTGGCCGCGCACGGGGCGACGTCCTCCTTTCTTTGGGGATTCCTCAAGACCATGGTCCCCCTCCCCAGCCCTTCGGGCTTCGCCCTCATGGGCGCCGAGGTCGCGCGCCCGTCCTCCGGAATCGCCCCCACCGCCGTCCGGCTGCTGGCCCGCGTCGTCATTCCCGGGTCGGCGGGAGTCTGCCTGGGGGCGACGCCGTATTATTTGTGGGCGCGCCGCTCGGGCCGCGAGGCGGTCAAGCGCTGGGGGCCGCGGATCGGCATTCCGCGCCACCGGATCGAGACCCTGGAACGCCGCGCCGAGAAGCGCCGCGGCCTGCTGGTCTGGACGTTGTTCGCCCTGCCCGTCTCCCCCACCGCGCTGGCCGCCGCCGCCGCCGGGCTGATGGAGCTCGACCCCGGCCGCTGCGCCCTCCTGGCCATGACGGGAGTGGTGCTGCGCATCTCGATCCTGGCCTCCATCGGCTGGGCCTTCCGGTTCAGCTTCGGCGATCCGATCCGCCTGTTCCGTCCCGAGGAGCTGATCGTCGTCGCCGCCGCGCTGGCGGCGGCGGGCTGGCTCATGCGCCGCCGGATGAACCGCCCCCGCTGATGCCATGCAACTGATGACTTCCTTGCTGTTCCTGCTGGTGACCGCGCGCGTGGCGGGCGAGCTCGCCGAGCGCCTGCGCCAGCCCGCGATGATCGGCGAGATCGCGGCCGGCATCCTGCTGGGCCCGTCCCTGCTGGGCTGGGTGGCGATGAGCCCCGAGCTGAAAGGTATCGCGGACCTGGGCGTATTTCTTCTGGTGCTGCTGGCCGGGATGGAGATCGACTTCGACGAGTTGCGCCGGGCCTTCTCCGGGCGGGGGACCTGGGTGGCCGCCGTCGGCTTCTTCCTGCCCTTGGTCCTGGGCGCGGGCGTGGGCGCCGCTTTCGGAAAGGACGCCACGCGCTGCCTGTTCCTGGGCCTGTGCGTCGCCATCACCGCGCTGCCCGTGAGCGTGCGCATCCTGATGGACCTCAAGCGCCTGGAGTCCGACGTCGGCCGCCGGATCGTGTCGGCGGCGGTGGCCAACGACGTGTGCTCGATGCTGATCCTGGGCATCGTGCTGAACGTCAAGGACGGCAACGCGGGCTGGCTGGCGCTGGCGGGCGGCGTCGCGCTGTCTTTGGTCAAGGCGGCGGCGTTCCTGGCCGCCGTGGTCGCGGCCCACCGCCTGGTGCGCTACGGAACCGGCTTCGCGCCCGTCTCCCGCAGGCTGCTGGACCGCCTTCTCGCGGCATTGAAGGGCAAGGAGACCTTATTCGCGTTCGCCATCCTGTTCGTCCTGATTTTCGCCAGCCTGTCGGAAAGCATCGGGCTGCACGGCGTGATCGGCGCCTTCTTCGGCTCCGCCCTGCTGGGACGCGAGTTCCTGGGCCACGAGCACTTCGAGGAAGTCCAAAAGACCGCGTCCGGGATCACCATGGGCTTTTTGGCGCCGATCTTCTTCGCGACCATCGGGCTCAATTTCGACGCGCGCCAGCTCACGAACGCGGGCCTCATCCTCGCCGTGCTGACCGCCGCTTTCGTGGGCAAAATCCTGGGGGGCTATTGGGGCGGTCGACTGGCGGGCCTGGGACTGGAGGAGTCCTGGGCGCTGGGCTACGGCCTGAACGGGCGCGGGATCATGGAGCTGGTGATCGCCGAGATCGCCCTGTCCAACGGCTTCATCGGGCAGGAAATCTTCTCGATCCTGGTGCTGATGGGCGTGGTCACGACCTTGGTCACCCCCGCGCTCCTGGGCCGCGCGCTGGCCCGCCTGGACGCCGTCTCTACGCCCGAGGCCGCCGCGAGCTGACGTAGGAGACCGCGCAGCAGACCATGATCGGCACGACCAGGCCGTAGTCGCGCGTCATCTCCACGCCGATCATCATGCCGGTGATCGGCGCGTAGAACGCGGCCGTGAAGACCCCGCACAGTCCGGCCAGCGCGAACGCGCCCGCCGCGGGGATGGTTTGGCCCAGCACCGACAGCGCCTGCCCCCAGCCCGAGCCCGCCGCCGCCCCGATGAACAAGGTCGGCATCAGCGCGCCGCCGGAGCCTCCCGAGCCCAAGGTCAGCGCCGTGGCGGCCAGCTTGGCCAGGGCGAGGAGCGGCGCGTTCCAGCCCAGCGGTTCCCCCTTCAGCATCGAGGCGATCGCGTCGCGGCCGGTGCCCGCCACCCGCGGGGCGGCCAAGGTCAGCGCGCCGACCAGGAAGCCGCCGAACGCGGGCCGAGTCCAATCGGGCACCCGGCTCCAGCGGCCGAACTCCCCCTCGACCGCGTGGATCGCCGCGGTGTAGGCCCGGCCCAGCAGGGCGCAGACCAAACCCAGGCCCGCATAGAAGAATAGATTTCGCGAGTACACCCATTCGTACCCCAGCATCGGCGCCATCACGGTGCCGTGAAGAAGGGCGCGCGAGACGACGGCGCCCGTCACCGACGAGACGACCACCGCCGGGAACGCCTCGTTGGCGAAGTCCTTGAGGATGACCTCCATGGTGAAGAACACCCCGGCCAGCGGGATGCCGAACGCCGCCGAAAGTCCGCCGACCGCGCCCGCGGCCACGAACGTCCTCAAGTCCCGGGGCGAGGAGCCGAACAAGCGCCCCAGCGCCGAGCCGACCGACGAGCCGATCTGGACGACGGGGCCTTCCAGACCCGCCGAGCCTCCCAGGCCGATCGTCGCGGCCGAGGCCAGGGACTTGACCCAGGCGACGTGGGCCGAAATTTGCCCGTCCTTCTCGTTGATCGCGCGCGCGACCTCGGCCACGCCATGGCCGCTCGCCTCCGGATAACGGCGGCGCGTGAGCCAGCCCGAGGCCAGCCCCCCCAGCGCCGGCAGGAGCACGACCGCCGCCGGCCCCAGGATCGGACCGGCCTGCCCCAGGCTGTCGCGCAGATCTCCGAACATGTCGAGCAGGACGTGGAAGCCGTACGCCGCCAACCCCGTGGCCACTCCCACCGCGACACCGGCCAGCAGGAGGCGGCGGTCGAACGGCTGCTCCCGTGCCAGGCGCTTGAGAGCCGAACGGAGCGCCTCCCGCGCGCCGGCCGGACGGCCGTCCGCGCTCACCGCGCCGCCTTCCGCCTCGGCGCGGCCTTGCCGAAGATGGGGGACAGGCCGAGGATCAGCTCCACGGCGCGGCGCGGCTCGTGGTCCACCGGCGGACGCACGGGACAGGCCGCCCAGATCTCGTTCATCAGATCCGAGGGAGCGCCCGCGACCCGCACCAGGCGCCCCTCCGCCAGGTCCTCGCGCACGATGGGCAGGTGCACCGCCGTCACCCCCCGCCCCTGCAGCGCGAGAATGCGCAGCAGCTCGGCGTCGCTCGATTCGGCCACGGGCACGGCTTTGCAGCCCCGCTCGCGCATCCACTGCTCCACCTTGATCCGGATGGGGTGGCCGGCGGGACGCAGCAGCATCGGGTACTCGCGCCCCGCGGTCATGGCGCCCAGGCGCTTGGCCAGCGCCGGCGCGGCGACGAACCTCAGCGGGACGGCGTCGAGGAGGCGGGTGCGGTAGCCCAGGCCCAGCTCCATGGAGTGGTCTCCGCTGAACAGCGCGACGTCCAACTGATGCCGCGACAGGCGGTCCAGCACGCGTTCGCCCGATTCGACGTGGAGCGTGGGGATCAGGCGCGGAACGTCCCCGATGCGGTCCAGGACGGCGAGCACGACCTCCCGGCCCAGGCCCGCGCCCACGCCGATCCGGAACTGGATGGGCGCGCGCGGCGAGTCGGAGCGCAGGAAGCGCGCCAGCGATTCGCCCTCCGGGAAGATCCTCTCGCAGTACTCGAAGACCTCGCGCCCCTCGGCGGTGGGCACCACGCCGGTCCGCGAGCGGAGCAGGAGGCGGCGGCCGAGGGCGCGCTCCAGGCTCTTGAGCTGCAGGCTCAACGCCGACTGGGACAGGTGCAGCTCCTGCGCGGCCGACGTCAGGCTTCCGGACCGCACGCAGGCCCAGAAGTAATAGAGGTGGTGGTAGTTCAGATCGAGGGGCACTTTTAGATTATAAATTAATTCCGTCTTATATCTAAGTTTTACAATGCGAATGTCAAAAGGTATCCTGGGTTCAAGCGGGACCCTTATGCGCGTCACCCTCCGTCTGGTCGCCTCCCTCGTCCTCGCGGCCTCCTTGGTGGTCGGCGCCTCGACGGCCTACCAGGCCCGCCGCGAGAAGACGCGCATGACGGTGGAACTGGACCGGCGCGGCGGCCTCCTGGCCGAGAGCCTGCGCGAACTGGCCGCGCCCCTGGCCGAGCGCAAGGACGCCAAGGGGCTCTCGCGCCTGGTCAAGAAATACGGCGGCCGCGAGCGGCTGATGGGCCTGGCGGTGTTCGGCGCCGACGGCCGCGCCCTCGCCGTGACGGGAGGCCTCGAGGGCGTCGAACCCGTCCCCGTCCCGGATGACGGCACGCCCGTCTGTTCCGTCCTCCCCGGCCCGCCCCCGCGCCGGGCGTGCGCGGCGGCGCTGCCCGACGGGGGCGGCTCCATCGTCGTGGTCCACGACGCGTCCAGCGTCGAGGCGCGCATGAGCGAGCTGTGGCGGCACAACTTCCTGCGCCTCCTGATCCAGGCGCTGCTGATCGTCGCGGTGACGCTCTGGGTGGTGCGCTGGGACCTGCTGGCCCCCGCCGCCGCGCTGGCCGATTGGATGCGGCGCCTGCGCGCCGAGGGCGCCGACGCCGAGCCCCCGGCGTCGGCCTGGCCCTTCGCCCCTCTCGCTTCCGAGGCGGCGCGCCTGGGGCGCAGCCTGACGGCGGCGCGCGCCGCCGCCGAGGAGGAGGCGCGCCTGCGCCATCAATCGGTCGCGACCTGGACGCCGGAACGGCTGAAGGGGCACTCGCGCGACCGGCTGCACGGCAAGCCGCTTTTCGTCGTCGCCAACCGCGAGCCGTATCTGCACGTCCGACGCGCGAACAAGATCGAGGTCCTTCAACCCGCCAGCGGCCTGGTCACCGGCGTGGAGCCCATCCTGAAGGCCTGCGGCGGAACCTGGGTGGCCCACGGCGCCGGCGACGCCGACCGCGAGACCGTGGACGCTCAGGACCGCGTGAAGGTCCCTCCGGACGAGCCGCGCTACACGCTCAAGAGGGTCTGGCTCACGAAGGAGGAAGAGGACGGCTATTACTTCGGCTTCTCCAACGAAGGATTATGGCCGCTGTGCCATATCGCGCACGCGCGGCCGTCGTTCCGCGCCGAAGACTGGCGGCAGTACCAGGCGGTCAATCGCAAGTTCGCCGACGCCCTGTTGAAGGAAATGGAGGGCGTGGAAGAGCCGTGCGTCCTGATCCAGGACTACCACTTCGCTCTGCTTCCCCGCCTGATCAAGGAAGCGCGGCCCGACGCGCGCGTGTCCCTGTTCTGGCACATCCCCTGGCCCAATCCCGAGGCCTTCGGCATCTGCCCCTGGCAGCGCGACATCATCGACGGCATGCTGGGCGCCGACGTGCTGGGATTCCACATCCAGTACCACTGCAACAACTTCCTGGAGACCGTGGACCGGGCGCTGGAGAGCCGCATCGACTGGGCGAATTTCTCCGTGCGTCGGGGCGGCCACGAAACCTTGGTGAAACCCTACCCCATCAGCGTCGCCATGTCCGAGGCGTCGGACAAGCCCCCGACAAAGGCCGATTTACTCAAGGAGGCCGGTGCGACGGGAGATATTCTGGCCCTCGGCGTGGACCGCATCGACTATACGAAGGGCATCATCGAGCGCCTGCTCGCCGTTGAGCGCTTCCTGGAAAAGAATCCCGCCTACCTGGGACGGTTCGTCTTCGTCGAGCTGGGCGCGCCCAGCCGCGTGAACATCGCGCGCTACCGCGACCTGGGCGAGGAGGTCAAGCGCGAGGCCGAGAGGATCAACGCTCGCTTCGGCACGCGCGTCTGGAAACCCGTGATCATGAACGTCGCCCACCACGGCCGCGCCGAGATCGAGCGCTGGTACCGCGCGGCGGACGTCTGCCTGGTGACGTCCCTCCACGACGGCATGAACCTGGTCGCCAAGGAGTACGTCGCGTCCTCGCGCGAGGAGCCGGGCGTGCTGATCCTGAGCCGGTTCGCCGGCGCCGCGCGCGAGCTCAGCGACGCGCTGATCGTCAACCCGTACGACGCCGAGAAGACGGCGGACGCGCTGCTGGAAGCCGTCGAGATGGCTCCGGCCGAAAAGGAGCGCCGCTGGGTGTCCATGCGCGACGTCATCCGCGAGCACAACATCTTCCGCTGGGGCGCGCGCCTGATCGACGACCTGGCGCGCGTGCGGCCGGGCGTCTAGCGGCGCGCCCGCCGCACGGCGGTCAAAAGCGCGTCGATCTCGCCGATTCCCCTCAGCCGCCAGCGCGCGTCCGTCGCCCCAGGTCCGACGCGTACGGTCCAGGCGGAGCGTCCGAGGGAACGAAAGCCTTCCTCGTCGGTCGCGTCGTCGCCGATGAACGCCGCCCGCCACCCCCGGCCCAGCCGCTTGAGCGCCAGGCGCACGACCTCGCCCTTGCTCCCTTCGCGGGACGGCCGCAACTCCCAAAGGCATTTGCCCGGGGCGACGCGCCAGCCGGGGAGAAGGATCTCGTCCAGCGGCCGCCGCAAGGACGCCGAGTTGCGTCGGATCGCGGCCGAGGCGCGGTAATGGACCGCGACCGACGCCTCCTTCCTCTCGACGCTGACGCCCGATAATCCGTGCGCGGCCTTCCCGGCGGCGGCGGCCAGGACGGCCGCCTGACGGGAGCGGCGCGCCAGATCCGGATGGCGCCACGGCGCGCCCAGGCCCTCGAGGCGCAGGCCGTGGTCGCCGGCCAGCGCGGCGCCGGTTCCGCGCGCGCGGCCGCGCAGGTCCGACAGAGCCCGGCCGCTCACCAACAGAAGGCGGACCCCGGGCGCGGCGGAGAGCGCCGCCAAGGATTTACGCCGCCGAGCGGGCAGACGGGCGTCGCCGCGCCGCCGGCGCAGGCGCGCGAGGGTCCCGTCGAAATCCAAGGCGAGCAGGAGCTTCTCGCCGCGCGCGCGGGAGCGCTCCAGCTCCCGGATCAGGGCGCGCGGCACGCTCATTTCGGCTTCTCGAGCGCGAACCAGCAGAACCCGCGCGGGCCTAAAGACAGCGGCCAGCGGCTCGCGCCGATCGGCGGAAAAGCCACGCCGCCGAACAGCTCCGAGGGCACCAGTCCGCTCCAGCGGGACAGCTCCAACGACAGCGGACGCGTGTAGCGCGACAGGTTGAACACGGCCAGCACGCGGTCGTCGCCGTGTTCGCGGACGAACGCGAAGCCGTGCTCGGTCCCGGCGTCCGCGAAGACGGTGCTCCCGCGCCCGAAGGCGGGGTGGCGGCCGCGCAGGCGCAGCATCCGGCGGGTCCAGTTGAGCAGGGAACTCTCGTTGCGGCGCTGGTTCTCGACGTTGACCGTCTGCCAGTGATACTCCGGATCGGTGACCAGAGGCAGGATCAGCCTGGAGCCGTCGGCCGTCGAGAACCCCGCGTTCCGGTCCGGGCTCCACTGCATGGGGGTGCGCACCCCGTTGCGGTCGCCGAGGCCCAGGTTGTCGCCCATGCCGATCTCGTCGCCGTAGTAGAGCACCGGGGTCCCGGGAAGGGAGAGGAGCAAGGCGTTCATCAGCTCCATCCGGCGGCGATCGTTCAGGAGCAGCGGCGCCAAGCGGCGCCGGATGCCCAGATTCAAGCGCGCCTGCGGATCGGTGGCGTATTCGCGCCAGAGGTAGTCGCGTTCCTCGTCGGTCACCATCTCCAAGGTCAACTCGTCATGATTGCGCAGGAACAGGGCCCACTGGCAGTTCTCCGGAATATCCGGAGTCCGCGCCAGGATCTCGGAGACCGGCCGGCGCTCCTCCTTCCTCATGGCCATGAACAGACGCGGCATCAAGGGGAAATGGAAGGCCATGTGGCACTCGTCGCCGGCGCCGAAGTAACGGGCCGCGTCCTCGGGCCACTGATTCGCCTCGGCCAGCAGCATGCGCCCGGTCCAACGCTCGTCGACGTGCGCCCGCAGTTCCTTCAAGAACGCGTGCGTCTCGGGAAGATTCTCGCCGTTCGTTCCCTCGCGCTCAAAAAGATACGGCACGGCGTCGAGGCGCAAGCCGTCCACCCCCAGTCCGAACCAATGGTCCACGACGCCGCGCATGGCCGCGCGCACCGGGGGATGGTCGAAGTTCAAATCGGGTTGATGATGATAGAAGCGGTGCCAAAAATACGCCTTCGCCTCGTCGTCCCACGTCCAGTTCGTCTTTTCAAAGTCCTTGAAGATGACGCGGGCTTCTTTATAACGCGACGGATCCGCGCTCCACACGTACCAGTCCCGGTCCGGGTCGCCCTTCGGCGCGCGGCGCGCGCGCTCGAACCACGGGTGCTTGTCGGAGGTATGGTTGAGCACCAACTCGGTGATCACGCGCAGGCCCCTGGCGTGCGCGGCCTCGATCAACGCTCGGAAATCCTCCATGGTGCCGACTTGGGAATCGATGGCCTCGTAGTCGGCGATATCATACCCGTCGTCGCGCATCGGCGAGGGACAGATGGGCAGCAGCCAAAGCGCCGTGACCCCCAAATCAATCAAATAATCGAGCTTCGCGATCAACCCGCGCAGATCGCCGATGCCGTCCCCGTTGGAGTCGCAAAACGAGCGGACGCGCACTTCGTAGATGACCGCGTCCTTGTACCAATCCGCGGGGGCCCCGGAGGCCGAATTCATGCGATATTCAATCACAAATTCTTCGCAAATGACCGTAGAAAGTAAATAGGTCGATGGCTATACTATTTAGGAAAGAGATAGGATGCGCCTCGAGCGTCCCGGCGCCGGCGCCACCCCAGGAGACCTTTATGCCCAACCCTTTCCGATGGACACATCACGCGGAGGCGACCGCGAGGTGATCTCCCCGTCAGACCATGAAGGAACCCGCTCGATTGAGAACGATCCCTAGGAGCCCCCTCCGCGGCGCGGCGGCGCGCGGCGCCGTGTTCCTGTCCCTGGCGCTCCTCGCCCTTCCCGTTCACGCGGCCCCGAAGACCTGGACCGGAACCGCCGGCGACAACCTCTGGAACACCGCCGGCAACTGGAACCCCGCCAGCGTCCCCACGAACACCGACGCAGTCACCATCGGCGCCGCGGCCAGCGTCAACGCCTCGGGCACCGCCATCAACTTCTCCAGCCTCACCATCGGAAGCCCCTTAGGCGCCGCCGTCGGCCTCACCCTGGCCACGACCATCACCAGCGGCGGCAGTGTCCTCGTCTACAAGAACTCTGGCCTGACTTTGGCCACGAACTCCCTCGTCACGCTGGGCGGAGACCTGACCTTGGTCTCCGGTTCGTCCCTCACTCACACCTCCAACGGCACGACCCAGAGCTACGCGGTCAATCTCAGCGTGTCAGGGCTCTTCGACCTCCAAGCCGGCGCCACCGTCACTCTCTCGGGCGCGGGCTATGCCGGCGGCGCGATCAAGACAGCCGGCTCGGGGCCGGGTGCCGGCGGAGGAGCCAGCGTTAACAACGCCGGCGGCGGCGGCGGCGGCCACGGCGGGGCGGGGTCCGCCGGCACCTCCGGGACGGCCGGCACGGCCAACGACTCCAGCACCAATCCCGTCAACATCGGCTCGGGAGGAGGAGGAGGGCGCGCCGGCGGCGGCGGCGGAGTGGGAGGCAGCGGCGGCGGATTGGCGACGATCAGCGCGCAGTCCATGAACCTCCTGGGTCGCATCGTCGCGGACGGCTCCGACGGCGTCTCCGGTGCCGGCTCAGGCGGCGCCGGCGCCGGCGGCGGCGTCAACCTCACGGCGGCTGTCGTCCTGGGCGCGGGCGGCATCAGCGCTCGCGGAGGCGCCGGAGGATCGACCCTCGGCGGCGGCGGAGGCGGAGGTCTTATCTCCATCAACGCCACCCAGTCCGGCTCGGTCTGCGGCATCTCCTTCGACGTGAGCGGGGGCACCGGGACCAGCACCTCGGGGACCGGCGGAGTCGTCTCAACGACGGCCACTCTCGCCTCCCCGACCAGTTTCACCGGCGCCAGCCCGACGACCGGCACCATCCGATGGGATTGGTCCCGCAACGGCGCGATCACCTACCAGGTCTTCTCCTCCACCGGCGGCAACGGGCAATCGCCCGTCCTGTCGCAGTTGACCTCGACCTACGCGTCCGCGGACCTGCTCCCCAACACCACTTACGCCTTCAAGGTCCGCACGATCGCCTGCAGCCAGACCGTCGAATCGGCCGTCTATTCCCTGGCCACCTTGCCCAACGCCCCGGCCGCGGCCTCGCCCGCTTTCGTCGCCGTCGGCTCCTCCTTGCTGCGCGCTCAGTGGACGGCCCTACCCGCGTCCCCGCAGACGCAAACCTCCGAAGGATACCTCCTGCAGATGTCCACCGACTCCGCCTTCAACGGCACACTCGTATCCTCGACCGTCTACTCCTCGTTCCAATCCACCTTGTCGGCGACGGGGCTGTTCCCCAACACCACCTACTACGCCCGCGTGGCCTCGCTCAACTGGGCCGGCGCGCTCTCATCCTTCACGACACTGGGATCGACCTCCACCTTGAGCTCTCCGGTCGCGCAGCCGCAGATCTTCGCCACTTTCGGGACCTCGATGACGGTCAACTGGACGCCCGCCCCCAGCGCCCCGCCGGATGCCTCGTCGAAGACCGCCGAAGGCTATCGGGTGGAGCTCTCCACCACGTCGAACTTCACGGGAGTGATCTTCTCCTCGTCCACGCCGGCGGTGACGCTGGCGACCTTGACGGTGTCGGGGCTGTCGTCGGAAACGCAGTACTACGCGCGGGTCGGCGCCGCCAACTGGAACGGCTCCTACGACTACGCAACGGCCAGCTTCGCCGTGACCAAGGACACGACGCCGCCGTCCGCCGTCACGAACCTGGCCGCCGCCGTCGGTGCCGACGCGCAGACGGTCGGCCTCACCTGGACCGCGCCCGGCAACAACGGCGCCGTCGGTTGCGTGACCGGAGGACGCTACCGGATCGACTACGCCAGCTACACGGCATACTCCTTCAGCAACACGAAGTACCAGGTCGACATCTCCTCCAGCTTCTGCCCGGGAGACGCGCAGTCCCGAAGCCTGACCGGCCTGCTCCCGAACACGACCTACTTCGTCCGCGTCTACGCCCTCGACCAGGACCTCAACGCCGGTCCGCTGTCCAACGGGGCGACGCAATCGACTTTGGCTTCGCCCGTTTCCACCTTGAGCACGACCTTCCTGCAGGTCAACCCGAGTTCAGTCACCGCGGCGTGGGCGGCCCTGCCGGTCAGCCCCCCGGACGCCTCCTCGAAGACGGCCGAAGGCTACCGCGTGGAGGCGTCCTCCACGAACTTCAGCACGCTCCTCGGAGGCATCGTCTACTCCTCGGCCACCTCCCAAGTCCTGGCCTCGACCTTGAGCGTCTCGGGCCTATCCTCCGGGGTGACCTATTACTTCCGGGTGGCCGCGCTGAACTGGGGCTCGGCGCCGAACTACACGGTCCTCGGCTCGACCTTGACCGCGACCACGGTCGGTGCGGCGCCCACCGGCGTCAATGTCTTCGCCGTCTACGGCGCCAGCATCACGTTGAACTGGACCGCCGTCAACTCCGACGGCGGCTATCTGGCCCAGGCCTCCACGGCGGCAAACTATAGCGGGACCCTGTATTCCTCTTCGACCACCAACGGCCTCTCCACCGCGCTGACGCCGCAAGGCCTGAACACGAACACGACCTACTATCTCCGCGTCGGCGCCTTATGGGGAACCACCACCAGCTACGCCGCCGTCCTCTCCACCTCCAGCCTCGCCGCGCCCGTGTCCAACACCTCCTTCAACCGCGTCTATTTCACCAGCGCCGCGGTCAGCTGGACGGGACTGCCGCTGAGCCCCCCGGACGCCTCCTCCAAGACCTCGGAAGGCTATGCGGTCGACGCCTCGACCGCACCCGATTTCACCGGCACGGTCTTTTCTTCCGCCACGCGCAACGCGGCCCTGACGACGCTCGTCGTCCCGGGGCTATCCGTCAATACCACCTACTACTTCCGGACCGGCTCCTTGAACTGGAACGGCACGACCAACTACGCGATGGTCGGGGCCACCTCGACCCTGGCCAGCTTCCCCGCCGCGGGAGTGCCGCTCTTCACGGGGGTCTTCCTGAGCAGCCTCACGGCCCAATGGACGGCGGGCACTCCCGCCAACCCCGCCGGCACCAGCTACCAGCTGGACGCCTCATCGACGAACTTCGCCGCGGGGACCGCCGTGGTCTCGTCCACCACTCTCAACTTGTTCGGCACGCCCGGCGGACTGCTCGCCAACACGACCTATGCCTTCCGCGTCTCGGCCTTGAACAACAACTCCGTTCCGTCACGGACCGTCCTGGCCTCCACCTCGACCTTGGCGCCTCCGGTCACCTTCGCGGCGCAACCTCAGTTCGGAGTCTTCGAGACCTCTGCCGCGGTGGCCTGGATCGCCCTGCCCGTCTCTCCGCAGGAACAGAGCTCACTTGGCTACCTCCTGGAAGCGTCCTCCACGAACTTCAGCGCGCTCCTCCCCGGAGGCGTCGTCCTGTCTTCCCAGACGATCGCCGTGGCGGCCTCGACGCTGACAGTCACGGGCCTTGACCGGAACACGACCTATTATTTCCGCGTCGGATCCTTGAACTGGAACTCGGCGCGGAACTACGCGGTGACGGCGCCGACCTCGACCTTGACCTCCCCACTCTCCGCCCTCCAGAGCTACCAGGTTTTCGAGACCAGCATCACGCTGAATTGGGCCGCCTTGCCGTCCACGCCTCAGTCCGCGACCGCTCAGGGCTACCGCATCGACGCGTCCACCACCAACTTCGGGGCGCTCTCCCCTGGAGGCGCCGTCTTCTCCTCGGCCACGACTGACGTCACGCTTGCCACTCTCACCGTCTCGGGCCTGACCGCGGACGCCACCTACTATCTGCGCGCCGGCGCCCTGGATTGGAACTCCGTCGCCAACTACGCCGGCGCCGGCTCGACCTCCACCCTGAGTCCGCCTCCAGGTTCGCCCGCGCTGACCTCGCTTTACACGACGAGCGCCACCGTCAGCTGGACGCCCACGACCTGCCAGGGCTACCGTCTGGAGGCCTCGGTCAGTCCGACCTTCTCGCCCCTGTTCTTCTCCTCCACCACCAGCGCGGGCGTCGGCTCCCTGACCCTCTCCGGCTTGGCCGCCGACACGACCTACTACTACCGCGTGGGATCGCTCAACTGGAACTCGGCGCGCAACGACACGGGGCTGAACCCCCTCTCGACCTTGGCGGTCCCTCCGGTTGGCCCTTTCTACCCAGCCAACAATATCTACTTCACCTCCGCCACCGTGCAATGGACGGCGGTCACCGCCCAAGGATACCTGGTGGACGCCTCCACCGCCGCGGATTTCAGCGGGACCGTGCTCAGCTCCGCGACCGGGAACGGTGCCTCGACCATCCTTGTCGACACAGGGCTCGATTCCGGAACGACCTACTATGTCCGGGTCGGCGCCCTGAACTGGAACTCCACCCCCAACTACGCGGTCCTGGCCGCCACCGCGACGCGCCTGTCCCCGAAGACCTGGACCGGCGCGACGAACAGCCTCTGGAACACCGGGACCAACTGGAATCCCAACGGCGTTCCCGGCAAGAACGACGCGGTCACCATCGGCATCGCGGCCAGCGTCAACGCCACGGGCACCGCCATCAGCTTCTCCAGCCTCACCATCGGAAGCCCCGCCGGCGCCCCCGTGGGCCTCACCCTCTCCACCGCCGTCGCCAACGGCGGCAGCGTGATCATTTATACGAACTCCGGCCTCACCTTGGCCCAGACCGCCACCGTCTCCCTGAACGGGGATCTCACCATGGTCTCCGGCTCGTCATTAAGCCACACCGCCAACGGCACGGTGCAGAGTTATGAGGCGGCTCTCGCCGTGTCAGGCCTCTTCGACCTTCAGGCCGGCGCCAGCGTGACGCTCTCCGGTCTGGGCTACGCCGGCGGCGCCGCCCAGACCGCCGGCTCGGGGCCGGGCGCGGGCGGCGGCGCCAGCGTCAACAGCGCCGGCGGCGGCGGCGGCGGCCACGGCGGGGCCGGCTCGTCGGGAACTTCCGGCGCAGGCGGCGCGGCCAACGATTCCGCCACAAATCCGGCCAACCTGGGCTCGAGCGGCGGCGGCGGCCGCAGCGGCGGCGGCGGATTGCCCGGAGGAAGCGGCGGCGGTTTGACCGTGATCTCCGCCCAGTCCATGAACGTCTACGGCGTCATCGCGGCCGACGGTGCCGACGGCGGCAGCGGCGCGGGCTCCGGCGGAGGCGGCTCCGGTGGAGGCGTCGGTCTGACCGTCGCGGTCTTCGCGGGCACCGGGACCGTCACCGCGCGCGGCGGCGCGGGCGGCGGCACGCTTGGCGGCGGCGGCGGCGGCGGCATCGTCTCCATTGACGTCACGCAATCGGGCACGGCTTGCGGCCTGACATTCGCCGTGACCGGCGGCACGGGCACGAGCGCCTCCGGGACCAACGGCGTGGTCTCGACGACGGCCACCTTGGTCGCACCCGGCTCATTCATGGGCTTGTATCCCACCACGGGCACCATCCACTGGAACTGGTCGCTGACCAACGGCGCCGCCAACTACCAGATCTTCTCCTCCACCGGCGGGGGCGGGATCTCGCCGTTGCTCTCGTCGTTGACGACCTCCTACACCACTACCGGCCTCCTCGCCAACACCACCGCGGATTTCTTCGTGCGCGCTTCCGCCTGCGGCCAGAACTCCGACTCCGCGGTCTACTCGCTGGCCACCACGCCCGTCGCTCCCTCAGCCCTCTCGCCCGCGTTCGTGCAGGCCGACACCGGCCAGCTTCAGGCGCGCTGGACGAAACTGGCCGCCTCTCCCCAGGAGCAGACCTCCGAGGGCTATCGTCTGGAGGTCTCCACTGACTCCAATTTCAACGGGACTCTCTTCTCCTCCGCCACCTACTCGTCGGCCCAGTCCACTCTGACGGCCTCTGGGCTGGCCCCGAACACCACCTATTACGCCCGCGTCGCGGCGCTCAACTGGGCGGCGGCGGCCTCCTCGTACACCATTCTTGGCGCGACGTCCACCTTGGCCTCGATGCCCTCGCGCTTAGCCTCGGATTACTTCGCGGTCTACAACGACTCCACCGCACTCCAATGGGCGGCGCTGCCCGCCGGCGGTGCGGAGGGCTACATCTTGGAGGCCTCGACGACGAATTTCAGCGCCTTGTCCCCGGGCGGGACGATCCTTTCCTCCGCGACGACCGACATCGCGGTTTCGACCTTGGTGATCCAGGGCATCACCTTGCCGACGACTTATTATTTCCGGCTGGGCAGCATCAACCACGGTTCGCTGGTCAACTACGAGAATCTGCAGCGCCTCAACCTGGAACTGTCCCAGTCCGTGCTGGTGCTCCACCTCGGCTCCATGGATCCGTCGGTCTCCATGTCGACCGTTTCGGTCAGTTCGTTCGTGATCACGAACCTCGGCAATCTACCCGTGACCTACAGCTTGAGCGCGCAGATCGCGACGCCGGGTTCCCCATGGTCGTTCGGAAGCGCGCCGGGCAACGAGACCGCGGAGCTTCAAGGATTGTGGAACAGCGCCCAACCCGTCCCGGGCGCCTTCTCGACGCCGATCCTGCTGAGCACGAGGCCGTCGGGAGGGCCGGGCGGCGCCTACGCCGGCGACCAAACGGCCGTCCAGGTGATGCCGGGTGAATCGCGCACGCTCTGGTTCCGGTTCTCGCTGCCGACGGCCACCACGGCCGACCCGTCTCAGACGATGACGCTGACGCTCGACGCCCTCTACCCCTGAGGACCCGGGATCAGCGCAGAACCGGTTGACCTGCGATGTTCGGGCTCAGGACCTCAAGCGTGACGGCGCGGCGATTGCGCTGCCAGCAGGCGTCGGTGGACTCGGTGCAGATCAGCTTCTCCTTACCGTAGCTGATCGTGGCCACGCGGGTGTCCGCGACGCCCAATGCCTTATAATACGAGCGGACGGCGGCGGCGCGGCGCTGCCCCAACGCCAGGTTGTAGGCGACGGTTCCGCGCTGATCGCAATTGCCCGCCACCTGGATCTTCATATCGGCGTGGTCTCGCAGATAGGCCGCGTTGGTCTTTAAAGTAGCGCGCGCGGACTCGTCCAGGATATCGCTGTCGTAGGCAAAGCCGACGACCTTCAATTCCGGGACCTCGCGCGTCGCCATGTCCCGCACGTCGGGCTCCATATCCATGGAGCGGGCGGCGTCCGTCGGAGAGGGCGCCGCGGGACCCGTCACGGGCGCGGCCGGGACGTCCGGAACCTTCTTGACGGCACGGTTGCCGGCGCACGCCGCGGCCAGAAACGACGTCACGATCAAGGCGCCCCACGTCAAACCTGGTTTTCTCATGATGATTTCATTCCTCCGAGTCCGACTCCTTTATTACGTGTCGAAGGACCGATCATCCATAGATAAAAACGATGGCTACCATAGATAATGGCGATGTCCGCGGATGCGGCGCCCCCGGCTACGCCCGCCGGGACAGAAGCGTCGCGACGGCGTGGCAGGAGATGGCCTCGCCGCGGCCGATCGCATCCAGGCCCTCGTGGCTCTTGGCCTTGAGGCTGACGCGCGCCGGATTCAAACGGAACAGCCCCGAGACCGACGCCTTCATCGCGCCGTAGTGCGGCTTGAGCTTGGGCTCCTCGGCGATCAAGGTGACGTCGAGATGGACGATTTCTCCGCCCGCCTCGGCGACCTTGCCGAGCACGTGCGCGACGATCTCCCTGGACGCCAACCCCTTGAATTTCGGGTCGGACGGAGGAAACGCGATCCCGATCTCCCCCCGCCCCAACGCTCCCAACACCGCGTCGCACGCGGCGTGAAGCACGGCGTCCCCGTCGGAATGACCGAGGAGTCCCTTGTCGTGGGGTAATTTCACCCCGCCCAGCCAAAGATCTCGACCGGGCACGAGCCGATGAATATCGAAACCGAAACCCGTCGTCGTGAGACGGGCGCCGCCGGCACGGGAGTCCAGGATCGCTTCGGCCATGAATATATCCTCGGGGGTCGTGATCTTGAAGTTCTCGTAGGACGAGGGAACGACGGAAACGCCGTGTCCGCAGCGCTCCACGAGCTGGCTTTCGTCCGTCGCCGACGCGTCGTCTTTGAAGCGTTCCAGAGCTTCTTTGAGGACGGCGTATTGATACGTTTGCGGCGTTTGCGCGGACCAGAATTCGGCGCGATCCGGAGTCTCGGCCACGATCGAACCGCCTTTCCGTACGCGCTTCAACGTATCCTTGACCGGCACGGCGGCAACGGCCGCGCCGCTCTTTTGCGCTTCCGCCATGGTCGCACGAACTATATCAGGAGTGACCAAAGAACGAGCGCCGTCGTGAACCGCCACGACGTCGACTCCCGGAGGCACGGCCGCAAATCCGTTCCGCACGGAACCCATTCGCGTCGGACCGGCGGCGACGACCTTCACCTTGCCGCCGGCCAAGCGAGCGCCATGTTCTTTCAGCACGTCCTCGCCCAGGACCAGCACGACCGATTCCACCTCGGTCATGCCAACGAAACAGCGCAACGACATTTCGGCGACCGTCGAATCGCCCAACGGCAGGAACTGCTTGGGACGGCCCATCCGGGAACCCGAGCCCCCGGACACGATGATCGCGGCGGCTCTCATCCTACGGCGCGGGCGCCTTCTCGGGCCGGGCTTTCGCGAAGATCATCCGTCCGTTCGAGGTCTGGTGGATGGAGGTGACCGTGGCGTCCACGCGCTTGCCGATCGCGCGGCGGCCGTCGTCGATGACCACCATCGTTCCGTCGTCGAGGTAGCCGATGCCCTGCTCGCGCTCCTTGCCTTCCTTCATCACGAACACCGACATTCCCTCGCCGGGCAGGACGACGGTCTTGAGCGACGTGGACAGGTCGTTGACGTTGAGACAGATCACGCCGCGCAGGCTGGCGACCTTGTTGACGTTGAAGTCGGTGGTGACGATCTTGGCGCCCATCTCGCGGGCCAGCTCCACGATCTTGTCCTCGGTGACCTTCACGTCGGGCATGTCCTTGTCGAGGATCTTCACCGGAATGGAGACATTCTCCTGCAGACGGGCCAGCACGTCCAGGCCGCGGCGCCCGCGGGCCCGCTTGAGCGGGTCCTCGGAGTCGGCCAGGCGGTGCAGCTCGGTCAGGACGAAGCGCGGCACCACCAAGGTTCCCGAGAGGAAGTGCGTCTCCACGACGTC
>JAGWMT010000032.1 GCA_028871595.1 Elusimicrobiota bacterium
ACCCAGTTCGATCCCAAGAGCGATTACCGCGATCCCAAGGCCACGCCCGACCGCCCCATTTGGTTCCAGGTCGACCTGGGCAAGGCCAAGAAGCTGCCGCGTTTCCTGTCGCTCGACGAGCTCCGCGGCGTTCCGGCCATCGCCGACATGCCGCTGTTCCACCGCTCGCGCCTGTCCGTCCAGCCGGTGACGCCTGAGCAGTATAAGACGATCGTCGCCTTGGCCGGCCGTTAGGCCAGCCGGCCCACGTCGCCGCGCAGGGACCAGAGCACGGCCGACTGGAGCGCGCCGACGGTCAGCACGACGGCGACGAAGGGCGTCAGACTCACCGCGTGGATCAGCAGGGGGAACGCCAGCGACGCCCCCAGGATGCGCCCGCACTGCATCAGGGTGATGCCCAGGGAGTAGTAGAAGCCGGCGTTGGCCCCTCCCGGCGTGAGGCGCATCAGGGTGTATTGCGCCACCGCGCCGATCATCAGCTCGCCGACGGTGAGGAACAGCATCCCGCCGAACACCCACAGCTGGGACGACATGCCCCACACCGCCAGCAGGATTCCCGCGACGGTCATCAGCATGCCGCCGGCGATGGCGTGCCACGAGCGCTGGAACAGCCGCGTGGCCTGCACGGCGAACGCCGCGCACAGGACCGTGTTCAGGATCATCATGGTGGAGAAGCGGTGCAGGCCCTGGCCCGGATGCAGGATCTCCAGGCGTCCGGCGCCGCCTTCCAGGAACAGCTCGTAGAAGAACGACCAGCCCATCAGCACCAGGCCGCAGCGGAAGAACGCGCTTTTCGTCGTGGGGCCCTCGGACTTGGCGCCGCCCAGGCCGCGCCCCTTGTGCGCCGCCGCCCGGCGCGGCAGGATGGCGCGGCCGATGAAGAAGGCGGTCAGCGACGTGGACGCGTCGAACATCATCAGCGGCGCCACGCCCAGACCGGAGCCCAGCGCCGCGATGCTGAAGCTGAAGATCTGCGCGAAGTTGTTGACCATGCGCATCCAGCCCAGCGACTCCTTCTGGTAGCCGAAGTCCACCAGGTCCATCAGCAGGATGCGCTGGACCACGTTCATCAGCGACTCGGCGAATTGGGCGAGCATGCCGAAGAGCAGGATCAGCCAGATGGAATCCTGGAACGGCAGGAAGCCCAGCCCCGTCGCCGACATGAGCAGGGCCGTCAGGACCAGGCCGCGCGAGCCGAGGCGGTCGGTCAGCGCCCCGCCGGTCAAGGTCCCGATCAGCATGGTGCCCTTGAGCGTCGCCAGCACCAAGGTGCCCTGTCCGGTGGACACGCCCTTCTTCACCAGCAGGATGGTGATCAGGCTGAGCCCGATGGAGCCCACCTTGTTGGTGAACGTGGTCAGCAGGACCGGGCGGCTCTGCCGGAACGCGGGGGTCTGGAAGAAGGAGGCCATCGCTCGCTCGGGGCCGGCCTGGCTCAGGCTTCGGAGTGAACGGCGTAGTCGCGGATGGCGGAGAGCTCGCGCCAGAACTCGTCGACGGACTTCAGGCGCTTCTCCGGGTCCGGCTCGAGCGCGCGGTCGATCAGCGCGTCCAGCTCCAGCGGCACGCCGTGCACGCGTGCGCTGGCGCGCAGGTAGCCCTTGGCCAGCTTGGCCTGATGCGGGCCTTCGTAGGGGCGGGTGCCGGTCACCATCTCGTAGAGCACCGCGCCCAGGGAGAACACGTCGTTCTCCTTGCGCACGACGCCGTACTCCTGCTCCGGCGCCATGTAGTGCGGCGTGCCGGTGACCGTCTGGGTGGTGGCGGCGTTGCCCGCTTGGGCCGCGTGTCGGGAGATGCCGAAGTCCAGCACCTTCACGCCGCCCTCCAAGGTCAGCATGACGTTCGACGGCTTCAGGTCGCGGTGCACGACGTCCCGGTCGTGCGCGTAGGTCAAAGCCTCGCACACGGGCTTGAGCACGCGCTTGACCTCGGCGAACGGCATGGGCCGGCCTCCGGCGATCACCTGGTCCAGGGTCCGGCCCTGCAGGCGCTCGAAGACCAGATACAGCCCGCGATCGTCTTCGATGATGTTGTGGATGTCCACGATGGACGGGTGGTGGAGCTCGGCCACCATGGTGGCCTCGGTCATGAAGGCGGCCTTGGCGGAATCGTCCAGCTTCCACTCGTCGCGCAGCATCTTGATGGCCACCGGCCGCTTCAGCTTGCGGTCCACGGCCTCGTACACCACGCCCATGCCGCCCTGGCCGATGGCCTTGCCCAGGACGTATCCGGCCTCGATGCCGGAGAGCGGAGCGGGCGCCGCCGCGGCGGGCGCGGGCTTCTTGTTGAGGCCGGAGTTGATGTGCAGAACGCCCAGCGCGATCAGCAAACCGCCCAGCAGCGAGGAGAAAAGGATCGTGGCGAACGAGCGCGCCTGGCGCTGGTGGCGACGGGACAGGATTTCGGCCCGGCGGGCGCGCGGCTCCGGGGACAGCCCGTGGCGGCGGGCGGCGTCGGCGTACGTGGGCTCGAATTGGGGATTGAAGTCGGCGGCGGTCTTGTAGTCCTCGGCCATCTGCGTGTAATCGCCGCTCTGCTCGTCGGCGTAGGCGCGGTTGGCGAAAGCGTAGGCATCCTTGGGGTTGACCTCCAGCGCGCTGTGCGCGTCGGCGATCGCGTCGTTGTAGCGGCCCATGCGGTTGTAGGCCCAGGCGCGGGCGTCGTGCAGGCCCACGTCCGACGGCTGGACGATCAGCCCGCGGGTGGCGTCGGCGGCCGCGTCGCCGTAGGCTCCGGTCAGGTTGTGCGCGGCGGCTCGGAAATAGAGCGCCCGGGCGTTCGACGGGTCCAGGGCCAGGGCCTTATCCGCGTCGTCGATGGCGCCCCAGTAGTCCTTGACCGACAGCTTCGAGCCGGCCGCCGCGGTCAGGCGCTCGACCGCGGCCGGACCGGGCTCCTCGACGGGAGCCAGGCGCCTCTCCTCCACCTGGTTCAACTGCTGGATCATGCCGTGGTACTCGCGCTCCACGGAGTCGGCCAGCTGGGGCTGGAGGCTCTTCTCGAAATCGGGCATTTTGCGGGTGCGGCCCTCGGACAGCTTCATCAGCGCGAAGGCTTCCTTGTCTTCGGGGTCGAGGGCCAGCGCGCGGCGCGCGTCCTCGGCTGCCTGCATGTAGTTGCCCAGGCCGTACGCCGCGGCGGCGCGGGCCGTGTAGGCGGCGGCGTAGTCGGGGGAGATCTTGGCGGCGCGCTCGGCGTCGGCGTAGGAGCGCGCGAACTCGGCCAACCCGGCGTTGGCTTGAGAGCGGCTGATCAAGGCGTCGCGGTCGTCGGGATCGTAGGCGAGGGCGCGGTTGGCCAGCTCCCGGGTGTCGGCCCAACGCTGGGCGTAGGCGTTGAGCTTGGCGGCGGCGTCGGCGGCTTTCCTCATCAGGGGGACGGGGGCCTCCGGGCCGAGCGTGCGCAAGGTTTCGTTGAGAGTCCCGAGGTGACCGTCGATCCACGCCTGACCCTCTCCGGGTTTGGCCTGGGCCGCACCGGCCTCCAGATCGGACAGGGCTCCGAGCAGGTCGGCCTTGGCCTTGCCGTCGGGCTCGGCATCCAACGCGGCGCGGAAGGACTTAAGCAGTTTCTCGGAACCGACGACGTGGGTCAACGGTCCCAGGCCCTGCGGCGGCGGGATTTGGGCGGCGGGAACGCGCCAAGCCACCACGGCCGGCGAGCGCGTCCCCAATGGGGCATCCCGGTCGCTGTCGTCCTGCGCGCGCGAGAGCGCGGCGCAGACCAGGAGCGTCAAGAGGAGGAGGGGGACTCTTCTCATATAAGAGGATACCGTTGACCCAAGTGTAAAGAGGCGGGAAGAAGTCGTCAAGGGCCCTCGGGACCCGGGCCCTGTCGGTTTGCTAAGCTGTCCCTGGGCGCCCTGGCGGACCGCGCGCCCGAAAAGATAACATGAGCGTCCGGCTCTTCTGCGTCGACGGGACGAACCTGGTCCGTTCGGCTTACGGTTACGGCGGGACGTCCCATCAGGCGCAGGAGCAGTCCGATTCCGAGCGCATGGTCGAGATTTTCGCCCGCTTGTGCGAGGAGACGGGGGCGGGCGTCGAGGTCGAGCTGTTCTTCGACGGCGCCTTCCGCGCGATGCCGTCGGGCGGACCGGCGAATTTCCGCTTGAGCTTCACGCGCGAGGTTCCGGCGGACGACGTGATCCTGGACCGGGTGCGCGCGCGGACCTGGAACAAGGGCGGGACGGTGACGGTGGTGACCGCGGACGTCGAACTGGGCGAGACGGCCGAGGCGGAAGGCGGGAAGTGGATGCGCGTGGCTCACGGCACGTCGCCGGACAGGGTCGCGCGACAGATCGGGGGACGGTTTCTACGATGAGCGGCGTCAAGAACTCGGTGATCGTGGTCGGCGGCGGCATTATGGGCGTGCAGGCGGCCTGGCATCTGGCGCAGCTGGGCCAGTCCGTCACGGTCCTGGACCAGTTCGACGTGCCCAATCAGTGGGCCGCCTCCGGCGACCACCTGCGCGTGTTCCGCCTCACCTACGGCAAGGACGCCTTTTACACCGAGATGGCCTTGAAGGCCCTGCCGCTGTGGCTGGAGCTCAACACCCTGTCCGAGGAGACCTTGCTCCAGCAGAACGGCGTGCTGGAGTTCGCCGGGAAGGCGAACGGCTACGAGGCGCACAGCCTGGCGGTGCTCAAGGAGCGCAAGATCCGCTGCTCGCGGCTGGAGCGCGACGAGGTCAAGAAACTCTACCCGATGTACAACCCGCGCTCGTTCAAGTGGGCGCTCTACCATCCCGACGGCGGCATGGTGTGGGCCAACCGCGCGGTCGCCGCCACGGCGAGCATCGCGCAGCGCAAGAACGTGCGGATCCGGTCGAACGTCAAGATCGTCTCCATCCAGAAGGATAAGAACGGCGTGCGCTCCGTGAAGGACGCCGCGGGCAAGGTGTGGGAGGCGGAGAAGTTCCTGTTCACCGGCGGCTACTGGACCGCGGAGCTCCTGAAGAACTACGGGATCCCGCTGAAGATCACCAAGCAGGAGCAGCTGTTCCTGCGGCCGCTGAACAACCGCGGCCGCTACCGCCCCGAGCATTTCCCGGTTTTCGCCAGCATGGCCGACGGCTTCTACGGCTTCCCCGTGCACCTGCACGGCTTCATCAAGATCGGCGACCACCGCAAGGGCCCGGTCGTCAAGAAGGTGAACCCGGACGAGCTGCGCACGCTCACCCCGAAGTTCGAGAAATCCTGCCGCAAGTTCCTGAAGAAGTTCCTCCCGGAGATGTCGCACTTCACGGAGTTCGAGGGGCACGTGTGCTGGTACGACAACACCCCCGACGACGACTTCATCATGGACAAGCTTCCCGACGTGCCCAACGCCTACGTGGCCGCGGGCTTCTCGGGCCACGGCTTCAAGTTCGCGCCCATCGTGGGAAAGTCCATGGCGGAGCTGATGATCGCGGGCAAGTCGGACCTGAACCTGCACCGCTTTCGCCTGGCGCGCTTCAAGCTGAGAAAGGGCTGAACGCCCGGCCGCTCCGCGCGTAATAATGGCGATGATCCGTCGACTCTTCCCGCTTCTCACCGTTGCGGCCCTGTGCGCCTGCGCGACGGCCAACGTGGTGATCAACCGACGTTTCGACTTCTCCAAGATCAAGCGCGTGGCCGTGATCGGCTTCAAGGATTATCCGCGCGTCGCGGGTTCGGGCGACGTGGTCACCGGAGCCTTCGAACAGTCTCTTCTGGCCGCCGGCTACGACGTGGTGGAGCGCGAGGAAGTCGCCAAGGTGCTTCAGGAGCGGCGGTTCAACGGCTCGCTCGACCCCAAAACGGCGAAGACGCTCGGGGGGGTGTTGGGCGTGGACGCGCTTCTGTTCGGGCGGATCACGGACCTGGCGCAATCCCGGGACCGGCTGATCAACGTGGACGTCGTGGACGACCGCACCGATCCCATCTACGTTCAGCGCACCCGGCGCGTCCAAAATTCCGACGGGACTTGGGCGGAGACCAGCCAGCAGGTGGTGACGGGCTACCGGACCCGTCATATCCTGCGCAAGGAGCCCCGCTCGTACACCACCGACGGCCGCCTGGGCGTGTCGGCGCGACTGGTGTACGTCCCCACGGGGGGCGTCGCGTGGTCCGGCTCGGACTCCACTTCCGTCTATTCTTTCGAAGAAGGGGCGCGCGGACTGGCCGACGACATCCTCAAGGCGGTGAAGTCCACCTGGCCGGCCGCGCAGGGGAGATAAAACGATTTGATCCGATCCCTTCGATCCGGACGGCATTGACAGTTCGCATGCCTGGGGCTACAATGCGTTCATGATGTTGCGGCGCGCCGGAATGCTGGCTTTTTTGGTCGCCTACCTGGGCGTAGGGGTGTGCCGGCAGGCGTGCGTGCTGGATATGCCGGTTCTTCGTTCGGACGCGGGGTCGGTGGGCGCGTCCTCCGGGCATTGCGGCCGCATGGCCCCGACTTCAAGGGAAGGCACGTCGCGTTCGCATGCACCTTGTTGCGCCCGCCGTTCGGGTAATGCGTCGGTTCTGCTTCCCGCTCAAGCGATGGTCCTGCGGCCAGTGGCTTTTTCCGTCGACATTATTTCCTTCGCCGTTCAGGCGCCAAGGGCCGATGACGGGGCGCCGTCTTACCTCGATGCCGGCGCTCCCCCCGGCGTCGCGCCGTCCGTTCCGGCGCGGGTCCTCCACGGTCCCCGCCCGCCTCCGTCCCTCCTCGCCGTCCTTTAGCCCGGTCTCGCCGGGTTCCCGCGCTTCCAGCCCATCGGGCATTTGACGCCCGCGCATCACGCGACCACCGCTGTCGTCCCGGAGGCATTTTATGAATAAACGCGCCATTCCGTTCGCCGTGCTCGCTTTGATCGCCGTCGCCGTCTCCGCGTGGTCACACGAGGGCCATGACGCGGAGCACGGCGCCGAAGGAGTGAGGTCGTGACCATTCCTCCGCTCTACCTCCTGCATCCCGCGGTCGTACATTATCCCATCGCGCTCTTGACCGTGGGGCTGGCGCTCGCGGTCGGCGACGTCGTTTCGCGCCGTAGAGGGAGTTGGGCGCCGCCAGCTTGGGAAACGTTGGCCGATCATCAAGGCTTGGCCTATTGGACCATCGGAATCTTCACCTGCCTGTCCGCCTGGCGATACTGGTTCCGGGAGCGTTGGCCGGCGTTTTTCCTGCTTTTTTGGGTCATCGCCGCCGGGCTGCTGATGGCGACAGGCTGTGAAGGCGGGGAACTGGTCTTCACCCACAATATGGGGACGGCCGCGAGTAGCGAATGACGACGACGAACTGCGGGAGACGTCGATATTGTGGCCTCTCTGTTGCGATGCGATGGGAGAGGCATCATGCGCATTCCCTCATTGCGTTTACTGACGGCACTCTTGCTCGCGCTGGCGGTTTTCGCCTCCGCTGTTCCGTCTCGAGCCTGCACGATGGCCCCCGCGTCGTCCTGCGGGCGTTGCGCCGGAGGAGGGAAGGATCCCTCCTCCTCGAAGGAATGTTGCCGCATCCGGCGGACCCCGGCCGCGGGCGCGCTCGTCGTCACGGATATGAGGGAGATTCCCGGCACCCTCGGGGTCCGGCACGCCCCCCCTCTCATCGCGATTCCGCGCGAATCGTCCCCACGGTTCCCTGCCGCCGGCCTTTCGGCCGAATCATCCCCGACGGACGCGCCGCCGTCGAGCCGGGCACCCCCCCAAGGCTGACCGCCGCGGTTCGCGGTGGAGGCCGTTCCCATCCCGGCGGATTTCCTGCGCGCGGGGCGAATCGGATGAAAGAGGCGGGAGCTCCGGCTCTCGAAATACGATGAATCAAACCACAATGTTTCTGACCGTTCTTCTGGCGACTGCGTCCGTCGCCGTCCAAGCTCAGGCGCCGCAAGCCGCGTCGTCCGATACGATCACGCTCCCCCAGGTTCTGACATTGGTGGAGCGCGACAACGCGGAGATTCTGGCGGCCCGAGCGAGGTGGCGGGCGGCCCAACAGGAGGCGACTCAAGCCGCGACGCTGGATAAGCCGCGCCTAGACTTGGAGCGCATGTACGCGCCGGCGGGCCAGAATGTGATCAACGGCGCGCAGGAGAAGAACGTGGCCGTCACTCAGGAAGTGCCTTTTCCCACGACCCTCTACCTTCGCCGCGACCGTGCCGCCAAGGACGCGCTCATCGCGGAGGAGGGTTACCGCGCCAAGTTGCTCGAGGTTCGGGCGAAGACCGCGGCCGCGTACGCCGATCTATTTTTCTCCGCCAAGAGCGCCGAGATCTTCGGCGAGAACGTGGAGATAATGAGACGCTTCGCGAAGGTCGCAGAGTCGCGCTACGCCGCGGGCCACGCAAGCCAACTCGACGCCCTCAAGGCGCAAGTGGAACTCACCAAGATGCTGAACATGACGCTGGAGATCGAACGCGAGCGCGAGGTGGCCGAGGCCACGCTGGACGCGCTGCTGAATAGGGACGCAGCAATCCCTTTTCCCGCGCCGGCGGATCCGCAGCCGGGAGCGCTTACCGCCAAGCTCTCTGATTTGGAAGCGACGGCGAGCGCCCTCCGGCCAGAGTTGCGTCAGGCGTTTCTCGGCGCGGAAAGGGCGCGGACGTCGCTTTCGCTGGCCCATTCGGAGTTCCTTCCGGACTTCATGCTCCAGTACCGTTGGCGCCGGGATCCCGTGCGCGGAAACTCCAACGACGCCGTGCTCGGTTTGAGCCTGCCTCTATGGTTCTGGAAGCCGGCGGCGATGGCCGCTCAGGCCAAGGCGGAAAGCGAGGCGGCGGACGCGGAACTTCAAGCGGCGAAAGTCGAGACATCCTCCGAATTGAAGGTCGCTTTCGTTCGAGCCCGGACATCCGGACGGCTGGCGGAGGTCTATCGTACCAGCTTGCTGCCGCAGGCCCAGGAGGCCCTGAACGTCGCCGAGGCGGGGTATCAGGCGAACGAGACCGGTTTTCTCGATCTGCTCGATGCCCAGCGTTCGCTCCTGGATTCCCGCCTTGAATACTATCGATATACGTCCGACTATCAGCGCCAGCTCGCGGAGCTCGAGCGCGTCGTCGGACAGGAGCTATCAACGCCATGAAGCACAAAGGACTCAAGATCGCGGGGGCCGTTGCCGTTTTGGCGGTCGGCGGTTATGAAATGCGCGTTTTGATCTCTCGAAAGAACTCTGGCGGTCCGGAGAACGCGGCGGCCAAACGCATCTGCATTCTGCACAAATGCACGATGTCTCATTGCGTTATGGAACTGACGGCCATGCCGGGAAAGAAAGCCGTCTGTCCGATCTGCGGCGAGGTCGAGGTGACTCCGGACGCGAAGGGGCGCATCCTGTACTATCGCAACTCGATGCAGCCTGAAGTCACCTCGCCCGTCCCCATGAAGGACGGCATGGGCATGGATTATGTGCCCGTTTATGCCGAGGAAGGAGCCGCCAGCGACGTGCCCGGCCAGGGATCCCTCGTTCTATCCGAGGAGAAGCGGCAGATGATCGGCATGAAATCCGCGGAGGTCGAGCCGCGCGACCTGGCCGTGGCCGTGCGCGCCAGCGGACGCGTCGCCTACGATCCCGGCCTCTACAACGCGATCGCCGAGTACGGCGAGGCGGCCAAGGCCCGCGACTCCGTCAAGGAGAGCTCCTACCCGGACGTGCATCAGCGCGCCGACGCCCTGGTGCGCGCCTCGGAACTGAGGTTGCGGCAGCTCGGATTGTCCAAGGAGCAGATCACCGCCATCGCCGGGTCGAGCCAGCCGCCGACGAACCTGCTTTTCAGCGGGCAGGGCGGCACGGTGTGGGTCTACGCCCAAATCTACGAGTACGAGATCTCCTTCGTGAAGCCGGGCCAGCATGTCGTGATTACCACCCCAGCGTACCCGGGCCGTCGGTTCCGCGGCATCGTCAAATCTCTCGATTCCATCCTTTCACCCGAGACCCGCTCCCTGAAAGTCCGCATCGAGGTTCCTAACCCCGAGGGCCTGCTCAAGCTCGAGATGTACGTGAACGCGGAGATCGAAGCCGGCATAGGCCGCGCGCTAGCGCTTCCCGCGAGCGCCCTCGTGGATACCGGCGTGCGACAGCTCGTCTTCATGGATCTCGGCGACGGACGCATCGAGCCGCGGCAGGTGCGCGTCGGCCGCGAAGCCGGGGATTACTACGAGGTCCTGTCGGGCTTGAAGAGCGGCGAAAAAGTGGTTACGTCCGCCAATTTCCTGATCGACTCGGAGTCCAAGCTCAAGAGCGTCCGATGATCGAGAAAATCATCTCCTGGTCCGCGCGCAACAAGTTCACGGTCATCCTGCTTACGGCGGCGGCGCTGTCCGGCGCGTACTACTGCATGAAGAACGCGCGACTTGACGCTATTCCGGACCTGTCCGACACCCAGGTCATCATTTATTCACGCTGGGACCGCTCGCCCGACGTCGTCGAGGATCAGGTCACCTATCCGATCGTCAGCGCTTTGCTGGGCGCTCCCGGCGTCAAGGCGATCCGAGGGTTCTCCGACTTCGGGTACTCCTACGTCTATGTCGTCTTCCAGGACGGCACGGACGTCTATTGGGCGCGTTCGCGCACGCTGGAGTACCTGAGCAAGATCCAGTCTCAGCTTCCCGCGGGCGTGCGCACGGAACTGGGGCCCGACGCCACGGGCGTGGGCTGGGTTTACCAGTACGCGCTCGTGGATAAGACCGGGCGTCATGACCTTTCCGAGCTACGGAGCTTCCAAGATTGGTACATGCGCTACTACCTGCAGTCGGTCCCCGGGGTGGCCGAGGTCGCCTCGATCGGCGGCTACCAGAAGCAGTATCAGGTCAACCTCGACCCGACGGCTTTGGCCGCCTACAATATCCCGCTGTCGACCGTTCTTGCGGCCGTGCGCGACGGCAACGACGACGTGGGCGGAAGGCTCGTCGAGTTCTCGGGGAAGGAATACATGGTCCGCGGCCACGGCTACGCGAAATCCGTGTCGGACATCGAAAATATCGTGGTGGGCCGGGACAAGAATGGGACGCCGATCCTGATCAAGGCCCTGGGCCGCGTGGAACTCGGCCCCGACATCCGCCGAGGCATCGCCGATCTCAACGGCGAGGGCGACACGGTGGGCGGCATCGTCGTGATGCGCACCGGTGAGAACGCCCTCAACGTCATCGCGGGTGTGAAGGCCAAGCTCGCGGAGATCAAGCCGTCGCTCCCGCCGGGCGTCGAGGTGGTCCCCGTCTACGACCGCTCCGGCTTGATCAAGAAAGCGATCTCCACGCTCAAGGAGGAACTGGCGCTGGAGCTCGCGATCGTGAGCCTTGTCATTCTTGTCTTCCTGTGGCACATCCCGACGGCCATCATCCCGATCGTGACGATCCCGGTCTCCGTCGCGCTGACCTTCATCCCGATGTACCTGATGGGCATGACCTCGAACATCATGTCGATTTCGGGCATTGCGATCTCGATCGGCATCCTGGTGGACGGGGCGATCGTCGAGGTGGAGAACGCGTATAAGAAGCTACAGCTCTGGATTGAGGGCGGGCGCAAGGGCGACTTCCACGAGGTCCGTCTGAGGGCGCTGCAGGAAGTCGGCCCCGCCGTTTTCTTCTCCCTGCTCGTCATCGCGGTGGCCTTTCTGCCCATCTTCACCTTGATGGACCAGGAGGGTCGCCTGTTCCGGCCCCTGGCCGTCACCAAGACCATGGCCATGGCCATCGCTGCGCTCCTCGCGCTGACCTTCGATCCGGCGGTGCGCATGATGTTCAGCCGCATGGACTTCTTTGAATTCCGGCCCAAGTGGCTGGCGTGGCTCGTCAACCAGACGGTCGTCGGCACCTACTATCCCGAGGAAAAGCACCCGGTCAGCCGCGTGCTTTTCAAATACTACGAGCCGGCCTGCCGCTGGGTGCTGCGCCGCCCTTGGAAGGTAATCGCCGCGGCGGCGCTTCTCGTGCTGACGACGGCGCCCGTCTACATGCGCCTGGGCTCGGAATTCATGCCCCCGCTCAACGAGGGATCGATCCTGTACATGCCCACGACCTTGCCCGGCATCTCAGTCGCGGAGGCCCAGAAACTCCTGCAGACCCAGGATGAGATATTGAAGTCCTTTCCCGAGGTCGAGTCGGTCTTCGGCAAGGCCGGCCGTGCCGAGACCTCTACCGATCCGGCGCCGTTCTCGATGATGGAAACGACCGTCGTGCTGAAGCCGCGCGAGCAATGGCGCCGCAAGGCGCGGTGGTACTCGCGGCTGCCGGAGTTTATTCAGCGCCCTCTGCGCCACCTTTGGAGCGACCGGATAAGCTGGGAGGAGCTCACGGCCGACATGGACGCGAAATTGAAGATTCCCGGCACGAGCAACGCCTGGACCATGCCCATCAAGGCGCGCATCGACATGTTGACGACGGGGGTGCGAACGCCTATTGGCATCAAGGTCTTCGGCTCCGACCTGGGCGAGATTGAACGGATCGGTGGCGAGTTGGAGTCGATCCTTGGCCGGGTCCCCGGCACGCGCAGCGTATTCGCCGAACGTACGGCGGGCGGCTACTTCGTCGACTTCGACCTCAAGCGCGACCGGCTGGCGCGCTACGGCCTGAGCATCAAGGAGGCCGAAGAAGTCATCATGTCGGCCATCGGGGGCGAAACCGTCACGACGACCATCGAGGGCCGCGAGCGCTACTCCGTCAACGTGCGCTACGCCCGCGAATTGCGCGATGATTTGCCGAAGCTGCGTCGCGTGCTGGTGCCCACATCAAGCGGCGCGCAAATTCCGTTGGCGGAGCTGGCCGACATTCGCCTGCGACAAGGTCCGGCGATGATCCGCAATGAAAACGGGCTGCTGGCGGGTTATGTTTATGTCGATGTGACCGGCCGCGACATCGGGAGCTATGTGGAAGAGGCCAAGCGTCGCGTTGCCGCCGAGTTGAAGCTGAAACCCGGCTACTCGCTCCAGTGGAGCGGCCAGTACGAGAACATGGTTCGGGTGCGCGAGCGCCTCAAGATCGTCCTACCCCTGACCGTTTTTCTCATCATGTTCCTGCTGCACCTGAACACGAGGTCCTGGGTAAAGACGGGGATCGTCATGCTCGCCGTGCCGTTCTCCTTGGTGGGGGCCGTCTGGTTTCTTTACGCGCTCAACTATAATGTGTCGATCGCCGTCTGGGTGGGCATGATCGCGCTGATGGGGCTGGACGCGGAGACCGGCGTCTTCATGCTGCTCTATCTGGACATGGCCTATTACGACATGGTGCGCCAGGGGCGGATGCGGACGCTCGCTGAGCTGGAGGAGGCGATCATCCATGGCGCCGTCAAGCGCGTGCGGCCAAAGATGATGACGGTCGCCTGCGCCTTCATGGGGCTGCTGCCGATCATGTGGTCGCTTGGGACGGGGGCGGATCTCATGAAACGCATCGCCGCGCCGATGATCGGCGGCCTGGCGACCAGCTTCATCATGGAACTTCTCGTTTATCCGGCGGTGTTCATGATTTGGAAATGGGATCACGAAATGAAGCATGGAACGGTCGACGTCGCGAGGCTTCCGATTCCGGAGTTGCAGTCGCACTGACGAATTGGGATAGTGTGAGACGATGAGCGCGCCGATTGAAGGGTTGCCCAATATCAAAATGCCGCATTCGGCGGAGTATTTCGGCGATCAGCGCGACTTCTGGTGGAACCCGGAGTTCGTGGCGCTGATGGCCGCGCGCTGGAAGCTGTCCGAGGCGCGTTTCATCCTGGACGCGGGCTGCGGCGTGGGGCATTGGGGGCGGGTGCTGGCGCCGTTTCTATCGCCGGAGGCGACCGTCGTCGGGATCGACCGTGAGGCGCAATGGGTTCGGAAGGCGGCCGAGATCGCGAAGGACAAGGATTTGCACCGCTTCGGCTACCGGCAAGGCGACGTGAACGCGCTGCCGTTCGCGGACGAATCATTCGACCTGGTGACGTGCCAAACGGTGCTGATCCACGTCCCCGATCCGCGGGCGACCTTGCGGGAGTTTGTGCGCGTGCTGAAGCCCGGCGGCTTGCTGGCGCTGAGCGAGCCCAACAATCTGGCGGCGTCCTTGGTGCGCGACAGCGGTAATTTCGAAGGCGCCGTCGATTTATTATTGTCCGCCGCCCGCCTGCAGGCGATCTGCGAGCGGGGCAAGGCCGCCCTGGGCCTGGGAAACAATTCCGTCGGCGATCTCCTTCCGGGATATCTCCATGAGCTCGGGTTAAACGATCTCCAGGCGTATCTGTCCGACAAGGCGACGCTCACCGTGCCGAATCAATCCGATCCGGGACAGGCCGCCGATCTGGCTCAGACCGAGGACTGGCTGAAGCGCGATTTCTGGATCTGGGAGAAGGGGGAGACCCGTTCTTATTATCTCGCCGGGGGCGGCAATCCGGACCTCTTCGCCGAATTGTGGGAGATCGCCATGGATCGGCGCCGGCAGAGCTTCCTCGCCGCGAAGGCGGGGCGGCTGTCCGCGATCGGCGCGGGACTGCAGTACCTGATCTCGGGCCGGAAGCCTACGGCGTAGCGGATTCCTTCGTCAGCATCACGCCGTAAATTCCCAGGGGCAGTCCCGCGAACATGAGCCCCACGATGACTCCCGCCGTCACGTGTGGAACCATCAGTAGGACGGCTTGGATCGCGACGGCGAACAGCAGGGCGGGAAGAAGGCAGCGCGCGGCCCAGTCGCGCGCTCTTTCCGCGCGCTCGTCCGGCGGCGCTCCCAGCCAGAGACGCACGCCGAGGATCAGCGGCCAGCCGATCAGGAACGCCAGCCCCAGGAAGTGAGCGCCGTGCGCCGCCCGCGGCGTCGCCCAGTCCGCGCCGTCCAGCAGGCCCAGCGCGGGAATCCAGGAGGCGGTCAGGACCAACGCGGCGGTCAGGCACGTCCGCCCGTAGGCGGCCGCCGGATTCGAAGCGGTCATATCAAAGCTGTTTGAGCGCGTCATCCAGGTCATTCTGGCTTTTTTCGATGGCGCCGGGCTTTCCGGAGCCGGCCTTGCCTCCCAGCAGGAAGCACAGCCCCGCGCCGAGCGCCATGCCCGCCATCGCGCCCAATTGCGCGCCGCCCGCGGCGCCGCCGAAGACGCCGGCCGGACCGCCGAATAGACCGACGCCGCCGCCGATCACGGCTCCGGCGACGGCCCCGTAAAGAGCGCCCTGCGCGGTGCGGACTCCTCGGACCAGGGCGTCGCCCGCATGGTGACCCGGGCCGGGGACGTCTTCGCCGTCCAAAATTGTCTTCGTTTCCGCGCCGTTGACGAAATGCAGCGCGCGGCCGCTTCCGGCGCCGCCTTTGACGGCGTCGGCGCCGTCCGCGACGCTCGTGGAGCCGCCGGTCTCGAGAAATTTCAGGCCCGACGACGCCTTGACGGCTTCATCGCCGGCGCGGGCGCGGGACGCGGTCAGGGTGAGCGCGACGAACAAGAGCAGGAGCGAGAGTTTCATGGCATCCTCCGTAAGGGGTTGCCGCGATTTTAGCCCCGGGCTTTTAATCCCTGCATGGGTCTTTGGTCCTAGAACTTGACCCGGCGCGAGTTTTAAGCCGCGACGGGAGTCTTGCCGGAACCCGCCATCAGCTGGCCCAGCACGTAGCGGAGGACGCCGCCGCAGCGGTAGTACTCCAGCTCGATCGGGGTGTCGATGCGGCAGATCGCCGTGAACTCCTTGGTCTTGCCGTCGAGCGTCGCGCGGACGGTCAGCGGCGCGCGCGGCTTCACCGCGGAGAGGCCGACGATGTCGAAGGTCTCGTAGCCGGTCAGGCCCAGGGTCTGCGCGGACTCGCCTTCCTTGAACTGCAGCGGGAGCACGCCCATGCCCACCAGGTTCGAGCGATGGATGCGCTCGAAGCTCTGCGCGACGACGGCCTTCACGCCCTGCAGCGCCGGGCCTTTCGCGGCCCAGTCGCGGCTGGAGCCGGTGCCGTACTCCTTGCCGGCGACGATGATGGTGGGGATCTTGGCGGCCTGGTACTTCATGGCCGCGTCGAAGATGGACAGCTGCTCCTTCGACGGGATGTGCAGGGTGTACCCGCCGGTCACGTCCTTGAGCATCAGGTTCTTGATGCGGATGTTGGCGAAGGTGCCGCGCATCATGACCTCGTGGTTGCCGCGGCGCGCGCCGTAGCTGTTGAAGTCCGACGGCTTGACCCCCTGGGCCTGCAGATACGTTCCGGCGGGGGAATCCTTCGCGATGTTGCCGGCGGGAGAAATGTGATCCGTCGTCACCGAGTCGCCGAACAGCGCGAGCGCTCGGGCGCCCTTGATGTCGGCCAGCGCGCGGGGCGTCAGCGACAGGTCCTCGAAGTACGGCGGCAGGCGAACGTAGGTCGACTTGGGTTCCCAGGAGTACAATTCGCTGGCCTGGACGTTGATCGACTTCCAGTTCGCGTCGCCGGCGAAGACATCTTTATATTGACGCAGAAAGATCTCGCGCGTGACGGTCTTCTCAACGGCGGCGTTCACTTCGTCGTTGGTGGGCCAGATGTCCTCAAGATAAACGGGCTTGCCGTCCTTGCCGGTTCCGATTGGCTCGGTGGTCAGGTCCATGTCCACGCGGCCGGCCAAGGCGTAGGCGACCACCAAAGGCGGCGAGGCCAGGTAGTTCGCTTTCACCAGCGGGTTCACCCGGCCCTCGAAGTTCCGGTTGCCGGAGATCACCGCGGCGACGATCATGTTGTTCTCGGAGACGGCCTTGGCCACCTCCTCGGGGAGCGGGCCGGAGTTGCCGATGCAGGTGGTGCAGCCGTAGCCGACCAAGTGGAACTTCAGAGCCTCGAGCGGGGCCATCAGGCCGGCGGCCTTCAGGTAATCGATGACGACCTTCGAGCCCGGGGCCAGGGACGTCTTCACCCACGGCTTCACCGTCAGGCCCTTCGCGACAGCCTTCTGCGCCACCAGTCCCGCGGCGATCAGCACGCCGGGGTTCGACGTGTTCGTGCACGACGTGATCGCGGCGAGCGTCACCGCGCCGTGGCCGAGCTTGTAGTTCTTGACGGGGATCTCGGTCCCGGCGGGAGCGGGAACGTTGCCCTTCTTGTCCTTCTCTTTTAAGAAGCCCGGCAGGTCGGTCGCCAGCCACTGGCTCTTCACGCCGCCCAGCTCGATGCGGTCCTGCGGGCGCTTGGGGCCGGCCACGCACGGCTTGATGGTGGAAAGATCCAAGGAAAGCGAGTCGGCGAACGACGGCTCGGCCTTGTCGTCGCGGAATAGGCCCTGCGCCTTGCAGTAGGCCTCGACGAGGGCGATGTCGTCCTCCGGGCGGCCCGAGACGCGGAGATAATCCAACGTGCGGCCGTCCACGGGGAAGAAGCCCACGGTGGCGCCGTATTCCGGGGCCATGTTGGCGATCATCGCGCGGTCGGCGAGCGCCAGTCCGGCCACGCCGGGGCCGTAGAACTCCACGAACTTGCCGACCACGCCCTTCTTGCGGAGCATCTGCGTGACGGTGAGCACCGCGTCGGTGGCGGTGACCCCTTCGGGGAGCGAACCGGTCAGGCGGAAGCCCACGACCTCGGGGATCAGCATGGGCATGGCCTGGCCCAGCATGGCGGCCTCGGCCTCGATGCCGCCGACGCCCCAGCCCACCACGCCCAGGCCGTTGATCATGGTCGTGTGCGAGTCGGTGCCGATCACGGTGTCGGGATAGGCGACGCCGTCCAAGGTCCAGACCACCTTGGCGAGGTACTCCAGGTTCACCTGATGGACGATGCCGGTCTCGGGCGGGACGGCGCGGAAGTTGGAGAACGCCTTTTGGCCCCATTTGAGGAAGGCGTAGCGTTCCTGGTTGCGCTGAAATTCCAGCTCGGAGTTCTTGTCGAACGCGTCGGCCGCGCCGAAGAAGTCCACCTGGACCGAGTGGTCGATGACCAGGTCCACGGGCTGGAAGGGGTTGATGCGCTCGGCGTCTCCGCCCAGCTTTTGGATGGCGTCGCGCATCGCGGCCAGATCCACGACCGCGGGCACGCCGGTGAAATCCTGCATGACCACGCGCGCAGGCATGAAGAACACTTCGCGCTCGGCGGGCTTGGCCCCGATCGTCTTGGCCACCGCCTCGATGTCGGATTTCTTCACGACCGCGCCGTCCTCGTGGCGCAGAAGGTTCTCGACGAACACCTTCATGGACAGCGGCATCTTCGAAAGGTCGAAGCCTTTCTCGGCCAAGGCGGGCAGGCTGTAGTAGGCGAACTTCTTGCTCCCGACGGTCAGCTCACGGCGGGTCTTGAAGCTGTCCAGGCTGGCGATCTTCATGGGGACACTCCTAATATAAAGCGGTGCCGTTATTTTATCATTTGGTAGAATCCGGCGCATCTGTCCGCCAAAGGCCTCGGAGTGTTTCGTCCGGTCAAGCCGAACGACTCCGACGAGGGCCGCGCCGCGAACCGTCGCATCGTCATCGATTTTCGTCCGACCCCTTGACGGAATAACAAGCGGGCTCTACACTCACAGCATGCCCAAATCTAAGGCCGCGACGAAAGCGGCCAAGCCGAAAAAAGCGAAGAAGCCCGCCGAGGATCACGAGGACGCGCACGAGCGGCACACCGCGGAGAAGGTGATGCAGACCGTGCTGTCCGAAGCGAAGGTCGAGGCCGAGACCGTGCGCCTCGATCAATGGGTGCCCATCGAATGTCC
>JAGWMT010000033.1 GCA_028871595.1 Elusimicrobiota bacterium
AACGTGGCCAGCAGGAACGAACCCAGCAGCACGTAGCCGTACTCGGTCAGGAAGAAGATGGACCACTTCATGCCGGAGTACTCGGTGTGGAAGCCGCCGACCAGCTCCGACTCGGCCTCCGGGATGTCGAAGGGGACGCGGTTGGTCTCGGCGATGGAGGCGATCAGGAAGATCATGAAGCCGATCTGCCCCACCACGGGGTAGAACACGAACCAGCGCGGGATGATCCCGTGCCAATAGCCCGCCTGGGCGTTCGAGATGACCGAGAGATCGAGCGAGCCCGCGAACATCAGCACGGGCACCACGGAGAAGCCGCGCGGAAGTTCGTAGCTGACGATCTGCGCGGCGGCGCGAAGGCCGCCCAGAAGGGAGTACTTGTTGCCCGACGCCCAGCCCGCCATGACCACGCCGATGACCGTGATGCCGGCGAAGGCGAAGATGTACAGCGTGCCGATGTCCAGGCTGGCCGCGGCCAGCTCCCGGCCGAACAGGACCGGGGCGAAGGCGATCACGCAGGGGATGACCACGATGGCCGGGGCCAGGGCGTGGACCCATTGGTCGGCGGCGGCGGGGGTGATGTCCTCCTTTAAAAGGAGCTTGATGCCGTCGATGGCGGTCTGCGCCCAGCCGTGGAAGTTCCAGCCCTTGGGGCTGCCGGCGTACGTGGGGCCGACGCGGGACTGGATGTGCGCGGAAATCTTGCGCTCCCACCAGATGGACCAGAGGCCGTTGATGAGGATCACGTGCAGAACGATCAGGACCTTGATCGCCACCCAGACGGCGTCGGCCGCCAGCGGAGGCAGCGGCAAGGACACCATGGGGCCGGCCACCAGGAACTTGGGGAACGGAGTTCCGTGAAGGACGTTGAAGATCAAGTCCCCCCACTTCGACAGCTCGCCGACCAAGGCCCCGAACACGCCCAGGCCGACGAAGATGCCGGCGAGCATGACGGCGCCCAGTCGGTAGCCGGGGCGCGACCACGCGGAATCGAAGATCGGCTGCGGCCAGGTGGCGAAGCGGTCCTCCAGCAGGCGGCCGTTCTTGCGGTTGAACACGGGGTCGGGAAGCGGGACCTTCACAGGCGCGGGCTTGGGGGCGGGCTTCGGCGCGGCGGCGGGGACCGGCGCGGGAGCGGGAGCCTTGGGCTCGGCGGGCTTCTTCTCTTCGGGCTTGTCGCTCATGTTAGCGGTCCACCTCTCCGAGCACGATGTCGATCGAGCCCAGCACCGCGATGACGTCGGCGACCTTCATGCCGACCAGCTTCTCTTCCAACATCGCCAGGTTCACGAACGACGGGGCGCGCACGTGCATGCGGAAAGGCGAGATGCCGCCGTCGGAGACGAGGTAGATTCCCAATTCCCCGCGCGACGCTTCCACGTGGGCGTACGCCTCGCCGGCGGCCGGCTTCGGGACCTTGGCCACGCCGGTGGCCATGAACGGCCCTTCCGGCAGCTTCGCCAGCGCCTGCTCGATGATCTTGACCGACTGGCGCATCTCGCTGACGCGGCAGAAGTAGCGGTCCCAGCAGGAGCCTTCGGTCCCGAGCGGCACGTCGAACTCGTAGTTCTCGTAGCCGCAGTAGGGGTCGTGCTTGCGCACGTCGTAGTTCACGCCGGAGCCGCGCAGGTTCGGGCCGGACAGGCCCCAGTTGACGGCGTCCGCGGCCGGGATGCAGCCCACGCCCTTGGTGCGGGCCATGAAGATGGGGTTGTAGGTCAGCAAGGTGTCGTACTCGTCCATGCGGGGCTTGAAGTAATTGAGGAATTCCTTCAAGCGGCCGGTCCATTCCGGCGTGGCGTCGGTCATCACTCCGCCCAGGCGGATGTAGTTGTAGGTCAGGCGCGCGCCGCAGAGCATCTCGAACAGGTCCAGCACCATCTCGCGCTCGCGGAACGCGTACAGGAAGGGCGTGAAGGCGCCGGTGTCGATGCCGTAGGTTCCGAAGAAGAGCAGATGGCTGGCGATGCGGTTGAGCTCGCACATCACGACGCGCAGGGCGTCGGCGCGCGGCGGGATCTTGGACCCCATCAGCTTCTCGGCGGCCAGGCAGAAGACCAGGTTGTTGGGCATGGCCGAGACGTAGTCCCAGCGGTCGGTCAGGACGACGCAGTGGTGGTAGCCGCGGACCTCGGCCAGCTTTTCGGTGCCCCGGTGCAGGTAGCCGATGTCGGGGATCGCCTTCTTGATGATCTCGCCTTCGATGGTCAAGGCGATGCGCAGCACGCCGTGGGTGGACGGATGCTGCGGACCCATGTTGATGAACATCTGGTCCGTCTTGAGACCTCCGACGGTCTCGTTGTTGATCGGGGCGATCGCGGTATCACTCATCGAAGCGGTCCTTGACGTGGACGTAGTCTTTGCGCAGGGGATGTCCCTGGAGGAAATCGGGCGTGAGGATCTTGGTCTGGTTCGGGTGGCCTTCGTAGTTGATCCCGAGGAGGTCGAAGTTCTCGCGCTCCTGCCAGTCGGCCGTCTTGAAGAGCCCCGAAAGGGTCGGGACGGAGGCGGCGTCGCGGGGCTGTTCCAATTTAACCATGACGCGAGCTTTATCTTTATTGGACACGAAAGACCAAAGGTGATCGACGGCCGGGCGGTACGGATAGCCCACGGTGGGGGCCGACTCGATCTCGGGGGTGGCGCCATCGGGAAGAAACGGATTGAAGTTGGCCTGGCGGATGTAGCCCTTCATGTCCACCGGGCCCAGGTAGTCGGTGGCCGTGATCATGTCCAGGTAGTCGAAACCCGCGGACTTGAGCCACTTCGCCACGGGGAGCACGTCGTCCTTGGAGGCCAGACGGACGGTCAGGTAGTCCTTGATCTGGATCGCGGCCTTCTCGATCTTCGGGAACTGCGCCTGAATTTTGGCGAAGAGCTCTTCTTGGGTCATAATTTATGCGTTGATGTCCCGGCTGCCCTTCTCCTGCTGGGAGGTCGCCAACCCCTTCTTCAGGGACATCTTGGCGATCTTCTCCTGAAGTTTGATGACGGCGTACTGCAGGGCCTCGGGGCGGGGCGGGCAGCCGGCGATGTACACGTCCACGGGCACGATGCGGTCCACGCCCTTCACGACGGAGTAGGAGTCGTAGTACGGGCCGCCGCAGTTGGCGCACGAGCCCATGGAGATCACGAAGCGGGGCTCGGGCATCTGGTGGTAGATCTCCAGGATGGGATCGGCCATTTTTTTACACACCGTCCCCGCGACGATCATCACGTCGGCCTGACGCGGGCTGGCGCGCGGGATGACGCCCATGCGGTCGAAGTCCAGGCGCGACGCGTAGGAGGCCATCATCTCGATCGCGCAGCAGGCCAGGCCGAATGTCATCGGCCACATGGACTGGCGGCGGCCCAGGTCGATCAGGTAATCGGCGGTGGTGAGGACGATGTCCCCGCCCGGCAGGCCCTTGGTGAGTCCCGGCAGCTTCTCGAGGATCATGGCCATGTCTTACTCCCAGGTCAGCGCGCCCTTGCGCCAGGCGTACGCCAAGCCCAGCGCCAGGATCGCGAGGAAGGCGCCCATCTCGTAGAGAGCGAGGCGTCCCATCTCCCGGGCGGTCACGGCCCAGGGAAATACGTACAGGACTTCGACGTCGAACAGCACGAACAGCAGGGCGAAGGTGTGGAAGCGGATGTTGAGCTTGACCTCGGTGGAGCCGGTGGCGGGAATGCCGCACTCGTAGGTGCTCTCCTTGCGCGCGTACGGGACGCTGGCGCGCAGGACCTTGGCGGCGACGAGGGTGACCGCCGCGAACCCGACCGCGACGACGACGAAGGCGGCGATGACGGCGTAGGCGCTCATCATGACAGTTTCCTCTGGATCAGGACCTTGAACGCCTCGCCCATCCCTTCTGGATGGAGAAGCGTCTTGATCCGGGCGCGTTCCATATATGAGGAAGCGTCGTCGCCCGCGGCGGCCTGCAGCGCGGACTCGATGCCCCCCTCGATCAGAAATCGGGACAAGCTTTCGAAGCTTTCCATCTCGGTTCCGGCCTTAGTCCCCGCGGCGATCAGCGCGTTGAAGTCCGCGGGAACGGTGAGATCCTGGGATCCCGCCGCGGCGGTCAGGTCGGACACGATGCGGTGCGCGCGGTAGCCGCGCGGGGCGTTGGGCGTTTCACTGGTGAAGCGCTTGCCGTAGTCCACGGTCAGAAGGAATCCGGCGTTCAGCCGCGCCGCGGCTTCGGTCAGCCAGCGCGGAGCGTCCACGCTGACCGCGTGGCTTTCGCCTTCGGCCAAGGACGGGGCGATCGCGATCGCGTGCGCCGCCAACTCAGGAGTGGAAATCCCCCCGAGGACCTGGCGGCCTTCCGAGTCCACATACACCTCGAACATGTTTCCCTCGTTCTTCCGGAGAAGATGCGCGGGAATCGCGTCGAAGAGCTCGTTGGAGTACAGCACGCCGGTGAAGCTCGGCAGGCGCTCGATTCCCGTGGCGGCGTCCACGGTCAGTCCGAACGCGGTGACCTTGCGCGTCGCCTCGGTCAGGTCCTTGCGGGAGCGCTCGATGAGGACGAAGTGCAGTCCCTCGGCGATGTCCGCGTGCTTCTCGCGCAGGCGCCGCGCCACCTGCGCGGCCAAGGTCCCGTTCCCGCAGCCGGCCTCGACGACGGCCAGCCGTTCGTTCGGCCGGGCCGCCCGGACGCGGCGCAGAAGCGCCGCGATCCGGTCGGCCAGAACGACGCCGAACGCCGGATGCAGTTCCGGCGCGGTGTAGAAGTCCGCGGTTTGGGTCCGCGTGGAATAAAAGCCCCGTTCAGGGTCGTAAAGAGCCGACTCCATGAAATCCCGGAACGTGCGCATGGCGCGGTTCAGGCGGGCCGTGGTTAGATGAGGTCTTCGGCGCCGAGCGTCTTCTTCTTGCCTTCGGACTGGACCTTCTGGATGGAGGCCTTGACGGCCGCGTCGACCTTGGCGGTCAGGGCGTCGAGGTAATCGCCTCCGGTGCGCAGGCCGGCTTCCTTCACGATCTTCTTGATCTTGCTGGCGACGACGAGGGCTTCGGCCATCGGAGTGTCTCCTTGCGAGGCGATGTCAAAAGACGCAAACGATTACAACACAAAAGAGAACCCCGAACATTGATCTGGATCAACGTTCGGGGGCCTTACAAAGATTGGCGCGGGGCAGAATTGAACTGCCGACATGGCGCTTATGAAACGCCCGCTCTACCACTGAGCTACCGCGCCGCGATGAAAACGGCGGCGGCGGGCATTATAGCACGACCTTGCCGGAGAAGGCCAGCGTGTCGCGCCGCGTCCGAAATATGTATGATAGCGGCTCGCGCGAAACGCAACGACGGAGGAATCACTTGGCCAAGGCGAAAACGGCGGCGAAGAAAATCACGGTCATCATCGCGGACGACCAGACGTTGTTCCGCGAGGGGATCAAGGACCTTCTCGAGAACGAGAAGAACATTCAGGTCATCGCCGAAGCCGCCGACGGCCGCGAGGCCCTGCGCTTGGTCAAGAAGCTCCGTCCCAACGTCATCCTTCTCGACATCAAGCTCCCTCACATGGACGGCATCGAGGCCACCCGCCAGATCCATAAGGAGTGCCCCACCACCAACGTCCTGATCCTTTCCGGCTACGAGGACGAGGCGCACGTGATGGAGGCCATCCAGGCCGGCGCCAACGGCTACCTCTCCAAGATGCTTCCCGCCGCGGAGCTGGTCAACGCGCTGAAGACCTTCGCGAACCAGGGCGTCATGATCCCCCAGCCGGTGATGAGCAAGCTCATCGACGGCCTGCGCAACATGGGCACGGCGAACGCCGAGGCGTCCCTCGTGGCGCTGACCAAGACGGAGATCAAGGTCTTGGCCCTGCTGGGACGCGGTCAGTCCAACAAGGAAATCGCGGCCTCGTTGACCTGCAGCGTGAAAACCATTAAGAATCATCTCAACAGCATGTTCCAGAAGCTGAGCGTCTCCAACCGCACCGAGGCCGTGGTCAAGGGCATCGACCTGGGCCTGATCTCCGCGGAGAAGTCGGACTGACCCCGGACGACGGCGAAAGGCCCCCCGGGAGACTCCTCCCGGGGGGCCTTTCTTCTTAATGTCCCCGCCATTGACGAGGGCAGGCCCCGGGGCTATGCTGAACCGATGGCGTCCCGTTCGAAAAACCGGTACGCGGCCTTGGCCGCGGCTTTGCTCGCGGCTTGGCCGCGGGCGGCCGGCGCGTCGAAGCTCAACCCGCGCCTGAGCGTCAACCGCGCGGTCGCCGCCGAGCGCGTCCGCGTCGCCGGAGGCGCCGCCACCCCCTCCGTCTTCCGCGTCCTGATCCGTCTGGCTCCGGGAACCGGGATCGCGGAGATGCGGGCGGCGTACCCGGGCGTCGTCTTCGGCTCTCAGGCGGGCTCCGTCGTGACGGCGTCGGCCCCGGACGCGGCCCTGGCCGCCTTTGAGAGCGACGCGCGCGTCGTGTCCGTCCAGGCGGCGCGCGCGTTCAAGCCGACGCTCGACGTCGTGCGTTCCAACCAGACGAACGGCGGCAACTATCTCGGCACGACCATCAACTCGGGCTCGACGGATCTGGCCAACGTGGACGGCACGGGCGTGGTCGTGGGCGTGGTGGACACGGGAATCGACTACCGCCACGCGGACTTCATCTCCGGCGGGGTCTCCCGCATCAAATACATCTGGGACCAGACGGACACCGCGGGGCCCGCCCAAAGCGTGGTGTCCTGCGCGTCGGACTGCGGGACCGAATGGACGAACGCGCAGATCACCGCGTCCTTGGGCAGCGGTTCGCCCGTGCGCGAACGCGACACCGCGGGACACGGGACCCACGTCACGGGCATCGCCGCGAGCAACGGCAACGGCGGCAACGGGACGCTCCCCGCGGGGACGTTCAAGGGCCTGGCCCCGAAGGCCGACATCATCATGGTCAAGACGGACTTCACCGACGCGGGAATCCTGGACGGGATCAATTACATCGTCGCGCGCGCCGCCGGCCTGGGGGAGCGCGCCGTCATCAACCTCAGCCTGGGCAGCCAGATCGACCCGCACGACGGAACGTCGAACTTCGACGTCGGCATCGCCGCCGTGGCCGCGAGCACGCCCGTCGTCGTGGCGATGGGCAACGACGGGAGCGCCTCACCCCACGCGTATACGGGGACCATGACGCAGAATCAGACGATCACCTACGTGGTGGACGTCGTGGCCGGCACGTCCACCGACGCCGAGATGGACTTCTGGGGGAGCACGTCGGACTCCTACTCGGTCAACGTGACCTTGCCCGGCAACACCTGCCCGGGAATGACCGAGGCCTCGGGGGCCGACACCGGCAACACCCCGTACACCTGCGCGGGGAACTCGGTGTACATCAACAACGCCGGCGCGGGCAGCGGCAGCACCTCCGCGTCCGACCGCGAGATGTACGTGGACGTCTACAACTCCTCGCCTTTGACGATCACCTCCGTCGACGTCAATATCACCTGCGTCAAGTCGGGCGGTTGCGGCCGGCTGGACGGGTTCGTCTACCCCAGCGGCGAGGGAACGTCCTTCCACAGCGGCGGCTACACGACGCCGCAGACCTTGACCATCGCCTCGCCGGCCACGGCGAACAACGTGTTCGCCGTCGCCTCCTACGCCTCGAAGGTGACCTGGACGGATCTGGCGGGCCAGTCGATCTCGTACTCGAACGGCCAGGTGGCCGGCGCGATCTCGGATTTCAGCTCCTGGGGACCGACGCGCGACGGCCGGCAAAAGCCCGACGTGGCCGCGCCGGGCGAGGGGATCGGCTCGACCATGTCGGCCGACGCGACGTTCAACGCCTTCAACGTCCTCCAGGACAACCTCCACGTCATCAACCAGGGAACCAGCATGGCGACGCCGGTCGTGACCGGAATACTCGCCGCTCGCCTGCAGACCGGTCCCGGAAGGACCGTGGCGCAGCTGCGGGCGATGATCCAGGGCCTGGCCCGGAGCGACTCGGCCGTGACGTCGCCCGGCGCCGTTCCGAATTCCGTTTTCGGCTACGGCAAGGTGGTCTCCAGTCCTCAGCCTCAGGCCGCGCCGATCGGCGTCACCGCCGTCAGCCTGGGCACCTCCTCGATCACCTGGTCGTGGAGCGCGACCACCTTGGGCGCCGACGCCTACGACGTCTATCTGGCCTCGAAGTCCGTCGAGTCCCTGGCCCTCGCGGTCCAGCCTTCGTTCACGCGCACCGGGCTCTTGGCCAACGCGACGTACGCGATCCTGTTGAAAGGCGAGGGCGGCGGCATCGACGGCCCGGGAACGTTCAGCGCGGCCACCGCCACGTACGCCGCCGCCCCCGTGAACCCTCCCTCGGCGACGGGCTTCGCCTCGAGCGCGACGATCAGCTTTTCCCCCTGCACGGCGGCGCCCGATCCGCTCTCGTGCTCGGGCTACCTCGTCGAGGCCTCCACGGCCGCGGACTTTTCGGGGACGTTGTACTCCAGCGCGACGACCAACATCGCGCTGACCCAGCTCAAGGTGACGGGACTTCCTTCCAGCACGAATTTCGTCGTCCGGTTGGCGGCCCTCAATCAGATGGGCGCGCCGAATTTCGGCTCCAGCCCCGGCTCGTTCAACACCGGAACCTCCTTGCTGGCGCCGATCAATCCGGCGTTCGACCTGATCTCCACGGGCGCGATCCGCTTCTCCTGGGCGCAGGGTTCCAATCCCGGCGGGCTGACCTACATCGCCCAGGCCTCCACGGCGTCCGATTACACGGGGACGCTTCTGTCGCAGACCGTCACGGCGCTCAACGCTTCCTTCGGCGGCCTGAGCGCGGACACCAGCTATTATTTCCAGGTGAAGGCGGTCGGCGGGCCGTACTTGACGGCCGGCCCGAGCGCGACGCTGGCCCTGGCCCCGGCGGTGTCCACCTCCCCCTTCCTGGCCGTCTCGGCCGCGGGTCTGACCGCGGCCTGGTCGAATCCCGGAAATCAGCCCGACACGCTGTACCGCGCGGATCTCTCCGCCGCCGCGAATTTTTCTCCGCTTCTCCAGACCCTCTACGTCCGTTCCGGCGCCGCGGCGTTCTCCGGCCTGACGGCGAACACCGCGTACTATGTCCGCGCCGAGGCGATCTCGCGCGGAGGAACGGCGTCGGCGTACGTCGCCACCGGCTCCACGGGCACCTTGGTTTACGCTCCGGCCTTGCCCGCGCAGCCGTTCTCCGCGCTGACGACGGGCGGGTTCGCCTTCACGAACCTGTCGGGAGGGAATCCCGGCGGCGTGACCTACTATATGCGCGTGTCCACCGATCCCGCTTTCTCCGTCCTGGCGGCGTCGGCGGCGACGACGGCGCTGACCAATTCGTTCGGCGGCCTGCTCTCGAACCAGGTCTATTACGTCTCGGTGGCGGGCGTGAACTTGTACGGCTCCCAAACGTCGTTCGTCGGGGCCTCGACGGCGACCGCCGTGACGGCGCCGTCCGCGGCCTCGGTGGCCGTCGCCACGCGCAACGCCGGCGGCATCGGCTTCGCCTGGACGGCCGGCGGTCTGGCTCCGGCCACGACCTACGTGGCCCAGGTCTCCAGTTCCTCGTCGTTCGCGTTCCTGCTCACCAGTTCGGCCACAGCGAACGCGTCCGCGACGTTCACCGGCCTGCTGGCGAACACCACCTACTGGACCCGCGTGAGGGCGGTCAGCGCCAGCGCCAATCCCGACGGTCCTTATCTGGCGGAGGGTCCCGCGGCCACCTTGCCCAATCCCCCTTCGCCGGCGACGCCCGCGTTTCGGGACGTCTCCTTCACGAGCATGACCGTGGCTTGGGTCGCCCTGCCGGCCGCTCCGGCCAGCGCCGCGGCGGAGAGTTACCGGTTGGAGCTGTCGTCCGCCTCCGACTTCCGGTTCGTCACGTTCAGCAGCGCGGTGACGGCGGCCGAGGCGTCCGCCACCGTCGGCGGCCTGGCGATCGGCACCACGTACTACGCGCGCGTCGGCGCCCTGAGCTGGGAGGGCTATCCGGATTACCTCTGGATCGCGGGCTCCGCGATGACCGGAATTCCGGCGTTGTCCTCGGATACGCAGACCGGCGCCGGAACCACGTTGACGGTGATCCCCGGCTCTCCGGCCTTGACCATGATCCGCGTGGACGTCCCCGCCGCGGCCTTCCCCGTGGGCACGCCGCTCAGCGTGGTCAGCAGCGTGGGGCAGAGCGTCATCGGCGCTAGGAGCAACGAGGCGGCGGGATTGACGCCATTCGGACCGCCGACGGCGTTCGACCTGTCGGCCGGGGGGCTTCAGCCGACCGCTCCGGTGCGCGTCACGATCTCCTACGATCCGTCGCAGATCCCGGCCGGCCAGGATGAGCGGCACCTGCACCTCTGGCGCTACGACCCCCCGTCCGGCCAGTGGACCCTGATGCCGTCCCAGGCCGATGTCGCGACGCACGCGCTGACGGCCTACGTGCAGCATTTCTCCTCCTTCGCCCCGTTCTTCGTGACGCCGGGGACCGACCTGAGCACCGTCCAAATATTCCCCCAGCCGTGGGAGGTGGGCGACTCGGCCAGCCGGTTCTGGGCCAGCCAATTGACGTACAGCGGTCTTCCCGGCGGCGCGCGGGTGCGGCTGTTCACCTTGACCGGGGAGCAGGTGTTCGACGGAACGGCGTCGGGCGGGGGCGTGTTCAACTGGGACGGTCAAACGCGCTTCGGCCGCCGCGCGGCCTCCGGCACGTATTACACGGTCATCGACGCCGCCGGGGCGCGTCTGGTCCGGCGCGTGGTGGTGATCCGGTGAGGCTCGCGCTTCTCGCGGTCCTGCTGGCGGCGTCGCCGGCCGGCGCGCTCGTGCAGAACGTCGGGACCTCCTCGGCCGAGTTCCTGCGGCTGGGCGCCGGCGCCCGCTCGCTGGGAATGGGCGAGGCGTCCACCGCCGTCAGCGAGGGCCCGGACGCCGTCTATTGGAACCCGGCGGGATTGGGTCAGATGACGCGGCCGGAGGTCTTGTACGCCCGCACCGAACTGCCCGCCGGGGTCCATCACGACTATCTGGCCTACGCGGCGCCCTCCACCCTGTTCCACGGGACGGTCGCGTTTGCGCTGACCCGGCTGTCCCAGGACAAGCTGGCGCTCGTGGACGCGTCGAATCAGACGGTGGGAAGCTTCTCCCCCCATTCCGAGGTCTACTCCTTCGCGTACGGACATCAATTTTCCGACAACGACCCGGCCATCGCGTCCCGCGATTATTTCCGCGACAACTGGAACCTCCCGCGCGCCGACAGGCCCTACGAGGACGAGATGGAGCCGTGGACCGGCGAAATCTCCGCCGGCGGGGCGGTGAAGGTCATCAGCGAGGACCTGGGCACGCGCCGGGCCACGTCCTTCGCGGTGGACGGCGGGATGCTGTTCCGCCCCTCGGCCCTGCACGAGTTGATCTTGGCCGGCGCGATCCGCCATCTGGGGCAGAAGATCCGCTTCATCACCGCGAACGAGACTTTGCCCACCGAGGCGGCCCTTTCGGCGGCATACGACGCCCGCCTTCAGGATTGGCGCCTCCTCCCGGCGCTGGAGGTCGACGCGCCGTACGCGGGTAATTTCTTCGGCAAGGCCGGCTTCGAGGCCACGCACGACGTGGGCTCCCGCCTGAGCGCGGCGGGCCGCATCGGCTATTCGAGCCGCACGGCGCCGGACTTGGGCGCGTTGTCGGGCCTTTCCTTCGGCGTCGGCCTGCAGGCGGGCGGCTTCCGATTCGACGCCGCCTTCCAGCCGATGTCCCTTCTGGGTTCCAGCCTGCGCGTCGGGGCGGGCTGGAAGTTCTGACCGCGGGTTCTACTTGAGGGACGCCTTCTTGCCGCCCGCCGCGACGCGGGTCAGCGCCTCCTCGGCGTAGACGCGCACGCGCGGATTTCCCGATTTCTTGGCCAGGCGCTCGAGCGTGGGCAGGGTTCTTTCGTCGTCGGTGGAGCCCAACGCGGCGACGGCCGACAACGTGAGGCGCTCGTCGGGATCCTCGACGCGCGCGCACAGCCAGGGAACCACGGACGGGTCCACGACGGCGTATTCGGCCAGCGCGCGCAGAGCGGCGACGCGGGCGCCGTACGGCGACGGCGCCGACGCGGCGGCCTTCAGCCGCGGAAGCACCTTCGCGTTCCGGGTGCCGGACAGGGCCGCGACGGCGGCTCCGGCCAGGACGTCGCGGTAGCTGGGCGTCTTCAGATTCCGCGTCACGACGTCCAGGTGGCGTCCTCCGCCCAGGGCGCCGAGCGCGCGGGTGGCCTCGGCCTGGACGCCCAGGAAAGGGTGGCGCCGGGCCAACGCGGCGATTTTCACGTCCGCGCCGGGGCGGGCGCGGCGGGCGACCTCGGCGACGACGGCGCGCAGGACCTTCGGGTGCTTCGCGGACGTCAGCAGCGCGTCGAGCGCGCGGTCGGCCTCGACGCCGGGGATGGACGCGAGCGCGCGGATCATCTCCACGGCCGCGCCCCAGAACTTCTCGCGCTTGATCGCGCCGGCCAGGACCGACACCGAGGCGGATCCGCCCCAACGGGCCAGATGATCGGCGGCCAGGAGCCGCGACACGGCCGACGCGCCTCGCGTCAACTGCCGGACCCACATGGCCTGGGGCTTCGACAGAGAGATCTTTTTGAGCAGTACGAACTCGGGATCGAACTCGACGTTCAGCGGCTCCCCGGGAAGCTTCCAGCCGAAACGGTGCTCTTTGTCCTTCACGTCCTCGCGGAAGTCCCGGACCCAGCCGCGGCCCGTGACGCGGACATGGGCGCGGAAGCGGAACGCCGGATGCGCGTCGTCCACGTTCTGCGTCTGCATCAGCCAAAACGACCCCTTCTTCGACTTCGCGTCGTAGGACCAGCGTGCGCGCAGCGCCGGATGGCCGGAGCGGTAGACCCACTGGTCGAAGAAGGACTGCATGTTGCGCCCGGTGGCCTCCTCGATGGCGACGACGAGGTCCTGCGTCTGCACCGAGGAGTCGGCGTGCTTGCGCAGGTAGTGCCCCACGGCCTTCCACCAAAGCGCGTCGCCCAGTTCGTGGCGGAGCATGTGCAGAACCCAGGAGCCCTTCTCGTACAGGTGGCGGTCGAAGATGGTCCACGGATCCATGTAGGTGCGGCAGACGATGGCCCGGTGATAGCGGCGCGCGTCCTCGTCGAAATACACCCGGGCGTTGCCCAGGAGCTCGTACTGCGCCTCGTCGGCGCCCTTGTCGTGGTCCTGGAACAGGACCTCGAAGTACGTGGCGAAGCCTTCGTTGAGCCACGCGTGCGGCCATTCCAGGCAGGTGACCAGGTCGCCGAACCATTGGTGCGCGAGCTCGTGCGCGACGAGGAGGTCCAGATCGTGGTCCAGGGCGGCGCGCTTGTCGATCAGGCAGGCGTCGGTCTGGGTCGTGCACGTGGTGTGCTCCATCCCCCCCGGGTATTCGGCGACGGCGACCTGGGCGTAGCGCGGATACGGGTAGCGGACGCCGGTCTTCTCGGAGAAGAACTTCAGCGCCTTGGCGGTCTTCGCGAAGCCGCGGCGGGCGTCCGCCTCGCGGCCCTTCTCGCAGTAGAACACCACGGGAATCCCGTCCCACTCCTCGACGATCTCGGAGAAGCGGCCGACGACCAAGGTGATCAGATAGATCGAGTGCGGGCGCTCCATCTTCCAATGCCAGGCCTCGCGGCCGCCGAACGATTCCTGTTCGACGAGCACGCCGTTGGAGACGGCGCGGAAGCCGGCGGGGACCCGGGCGCGGACCTCGGACGTGACCTTGGCGTGCGGGGAGTCGTGGGACGGGAACCAGCGGCGGGCGTCCTCGGGCTGGCTTTGGCTCCACATCTGCGCCGGATTCTTGACGAAGTGAAGCCCGGCCTCGGGGTCGAGAACCGAGTATCGGAATTCGATCTTCGTCTCGGCGTCCTCGGGAAGATCCTTGGGAACCGTGACGACGAGCTTGCCGTCCTTGTGCTGGAAGCGAACGTCCTTCCCGTCGGCGAGCACCTTCGTGATTTTCAATCCGATGGCGTCGAATTCCAGACGGCGAACGCCGCTCCGGCGGGCACGGACGGACGTCACGCATTTCCCGGACAGGCCTTTTCGATGAAGATCGACGTTCAGGTCAAGAAAAATATGACATGCATCGAACGCCCGGTCAGGGGCATACGACGGCGGCTTGCCCAGGAGCGCGCTTTGGACGCCGGAACCGGAGGCTCCCCCGGCGTGCCGCCGGCCGCAGCCCAGGAACTCCCGGTTCTCGCGGGTCATCGGCCTAGGCGGCGACCGCGTCGCCCTTCTGGGCGGACGCGGCTTCCTTGATCAGCATCGCCGCGATCTCGTTGCGCTGGATCTGGTTGGTGCCCTCGTAGATCTGCGTGATCTTGGCGTCGCGCATGTATTTCTCCACGGGGAAGTCCGCCATGTAGCCGATGCCGCCGCACATCTGCACGCAGTCGGTGGTGACCTGCATGGCCACGTCGGAGCAGTAGTACTTGGACATGGCCGATTCCTTCGTGTAGCGGCGGACGTCCATCTTCTGCATGACGTCGTAGACGATGGCGTTGTCGGCGATGGCCTTCTCGTAGACGGGCTTCATCGCCTTGTCGATGGAGCGCGACGTCGCGTACAGCAGGACGCGGGCCGCCTCGGTCCGCGTCGCGTTGTCGGCCATCATGTGCTGGATGGCCTGGATGCTGGAGATGGGAACGCCGAACTGGCGGCGCTGGCGGATGTAGGACAGCGTCTCGTCCTGGGCGCCCTGCGCGATGCCCAGCGCCTGCGCCGCCACGCCGGGGCGGGAGCAGTCGAACGTGGTCTGCGCGGTGAACAGGCCGTAGCCCTCTTTGTACAAGAGGTTCGCCTTCGGAATGCGGCAGTTCTGAAAGACCAACTCGTAAGTGGGGTTGGCGCGGATGCCCATCTTATGTTCCTTCTTGCCGAAGCCGAAGCCGGGGGTCCCCTTCTCCACGATGAAGGCCGAAACGCCGCGCGCTCCGCGGGCCGGATTGGTGGTGGCGAACACCACGTAGGTCTCCGCGACCTCGCCGTTGGAGACGAAGATCTTGGTGCCGTTCAGGACGTAATGGTCGCCGTCGAGCTTGGCGGTGGTCTTCGTCGCCGTGGCGTCGGAGCCGGCCGAGGACTCGGTGATGGAGAACGCGGCCAGCTTCTTGCCGCTCGCCAGGTCGGGGATGTATTTCGCGCGCTGCTCGGCGTTGCCGAGAAGCATGATGGGAAGGGCGCCCAGGCCGGTGGCCGCGAAGCACAGCGCGATGCCGCCGCAGACGCGGGAGAGCTGTTCGATGACGAGCACCTGCTCAAGCAGGCCTCCGCCCAGGCCGCCGTAGGCTTCCGGAAGATAGACGCCGGGCAGGTCGGCCTGCGCCATCTTCTTGACGCACTCCCAAGGGAAGGTTCCGTCGGCGTCGTGCTTCTCCCGGACGGGCTTGAGGTCGCGCACGGCGACCTGGTAGGCGAGTGAGCGGATTTCTTCCTGCGTCTCGGTCAATTCGTAATCCATGATTGGTTTCCCCCTAGGCCTGCATCCGGCTCAGCGCGTCCAGGGCCGCCGCCTGCTCGGCCTCCTTCTTGTTCTTGCCGGTTCCCCTTCCCAGTTCGCGGGGTCCAAGCCGGACCACGATGGAAAACACCTTGTCGTGGTCGGGCCCGGCCGCCGAGGCGAGATCGTAGTTCGGGGGCATCTTGTAGCGTTTCTGGAGCAGTTCCTGCAGGCGGCTCTTGTGGTCCGTTTCCAGCAGGCTGCCGTGTTTTCGGACGCACCACGCCCGGATGAAGGCGGCCGCCGCGTCGTAGCCGCCGTCCAGGTACATGGCCCCGAGAAGAGCCTCCAAGGCGTTCGCCAGGAGGCTTTGCCGCGTGCGTCCCCCGCTGGTCTCCTCGCCGACGCCGAGGTACAAATGCTCGCCCAGCCCGAATTCCTCGGCCCAGGCGGCCAGGCTTGGCCGCGAGACGAGCAGCGACTTCTTCTTCGAAAGGTGGCCTTCGGGGTCGTTCGGATACTCGGCGTACAGCAGGTGGGCCACGACGGCGGCCAGCACGCTGTCCCCGAGAAATTCCAAACGCTCGTTGTAAATCCCCGACCCGCTCTCGCTGGCGAACGACTTGTGCGACAGCGCCTGCTTGAGCAGGTCGGGGTTCTTAAAACGATATCCGATGACCGCTTCGAGAGGCTCGGCCACGGCCGGCCCCTTACTTCTTGGCGTGGCTCGTGATGTAGTCGATCGCCTGGCCGACGGTCTGGATCTTCTCGGCCTGCTCGTCGGGGATCTCGGTGTCGAACTCCTCTTCCAGCGCCATCACGAGCTCGACGGTGTCGAGGGAATCCGCGCCCAGATCGTTGACGAAATGCGCGTTCGGCGTGACTTCGGCGGCGTCGACGCCGAGCTGCTCGACGATGATCTGCTTGACGCGGTCCGGGATGTTGGCATCAGCCATGGTGGTCATTCTCCTTAGTTTACATGTACCCGCCACCGTTCACGTTCAGCACGTGGCCGGTGATGTAGGACGACTCGTCCGACGACAAAAACAAAATGGCGCGCGCGACTTCGACCGGCTCTCCCATGCGGCCCAGGAGGATCTTGTCGAACAGCTTCTTTTTCGCGTCTTCCGGAATCGCGTCCGTCATGCGGGTGTGGATGAAGCCCGGAGCGACGGCGTTGGCGGTGATATTGCGCGAGGCGAACTCGCGCGCCACCGACTTCGTCATCGCGATCAGGCCTCCTTTCGACGCCGCGTAATTGGCCTGCCCGGCGTTCCCCTCTTCCCCGACGATGGAAGCGATGCTCACGATGCGGCCGTAATGAGCCTTCATCATCGGCCGCACGACCGCCTTCGTGAAGTTGAAGGCGCCCTTCAGATTGACGTTCAGCACCAGATCCCAATCCGTCTCGGACATCCTCATCATCAGGTTGTCCTTGGTGATCCCGGCGTTGTTCACCAATATATCAATTTTGCCCCACTTTTCCACGACGGCCTTGACCACGGCCTCGCACTGCTCGTACTTGGTGACGTCGCAGGCCATGCCCAGCGCGGTGTCCTTGCCGGCGGCCAAGGCCGCGGCGGATTTCTGCGCCAGCTCGGCGTTGACGTCCACGATGACGACCTTCGCGCCCTCGGCGGCGAAGACCTCGGCGGTGGCGTAGCCGATGCCCTGGGCCGAGCCGGTGATGATGGCGACCTTGTCCTTCAGGCGGAGGCCCGTCGCGGGGGCGGCTTGCGTCGCGGTGTCGGTGCTCATGGCGTTCTCCTTGTCGGATTTGGGACGGTCAAACTTTCACGGCGTCGGCGCGGACGGCGTCCTCGCGGGCGGCTTCCCGGAGCAGCGCGACGTATCCGGAATCGGCCGCCTTCGCGGCCGCGCGGACCGCGTGCGAGATGGCGCGCGCGTTCGAGGAGCCGTGGCAGACGATGGCGACGCCGTTGACGCCGACCAGCGGGGCGCCGCCGTACTCATCGTAGCTCATTTTCCGCTTCATGCGCGCGAATGGACCCCGCAACAGTATGGCCGGAAGCTTGTATCGCCAGGAGGACGTGAGCTCGTCCTTGAGGAGGCCGACGACGGCGGCGGCGGTCCCCTCCATGGTCTTGATCACCACGTTCCCCACGAAGCCGTCGCAGACCACGACGTCGGTCTTGCCCGCGGGGACGTCGCGGCCTTCCACGGAGCCGGCGAAATTGAGTCCGGAGTTCTTGAGGTGCGGGTAGGCTTCCTTCACCAGGTCGTTGCCCTTTCCCTCCTCCTCGCCGATGGTGAGAAGGCCGACGGTGGGATCGGCGATGCCGTAGAGGTGGCGCGCCAGCAAGGTCCCCATCGTGGCGAATTGGACGAGATGCCACGGCTTGCAGTCCACGTTGGCGCCGGCGTCGAGCAGCACGGTGACGCCCTTGGGCGTCGGAATGGGAACGGCGATCGCGGGGCGCAGGACGCCGGGCACGCGCTTCAAGTGCCACAGCGCGGCGACCATCGTGGCCCCCGAGTTGCCGGCGGACACCATCCCGGCCGCCTGGCCCGCGGCGACCAGTTGAGCGCAGACCATGATCGACGAGGCGGGCTTGGCCCGGCAGGCGGCGGCCGGCTCCTCGTTCATCTCGACGACGTCCGGAGCCTCCACCACCTCGAAGCGGGGATCCCCCGCGCCGACGCCGCGCGCGGAGAGTTCGGCTCGGATCTTCTCCGCGGGTCCGACCAAAACGAGCTCGACGCCGAAGGCGTTCGCGGCCTGAACCGCCCCGTCGATGTTCGGGGTCAGTCCGTGGTCGCCGCCGACGGCGTCGAGCGCGATCTTCAAGTATTAAGGCGTTTGTTTCTTACTTCTGCTCGCCTTCGGGGCCGGAGCCGGCCTTCTTCTTCGTCTTGGGCGGGCGAACGAGCACGCCGTTGTAGAAGCCGTCGGGGCTGATGGTGTGCGGGCGGTGCCAGCGGCCGTCCTTGTCCTTGCTCAGCGGGATGCCGTCGAGCTTCCAGTTGGCGGAGCGGCGGCTGTCGCGGCGCGAGCGTGTGTGCTTACGTTTCGGATTGGGCATTGGATTCCTCTATTTTGTGGAGAAGACCGATCTTAGCCTTTATCGGGGCGAGGGGTCAATCGGGGACGCGTGGACGACTCGGCGCC
>JAGWMT010000348.1 GCA_028871595.1 Elusimicrobiota bacterium
GGCCTGCGTAACGAACTCGACAAGATTAAGGGAGTCTCCATCCAGCACGATGAGACTCGTACGACCGATCGCGCTCCGCACCTTTGGCAATGGAGTTTCGTCTACGAAATCGAATCCTTCAGCGGAATGTTTACCGTCTGGATTACGCCCTCCGGCAGCCGGAAGGCGCTCATGATCGCGGAATTGATCGAATTCAGCGGACATGAGAATGGAAGAGGACCTCGTTCGGTATCACCCTAGCCAAATGAACGTCGCGCCTGGAGTGCGCCGGGAAGACCCTGACTTGGCTCCCATCGAACTCCCCGACAGTGTGAATGAAAGTTTGAAATTTAGGATTGAAATTCTTCGAGCCGCTGGGGGGCAGAACGCTCCGCCCGCGAGTTAAGCGCCGGGAGAATTACAAGCTCGAGCCGACGTTTCGGGGAAGTGGGCGCGCCTCAAAGGCGGATCGGTGGGATCATGAAATCGTCGTCAATGACGACCACATGGATCGCCTTTGTGAAAAAATATCCGGCGGCACTGCCGCGTCCGTTCTCCGGCAGGTCATCCGAAAGATAAGGGAGACGACTCTATCCGCATGAACGACCCAGGCAAAAAAGCGCGCAATGGCTCATCGGGGTTTCCGATCAGCCCCGTGATGCGACTATTTGCCGGAACTCCCAGGCCGTCCGGTGACGCGGTATTCCGGACATTACCGCGGATCTGATATTGCGAACGGCGCGGCAAACTGGCATAATGACCCCGTCGAGTTCTATTTTCCGTCTCATCTCGACAAAAATTTAGCGGAATAAGTCGCGTGGGCGCCACTCCTCGCGAAATTTCCGCTGAATTTTTTGACAATTCGGCGAGGTAGCTCAGTGGTAGAGCACCGGTCTGAAAAACCGGGTGTCGCCAGTTCAATCCTGGCCCTCGCCACCATTTTCCCCCTTCCCGCCGCTCAGCGGCCCAGGGCGGCCAGCAGGTCGCGCGCGAATTTCGGCAGTCCCGGATCGCGCGCGCCCATGAGCAGGATCACGTCGCCGGAGCGCGCCTCGCGCGCGGCGTCCGCCGGAATGGCCCCCCGCTCCGCGAAGAAGCGAACGTCTTTGCCCCGCGCCTTTAGCTCCCGCGCGTAGTCCTCAGCGGAGATATCCTTCGCCGCCGTGCCGCCCGCATAGAAAATCTCAGGCAAATACAGAATGTCGTTCGGCCCCAGACTGGCGGCGAACGCGTCGAGGAACTCCGTCCTCATGAAGCGCGCCGGGGCGAAGCCGTGCAACTGGAACACGGACAGCACGCGCGGCGCGCGAAGATGCGCCGCCGCGATAGCGGCCGCCACCTTGACCGGATTATGCGCGAAGTCGTCCACCACTTCCACGCCGCGCGCCGTTCCGACGCTCTCGAAGCGGCGCGAGACGCCCTGGAAGGCGTCCAGCGCCTTCGCGCAATCCGGCAAAGAGACGCCGGCCCGGCGGCAGGCGGCGACTGCAGCCAGGGCGTTCTCCACGTTGTGAAGTCCCGGAACCGGCAGGAAGAACTCCTGGCCGTCGAAAACGAAACGCGACCCGGCGGGACCCGGGGTGACGTCCTCCGCCCGCAAGGCGCCGGCGTCCAGCCACTCCCGGGAGTTTGTTTTGAACTCGGCGAAGAGCCGCTCCAACTCCGGCAGGTCCTGGTGGTCCTTGCTGATGTTCAGAAAGACGCCCAGCCAGGGCCGGTACTTCACCAAGGTCCCGTCGCTTTCGTCGGACTCCACCACCATCAGGTCCGACTTGCCGCGCCAGGCGTTTCCCACCAAGCCGCGTTTGATCAGGGACGTCAGCGCGCCGCCGGTGATCACCGACGGCTCCAAACCGGCGCTTTCCAAAATCTCGAAGATCATGGCCACCACGGTGGACTTCCCGCTGGTGCCGGCCACGGCGATGGTCTTGCGCTCCGCGACGTACGCGGACAGCGCGTCGGCGCGATGGATCAGGCGCAGACCCAACTCACGAACGCGCTCCAGGTCCTTGTTGTCCGCCTCGATGGCCGTGGAAGCGACGGCATAGGCATGGGTGCCGTCCAGCGCGCTGCCGTCCTGAGGGAGGATGCCCACGCCCAGCTTCTCCAGTTTCTCGCGCAGCTCCACGGCGCCGCCCGAGTCGAACGTGCGGTCGGAGCCGGTAGCGGCGCCGCCGCCCATGACGTGGAACTGGGCCAAGGCGCTGACCCCGAACCCCGCCGCGCCGACAAAATGGACTTTCTCCGTTCCGGGCATCGGGAGAGTGTAGCAACGTTCGGGGAGTTTCGAAGCGTCCGAGGCGCGAAAAAATTGATATCGTCGGAACCATGATCAAACTCGCGCCGCTTCTCGTGCTGGCGTTCGCGCCGGTCTTCGCCCGCGCCGCCGAAACGGCCGCGCCGGCCTCCGCCCCGGTGATCAAGTCCTCGGGCGACATCGACTACCACGCGTCGGGCAGCCTGCCTCCGGGCGCCGAGTATCATCTGATCTACGAGGAGCCCAAGACGCACGCGGTGCAGACGATCGTGCGCATGCCGCGCGGCTACGTCCTCCCCCCGCACCGCCACTCCTACGACGAAACCATCTTCGTCCTGAAAGGCAAGGTCGTCCTGGGCTTCGGCGACCGGAGCGAGACCCTCTCCGCCGGCGGCTACGCCGTGGTTCCCGCCGAGACCGTCTTCACCATGAAGATCGAGGGTTTCGGCGGAGCGCAGTTCCTGGCCGCGTTCAACGGTCCGTTCGACGCGAAGATGGCCGCCCCCGCGGCCAAACCTTAAAGCAGGAAGGCCAGGGCCTTCGGCAGGGTCTCGAATACCGCGGGCGTCGCGCCGGCCAGGTCGCCGTCCACGTTCAACGGCAACGCTTCCTCGCAGTGGACCTCCACGCGACGCGCCCGCCGCAAAACCACGCCCGGCGCGCCCACGTGACCGCCTTCATACAGCCGGGGCATCAGTTCAAGCAGGTCCAGCCGCGCCATGGGGCCCACGGTCAGGAGGTCCAACAGGCCGTCTTCCATATCCGCATCCGGAGCCATCTTCATGCCGCCCCCGACGGTGCTGGTGTTGGCCGCCGCCACCAGGTGATAGTCGGCGGGGGCCTCCTCGCGGCCGTCCACCACCAGCTTGATGCGTTTGACGCGTGCTCCGGCGACGGCCAGAAGCCCTTCCAGGAAATAGGTGACCGTCCCGCCCAGGGGTTTCCCGCGCCGGTGGACGCCCAACGCCACGTCGCCGGCCAGTCCCAGGGCGGCGACGTTCAGGAAGTGGCGCGTGCGCAAAGAGTCGCCGTCGCGGAAGACGGCCGTCGCCGCGTCCAGCCTCCGCCGACGGCCCGCCGCCATGGCC
>JAGWMT010000034.1 GCA_028871595.1 Elusimicrobiota bacterium
ATCACGATGCCGAACTGGCGCTCGATCGCGGCGGCCAGGCCAAGCTCCTTGATGCCGAGCACGCGGGCGGCGATCATGGTGTCGAACAGGTTGGAGAAGGTGAAGCCGTAATCCCGCTTCAAGCACAGCACGTCGTACTCCCCCGCGTGGAAAAGTTTTTCGATGTTCGGATCGGCGAACAGCGGACCCAGCGCGCTGATGTCCGGGATGGCGATGGGGTCCACGATGTAATCGTCCGTCGGCGAGGAGATCTGGACCAGGCAGACCTTCTCCCGGTAGGCGTAAAAGCCGTTGGACTCGGTGTCGAACGCCAGGCGCGGGCATTTCGCCAGCTCCACGCACACCTCTTCGAGGTGCTCGCGGGCGGTGATCAAGATGGCGATGCGGTGGTCGTTGGGCATTAAGGCAATAAAAAACCGGAGCGCCCCCGTATCGGCGTTCCGGGTCGAGCGTCCTGTCCTTCCCTCAGTTTATAACAGGTAAGGACGATGCCGTCAACCCTCCTGTCCTTGCTTATCGGGCGCTACTGACCGGAACGCGGATACAGCGGCTCGGAGAGAGGCATCAGCCCGCCGGCGACGTAGCCCGCCGTGCGCAGGTCGCCGAAGTCCCGGTAGCCGCGGAAGAAGCCGCCGGCGTCCTCAAGGACGGCGTAGGGCCCGGAGGCGTCGCGCTGGACGCCGCGAAACGCGCCCGCGGCGGTCTTCCCGCCCGGCAAGGTCAGCTCCACCGGCGTTCCCAGAGGAACTTTGGCGTTGATCTCCTCAATCGTGCCGACGTTCCCGCGCGACGAGTAATGCTCGGTTCGCAGGGAGACCGCGTCGATCTGGTGAAACTCGCGCTGCACATGCGTGACGCCCTTCGGTCCCTGAAGTTGGACGGACTCGCCGTCCGCCGTCATGACGCGGCCCGAAACGGTCTGCCGCGACCATTTCGGATCGTCGAGATCGTGGATGTCCATGTCCACCACGCGGCCCTTGTAGGCGGCCAAGTCCTTGAAAGGGTCGGCCACCGCGGGACGGTCGTGCACGACGACCTCCGCGGGACGGAAGGCCGCCCCGTCGAAGATCACGTCCACCAGGCGGCGGACGCCGGTGACGTCCATGTTGCCGCGGTCCAGGCCGATGAGCTTGCCCGCGGACTCGAAGACCATTTGGTTCCCGTTCATGCCGCGGAACCGTCCGTCCAGCTTCTCGCCGTCGGCGAGGGCGATGCGGACCTGCGGGCTGCTCGCGGGCGCGTTCGACATGGATTTAAGAATCGCCTTCGCGCCGTCGCCGGGCGTGGAGGCGACCAGGCCCTTCCATTCGGACGGGGTGTAGTGCTTCCCGGCCGCGGGAAGGGCGGCGGGGTTGACGGGAATCAGCGCCGACGGCGGCATCGGACTGACGGCGGAAGGCGCGGCGGCCGAGAGAGGCGCCGCGGGGGTCCCCGCCGGCGCGGAGAGCGGGGGGCTCAAGGCCGGAGCGGAGACGAAGGCGGGGACGGGACGGGCGGACGCTGCTCCGGCTCCGTCGGCCGCCGAAGCGGCCTCGGCGTTCATCTGCGCCGCGCCGGGACCGGCCGCCAGCGCGCAAAGCAACAAAGTCAGGGGGGCGTTCATGGCGACAGTGTAGGCCCGGGGTGGAGATCCGTCAAGGAACCCCGGAGCTATTCGGCGAAGAGGCGCGACAATTCCTGGGACCGCTTGGTCGCGGCCTCGACGCCGTCGATCAGCAGGGAGCGCAGGCCTTTGCTTTCGAGCACGTGGATGGCGGTGATGGCCGTGCCGCCGGGAGTGGTCACTTCGTCTTTCAAGATGGCGGGGTGCTTGCCGGTCTCGATGACCAGCTTCGCCGCGCCCAGGACGGTCTGAGCGGCCAGCTTGGCGGCGACGGCGCGGGGGATGCCCATCTTCACGCCGCCGTCGATCATGGCCTCGATGACCATGTAGATGTACACAGGTCCCGAGCCGGACAGACCCGTGACCGCGTCCAGCGCGGACTCCGGAAGCGTGACGCAGAGTCCCACGGACTTGAAGACGGCCTCCGCCCGGGCCAGGTCCTTCTCTCCCGCGTGCGCGCCGGCCGCGATGGCCGTGGCGCCGGCGTCCACCAGGCAGGGGGTGTTGGGCATCGCGCGGACGATGGGGCATTCCGTCCGCAGGGCCTTGGCGATGGCGGCCGTGGTGATTCCGGCCATCACCGAGATCACCAACTGATCCTTCTTGATCGAGCCGGCCAGCTGAGCCATCACGGCCTTGGCCATCTGCGGCTTGACGGCCAGGATCACGATGTCGGCCTCGGCGACCGCCTTCTTGTTGTCGGACGAGGTCCGCACGCCCCATTTTTTCTGAAGCTCGGCCAGGGCCTCGGGCGAGCGCCGGGTCGCGACGATGCTCTTGGCGGGGACCAGTTTGGAGCGGATCATGCCGCCGATCATGGCTCCCGCCATGTGTCCGGCGCCGACCACGGCGATCATCTGGTTCTTCAGCATAGGCTCCTTATATAACAGGGGAGGGCGGGTCCGTCAAGGACGGACTTCGCAAACACGTAACAAGGTTGTAATGCGTTATTTCGACGGCGGGGTTATACTCGGAATATGAAATTAGCGCTGTCGGCCAAGATCACCTGCGACCCCAAGAACATCCGGGAGAACCGCTGGGCTCACGACACCGCCCACGTCTTCCTGCACTCCGTCCTGAAGGCCCAGCGCGCCGCCTCCGGCCGCGAGAAGGTCCGCAAACACTAGCTCTTTCGGCCCCTCCGAAGACAAGGCGCCCGGGACGAGAAAAAGCCCCGGGCGCCGCGTTTTTCTCCCCTGGGCGCGGATGGCCGTTTGGCCCGGCTGAACTGTTGGCGCCAGCAGTTGACTGTCCCCGGGGACAGCTTAATTGTGGATAACGCGAATAAGTCCGACCGGTTCGGACTCGAATGGAACGACGTTACAGCTTGACGCCGTGCTTTTCGGCCGCGATGACGATCTGCGCGCAGGCCAGCGCGTCGGACAGCGCCTCGTGGTGGTTGAGCTCGATCTTCAGGTGGGCGCAGACGTTGGGAAGCTTGGTCGGGTAGATGCTCCAGGTGCTGCGCGCGAGCTTCACGGTATCGATGAAGCGGTGCGGCGGCTTGGGGAGCCTGGCGGCGGCGCAGCATGCGGTCAGCACGCCGTTGTCGAACGGGGCGTTGTGGGCGGCCATGAAGTGCGCGCCGGCCAGGAGACTTTCCAGCTTCGGCCAGGCCTGCCCGAAGGTCGGGGCGTCCAGAACCATGTCCGGCTTGATGCCGTGGATGTAGGTGAACTGGAACTCGGCCGGCGCGGGCGTGAACAGGTCCCCGGCCTCCAGACGCGGGGGACGGATCAACTGGACGGCCTTCTGGGTGATCACGCCGTTCTCCACGCGCACCAGGCCCACGGAGCAGGCGGAATCCGGGCCCGTGTCCGCGGTCTCGAAGTCGATGGCGACGAAGACGGACATTATTTGCGCCCCCGGGAAAGGCCGTAGGCCTTGTGCAGCGCGCGCAGGGCGGTCTCGCCGGAGCCCAGGTCCACCACGCAGGACACGCGCAGGTCGGACGCGGAGATCATGTGGATGTTGATCTTCTGGTCGGCCAACGCCTTGAACATGGTCGCGGCGATCTTCGGCGAATGGCGGAAGCCGGTGCCCACGGCGGAGATCTTGGCGACCTGGTCGTTGAGGTCCACGCGTTCGGCGCGCAGGGCGCGAGCGACCGCCTCCAGCGATTTCTTCGCCTTCACCGCGAAGCCTTTGGGGGTCATGAAGGACATGTCGTTGACGCCCGACTGGCTGGGGGCGGATTGGATGATCATGTCCACGGGGATGTCGTCGGCGGCCAGCGCCGTCAGCACCTTGGCCGCCACGCCGGGCTGGTCCGGGACGCCGACGACGGTGAGGCGCACCTCGCTCTTGTCGAGCGCCAGGCTGGATACGAACGCTTTTTCCAACATCAGCTCCTCCTGAGCGACGATCCAGGTGCCGGCCTGGGGGTGGAAGGCGGAACGCACGTGGATGCGCACTCCGAAGCGCTCGGCGACCTCCATGGAGCGGGCCTGCATGACCTGCGCGCCGGCGCCGGCCAGCTCCAGCATCTCCTCGAACGAGATCCGCGGCAGCTTGCGCGCGTCGTGCACGATGCGCGGGTCGGCGGTGTAGACTCCCTTCACGTCCGAGAAAATTTCGCAGCGGCCCGTCTTCAGCGACGAGGCCAGCGCCACCGCGGTCAGATCCGAGCCCCCTCGGCCCAAGGTGGCCGTGTCGCCGTTGGGCGCCAGGCCCTGGAAGCCGGCGACCACGACGATTTTCTTTTCCTTCAAATGCCGGAGGATGGCCCGCGTGCGGATGCGGCGGATCTGCGCGCGGCCGGGGGCGCCGACGGCGTCGATGCCGGCCTGAGGACCCGTCAACGACACGGCGGGGACCCCGCGGGCCTTGCACGCCATGGCGAACAGGGCGATTCCGACCTGTTCGCCGGTGGCCACCAACTGGTCCAGCTCCCGGTCGTCGGGCGCGGGGGTGACGCGCTCGGCCAGAGCGATCAGCTCGTCGGTCATCTCGCCGGGGGCGGAGACGACGACCACGACCCCGAAGCCCTTGCGGCGCTCGGCGATGGCGCGTTCCGCCGCGCGCTGGATCTTTTCGGGATCGGCGACGGACGTGCCGCCGAACTTCATCACCGTGATCTTCATCAGCGCTCGATGCGGACGCCTTGATGATCCACGTCCAAGGCCAGCCAGCGCGACGCGATCCGCTTCTTGAGGAAGGCCCGCTTCATCGCCGAGCCCACCTTGGGGGCGCGGTCTCCTTCCACGAACGCGAACAGCGTCGGTCCGGAGCCCGACAGCGCGGCGCCGGCGGCGCCGGCCTTGACCGCGGCGGCCAGAGCCTCGCGCAGGCCCGGCACCAGTTTGGCGCGGTACGGCTGGTGCAGGCGGTCGTCCATCAGGTCCGCGAGATGCCCGGTGCGTCCCGTTTCCAGCGCGCGCGCCAAAAGGATCGCGCGCGAGGAGTTGTAAACCGCGTCGGCCAGCGGCACCTTTTTCGGCAGCGCGGCGCGCGCCTTCTTCGTGGCCAGCTCGAACGCGGGAATGCAGACGACCGAGGACAGCGACGGATGGATGTTGAGCCGGTTCGCCCGGGAGCGTCCGTTCTCGGTCAGACTGGCGGTGAGCCCGCCGTGCACGCAGGGGGCGACGTTGTCGGGGTGCCCTTCCAACGCGACGGCCAGCGCCTCCAGCTCGTCCTCGGAGCGGCGCAAGGTTCCGAACAGGTGCGCGCCGGCCCACAGGCCGGCCACCGCGGCGGCGGCCGACGAGCCCAGTCCGCGCGCCAGAGGGATGCGATTCACGGATTTGAAGAGTAGGCGGCCGGGCAGATTGGACGGCAGGATCAAGCGCGCGGCCTTCACCAGCATGTTCTTCTGATCGCGGGGCAACGCGGCGGCGCCCTCGCCGGAAATCTCGACGGCGGCCGGGCCGCGGTCCTCGTGCAGCTCCAGGGTCAGCTCGTTGCGCAGATCCAGGGCCAAGCCCAGGCAGTCGAAGCCCGGCCCCAGATTGCTGGTCGTGGCCGGAACCGACACCGTCACGCGCGCCAGGATCTTGCTCACAGTCGTATGGCTCCTCCCGCCTTGACGCGGCGGATTTTGGGCCTGAAGCGCTCGGCGGCGCCGGGATCCTTCAAGCCGTTGCCGGTCAGGATGCACACCGTGAGACCCTTGGGCGCGCGGCGCGCTTTCGCCAGCTTGAACAGCCCCGCGACCGGCGCGGCGGAGCTGGGTTCGCAGAACACGCCTTCCTCGCGGGCCAGGAACGCGTAGGCGGACAGGATCTCGGCGTCGCTGACCGATCCGAACGCGCCGCGGGATTCGTCGCACGCGTCCCAGGCCGTCTTCCAGCCGGTGGGATGGCCGATGCGGATGGCGGTGGCCAGGGTCTGCGGCTTGTCCACGAACCGTCCTTCGACGAAGGGCGCGGCGCCGGCGGCCTGCCAGCCGAACATCCGGGGCTTCAGGCCCAGTTCCAAGTAGCCTTTCCAATACGCGCTGATGTTTCCCGCGTTGCCCACGGGGATGAAGTGGTTGTCCGGAGCTCGCCCCAGCTGCTCGACGATCTCGAAGGCGCCCGTCTTCTGGCCTTCCAGACGGAACGGATTGGTGGAGTTCACCAGGACGAAGCCCTCGGTCTTGGCGGCGACGTGAGCCAATTGCAGGGCCTCGTCGAAGTTGCCGTCGACCTCCACGATCTCGGCGCCGTGCATCACCGCCTGGGAGAGTTTGCCGGCCGCGACCTTGCCCTTGGGAAGGAACACGACGCAGCGCAGGCCCGCGCGCGCGGCGTACGCCGCGGCCGAGGCCGAGGTATTGCCCGTGGACGCGCACAGCACGCCGGTCGCTCCGCCCTCGGCGGCCTTCGACACGGCCAAGGTCATGCCGCGGTCCTTGAACGAGCCCGTCGGATTCAGCCCCTCCAGCTTCAGATGCACGGACCCGGGCGGAAGGCCCGCCGCCTTCGCGACGCGGTCGGCGCGGACCAGGGGCGTGTCGCCCTCGCCGAGAGTGACGATGGGCGTGCGCGCGGTCACGGGCAGGCGCGACTTCCAGCGCGCGATCAGTCCCAGGCGGCTCATGGCAGGATGCGCATCGCGCAATGGCGGCGGGAGACGTCGCCCAGCGCCAGGATGCTCCGCCGCGCGCGCTCGAAGCGGCCGCGCGGCGCGGGATGGGTGGTGATCATCACCGGCACGGCGGCGGCCCCCGACGCGCGGTCCTGGTGGATGGCGGCGATGGAGACGTTCTCTTGTCCCAAGGCGCCGGCGATGCGCGCGAGCGCGCCGGGGCGGTCCTTGACCTCAAGCCTCAGGTAGAAACCCGATGCGGTAGCGTCCGGAGAGACGAGATCCAGCTTTCGCGGGCCGGGACGCGGCGCGGGGAGATTGCCCAGCACGTCGCGCGCGGTGACGAACACGTCGGCCAGCACGGCCGAGGCGGTGGGGCCCGCGCCGGCGCCTCGCCCGTAGAACATCAAGTCCCCGGCGGATTCGGCGTGGACGAACAGGGCGTTGTACTGGCGGCGGACCGCGGCCAGGGGGTGGCCCAGCGGCACGAGCGTGGGGAACACCCCGGCCTCGGCGCGCGGCGCGGTCGCGGTCCCGGTGAAGCGCAGGGACGCCACCAGGCGCACCGTGGCGCCCAGGCGCTCGCGCGCGTAGGCGACGTCGCGTGATGTCACGGCCTCGATCCCGACCACGGGAAACGACTCGGGCTTGAGCCAGCCGCCGGTGACCAGGCCCGCCAGCACGGAGAGTTTTTGAGCGGCGTCGCGTCCGGAGAGGTCCAGCGCGGGATCCTTCTCCGCGAAGCCCAGGTCCTGCGCCTCCTTCAGCGCGGCCTCGGCGGAGAGACCCTCCTCGCAGCGGGTCAGGATGTAGTTGGTCGTCCCGTTGAGGATGCCGTCCAAGCCCAGCACGCGGTCTCCGGAGAAGGACAGCTCCAGCGCGCGCAGGACCGGGATGCCGCCGGCGACGCTGCCCTCGAACGCCAGGCGCGCGCCGGACTTTCCGGCGGCGGCCGACAGCTCCGGCCAGGCGTACGCCAGCAGGCGCTTGTTGGCGGTCACCAGGGCCCGGCCGCGGCCCAGCACGTCCAGCGCGAAACGCCGCGGCGCGTCGTAGCCGCCCAGAAGCTCGATGTAGATATCCGCGTCGGCTTTCTTCGCGAGCGACGCCGGGTCGTTGTGACGAGCGACCGCGGCGGGAAGGGCGAGGGCGCGGGCCTCGCGCGAGGCGTCCCGGTCGGCGACGGCGACCAGGACCAGCTCGGCGCCCAGGCGCTCGCGCAGCTCCGCGCGGCGGTCGCGCAGCAGGCGCACGACCTCGCGGCCGACGTTGCCCAGCCCCGCGACGGCGACCGTGAGGGATTCCAAGGAAGCATTCTACAACATCGCCCTCGGACATGCTTCCGCCCGGAAACAGGGTTTTCGGGCGCTAGAATCTCGCGGGTCGAAATCCGGCGCCCTGATAGGTGTCCTCCGGCTCGCGCGCGAGCCGGATGGTCGTCGTGGCGCCTTGGGGATTGCTGCACCACGCGCCGCCGCGCAGAACGCGCCGTGCGTCGGCGGAATGATCCCAGGCGGTTCCGTCGGCGGGAGCGCCGGAGTATGAGTCGTGGTAGGCGTCCTCGACCCATTGGGCCGCGTCGCCGGCCATGTCGCAAAGCCCTTGATCGGTGGATCCCTTCATCTTTGAGCAGACGGGCCACGGCTTCAGGCGGCCGCAGCCCCCGTTCACGACGGCGCGCTCGCAGGCCGCCGGTTCATTGCCCCAAGGATATTCACGGTTCTGGCCGCGGCTGCGCGCGGCATATTCCCACTCGGCCTCGCTGGGAAGCCTTCCGCCGACCCAACGCGAGAACGCGGCGGCCTGGCTCCAGGTGACGTTCACCACGGGTTGATCCCCCGCCGTCTTCATGTGGCGGCTCTTGACCGGAGTGCAGGCCCCCGCTTTGACGCACGCTTGGTATTGTTTGTTGGTCACCAAGGTTCGAGCCATTTGGAACGTCCGAAGAACCACGCGGTGCACGGGCAATTCGTCGTCGACGGTCTGCTCCCGGCCCATCGTGTAGGCCCCGCCCGTCACGGTGACCCAATCGATTCCCGCCTTGTCGGAGCCTCCGGTTGGCCCAGGGACAGGAGTCTCCACCCCGCCGAGATGTCCTGGCCCCGCGAGGAACAACGCCGTGAACAGGGCCAGGAGAGCGCCGCGGTTCGGAAAATCGAAGAATTTCATGGAGAATCCTCCTCGCGCCAGTGTAGATCGGCGTCCGCCCGAAGTCAAGAGACGGCTAGGCGTGATCCGGGCGGACGAATCCGTCCGATTCCAGGACCAAGACCCCCGGCACGCGTCCGCGCACGGCGCCGATCAGCGCCGCGGCCACGTCCGGCGCGCGGACCGCCCGGTAATTACGCCAAGGTCCGCGCAGCAAGGGCGCCAGCAGGAGGAACGCCGCGACGCCGAGCCTCTCCCCGGGACGCGCCTCCGGGCGGTCGCCGAGAAGGTACGAGGGCCGGGCGATCACCGTGTTCTCGAAGCCGGCGCCGGCCGCGGCGGCTTCCGCCTCGCCCTTGGTGCGCAGATAGAGATAGCGCGAGCGCGGATCGGCGCCGATGGACGAGACCAGTCCGAAGCGGCGCGCCCCGGCGGCCTTCGCCGCTCGGGCGAATTCCCGGACCAGGTCCAGGTCCACCGCGCGGAAGGCCTTGTCGCTGCCGGCCTTGGCGCGCGTCGTTCCGACGCAGCAGTAGGCTTCCGAGACGGGACCCAGCGCCGGCCAGGCGTAGCCGTTGAAGAGGGGATTGACCAGCTTCGGATGCGGCGGCAAGGGGCGCCGAGAGGGGGCGATCACGCGCTCCACCGCGGGATCCTCCAGTAGTCCCCGCAGGACAAAGCCGCCGACCAGGCCGCTGGCGCCGGCGACGGCGGCGGAGATTTTCTCCACGTCAGGGAGCCGGCGGCGAGGCGGGCGCGGTGGAGATCGCGGGGGTGATGACGGGCGAGGTCGACGCGGCGACGCCGCCGGTTCCGGGCGGGCCGTGAGGCATGTTTTGGAAGAACGTCATCGGGACCAGCCCGCCCCCTCCGGAGCCGAACGCGCGCGCGTTCCCGTACGGCGCCGTGGATCCGGAGACGGTCGCGCTGGAGACGGGCACCACGGGGGCCGCGATGCCGAAGGCCTTGAGGAAGGAATCGGAGGACGCCTTGGCTAGTTTCGGCGCCAGGGACTGGAGCCGGTCGGTCAGGTCCGCGGGATTGAGCCGGAAATCCACGAGCGTGGAGCTGGAGGTCTGGTCCGTGACGATGTCTTCGTGTTCCCACAGCAAGTGGGTGGTGTCGCCGCGGTACACGCGGGAATCGGCGGACATGACGGGCATGATGCGGTCGTCGTCTCCGGCCGTCGTGCCGAAGGAGACGTTCACGTCCAGGATCAAGGCGTCGTCGAGGGTGAGGATGCGCGCGTAGTCGCGCGGCGCGGGGGCGTCGGGGTCGGGGAAGTAGTAGCGGGAGCGCCAATCATACTGGTCCTTGGCGTTGTTCCAATCCGAGAGCTGGGCCGGTACGATCCCGGCCTCCAGTCCCGTCTGCACGGCGCCGGTGGAGAGACTCAAGCGCAGCGCCTTCAGGAAGGGATCCTGGAATTCGTCGCCGTAATGGGGCCGGGGCATGTACTGCTGGAGGTCCTTGGAGACCTTCAGCGTGTGCTCGTCCTGGACGGTCTGCATCAGGAAGCCGACCGGGGAGATCTTCGCCGCGGCCTCCGCCTTCGTGTCGGCGGCGTCCACGATCCAAGGTCCCGGCGCCACGTACACGGCGACGACCAGCCTCTGCCCGGGGCGCAGCGCGCCCCGCGGGTCCGGCATCGGGGCGACCGAGACGCAGCCGGCGAGGGCCGCGGACAGCAGGAAAGGGAGGGCGATCCTTCTCATGACGTCCTAAGGATATATAATCCGACCGTGCCCATTCATCTCCTGTTCGCCTTCGTCCTGGCCGCGGCGCCCGCGCGCGCCGAACCCGGCCTGCGCGAGTTGGCGCGCGCCCAGGATTACGCGTCCTGGACCGTCCTGCGCGACGCTCTTCAGTCCGCCGGCGCCGCGGACCGGGCCGAGGCGGCCTTCGCGCTGGGGCAGCTCGGCATGGTCGAGATCCCCGAGGGCTCGACCGAGCCCCCGACGGCGGCGATGACGCGCGCCGCGGCGGCGGACGCCTTGGCGGCCGTCGTGTCGGACCCCGATCCCCGCGTGCGCCGCGCCGCCGTCGAGGCCCTGGGCAAGACGGGCGGGGCGAACATGGAGTCCTTTCTTTTGTCGGCGGCGACCGACGCCGACCCGGGCGTCCGCGGCGCCGCGGCGCTGGCCCTGTTTCGTGCCCGGTTCCTGAAGCGCGTGCCGGAGTACTCCACGGCGGCCGTCGCGCGGCTGACCGCCCTGGGCCGCGACGCGGACCCCGAGGTGCGCTGGCGAGCCGCGTACGCGTTCACGCGCTGGCCGGAGCCGCGCGCGGCGGCCGTTCTGGCCGTTCTTCAAGATGATGCCGATGAGCGCGCCCGGCTCTTCGCCGTGCGGTCCTTGGCCAAGCTGAAGACGGCGCCCGACGCGGCCCGCCTCAGCGACGCCGACGTGTACGTGCGGGCCGAGGCCGTCTCGGCCTTCTCCGCGGCCAAGGCCTGGGACAAGCTTCCCGACGCGCTCTTCGCCGATCCGTCGGCCCACGTCCGCGCCGCCGCGGCCGACGCGGCCGGGGACTCGGGCGACGCGGCGCGCTTCGGCCCGCTCCTGATCCGCCTCGCGGCCGGTCCCGGGACCTTGGCCCCCGGGCGGGCGCTGATCGCCCTGGCGCGGCTGCGCGTCCCGGGGGCGCCGGGCCTGATCGAGCGCGCGCGGCTGGATCCGCGCTGGTGGATCCGCGCCCGGGCGTATGAGGCCGCCGCGTTCCTGCCCGCGGCCTCCGACCTCCTGCGCGAGGGAATCGCCGATCCGGATCCGCGGGTTTCGTCCCAGGCCTTGGAGACCTTGGCGGCCTCCACTTCTCCCGTCGTCGCGGGGGAGATCGAAAAGGTGCTGGCGGACCCGCGCGCGCCGCTGGAGACCCTGGGGACGGCGGTGGACGCGGCGGGAGAGCGCGCCGCGCCCGAATTCATCGACGGCCTGCTTTCGGCGATGGGCCGGGCGAAGGGCGCGGGGGCCGCCGAGCTGCGCGAGGACATCCGCAAATCCCTGCTCGCGGCCGCGGCGCAGACGCCGGCGCGCTCCGCGGAGATTTTTCGCGCCCTCAAGAAATTTCCGCCGTTCACCGATAGACCGCGCCGTTTCCGGCCGCTGAAAACCGCGCCGGATGTCGTTTTCGAAACCGAGCGCGGCACGTTCACGATCTCGCTGGCCTCGCGGGATGACGCGGGCGTCCACGCGGCGGCCTTCGTCCGCAGCGTGAAGAAAGGTCTCTACGACGGCCTGATCTGGCACCGCGTCGTGACGGCCTTCGTCGTCCAGGGCGGAGACCCGCGCGGGTCGGGTTGGGGGGACGACGGCTGGCGCCTGGCCGACGAGATCAACCGCATCCCTTTCGAGCGCGGGACGGTGGGCATGCCGAAGGCGGGCAAGGACACGGGCGGCTGCCAGCTGTTCGTCGCGTTGGTCCCGACCCCGCACCTGGACGGCCGCTACACGGCCTTCGGGACCGTGACGTCCGGCATGGACGTCGTGGACCGGCTGGAGCCGGGCGATAAGATCCTTCGCGCGCGGATCCGATAGGCCGTCGGGACGAAAAAAGCCCCGTCCGGCGCGAGCCGGACGGGGCTTTTCCTTTGGTCGAGACTAGTCGAACTTGAGCGTCTGCGGATCGACCGACTGCAGGTCGAAGCCGTGCCGGCCGTGCGGACCGCCGTGCGGGAAGTCGGGGATGCGGGGTTCGCGGTTATTGGAGCGGCACATCACCTGCGACGTGCGCTCGTTGCAGCGGGTCTCCGTGCGCGACGCGAAAGCGCCCAGTTCTCCGGCCGCGGAGCGGAAGGACACGGTCCAGGACTCGTTGCACGGGTCCCACGTGTACTCGATCAAGCAGGTTTCGAAGCCCTGGTCCTCCCAACGCGTGTCGCGTTGGTTCGGGCCGTCGACCGCGTAGGTCCGGGCGCTGACCAGGTCCACGGGCTGGCCGATCTCGGAGCCGCGCAAGGTGAAATTCCCGCTGGAGGCGTTTCCGGGGACGGCCGCCTCGATATTGACCTCCGGGCGGTTCGGCTGACGGACGCGGATGGCGATGGTTCCGTTTTGCGAGCCTTTCTGGAAAGTGATCTCGGTCGGTCCGGCGATGAGCTCGGCTCGCGTTCCCGACTTGTCGATGAGCGGGACGTTCGCGGACCCGGAGAGCGAGAGATTTCCGGAACGGGTCTCCTTATTATCGCAGCCGGCGGCGGCGACCAGGCAGGCGGCGGCAAGGACGAGGGATAGTTTTTTCATGGGGTTCGTTTTTGTTCCTCCGTGATTATTATACACGAGACGGACGGAAGCACTTGATTAATTTCGCCAACCGAGATACACTCGGGACGATGAACGTCCTGCTGCGTCTTGGGTGCGCTCTCCTGGCCTGTGCCGGCATCGCCGCCGCGGGGACGCCCGCCGCGACCGCGGACGAGGCGGCGGCGGCCCAGCGCGCCCAGGAACAGCGGGTCGCGCCCGTTCACGAGGCGGCCGCCGAGGCTTCCCGCGTCGAAAGCGCTCCCGCCGCTCGGATCGCGCGCGCTCGTTCGGACGCGCGCCGTTTCTCCCCGATCGCGGCCTCCGGGAGCGCGGACCGAGAGGTTTCCGCGTCCGTTTCGGTCGTCGGTACGGCCGTTCGCCTCCCGGCGCCGGGCCGTGATCCCGTCGTCGCGTCCAGCCGCGCTCCTCCCGCCTCGGCGTAGCCCCCGGCCTCCCGCCGTTCCCCGCCGCCCGTCCGCGGCCCGTCGTAAGATGAAATTGCTACACTGAGGACTTCCCATGATTCAGAACGCTTTCAATAAGATTTTCGGCACGCCCAGCGAGCGCACGCTCAAGCGCTATCGTCCCATGCTGGAGCGCATCAACGCTTTCGAGCCCCAGGCCAAGGCCCTGGCCGACGCCGACTTCCCGCTGCGCACCGCGGCCCTCCGGGAGCGCGTGGCCGAGCTGTTCGCGGCCATCCCGTACGGCGCCGACGACGAGGACAAGCGGGAGGAGCGCAAAACGGCCGAGATCGAGGCGCTCGACACCTTGATGCCCGAGGCCTTCGCCCTGTGCCGCGAGGCGGCCCGCCGCTCCATCGGCCTGCGCCACTTCGACGTCCAGATGCTCGGCGGCATGGTCCTGCATAACGGCGCCATCGCCGAGATGCGCACCGGCGAGGGTAAGACCTTGGTCGCCACCGCGCCCGCGTACCTGAACGCGCTGGCGGGCAAGGGCGTCCACGTGGTGACGGTCAACGACTACCTGGCCAAGCGCGACAGCGAGTGGATGGGCCCGGTGTTCAATTTCCTGGGCCTCACGGTCGGCTGCGTCCAGCACGACATCTCCAACGCCGACCGCCAGGCCGCGTACCGCTGCGACATCACCTACATCACCAACAACGAGATCGGCTTCGACTACCTCCGCGACAACATGGTGGTGCGCAAGGAGGACCGCGTCCTTCGTCCCCTCTATTACGCGATCATCGACGAGGTCGACTCGATCCTGGTGGACGAGGCGCGCACCCCGCTGATCATCTCCGGCGCCGCGGAGAAGTCCACCGAGCGCTACGCCATCGTCAACCGCCTGATCCCGCACCTGAAGGTCCGCCTCATCACCGAGGAAGACGAGATCCAGGCCAAGTACACGGAGACCGACCTGCAGAAGGGCTGGGACGCGATCGTGGACGAGAAGAACCACACGGCGATCCTCACCGAGGAAGGCATCCAGAAGTGCGAGCACCTCCTCAACCTCAAGAACCTCTACGACGACCTGGAGGGGGAGTGGGTCCACCACATCACCCAGGCCCTGCGCGCCTACCACCTGTATAAGCGCGACGTCGAGTACGTGGTGAAGGACGGGGAGTGCATCATCGTCGACGAGTTCACCGGGCGCCTGATGCCGGGCCGGCGCTGGTCCGACGGGCTGCACCAGGCCGTCGAGGCGAAGGAGAACCTGGCTCCGAAGGAGGAGAACCAGACCCTCGCGACCATCACCTTCCAGAACTTCTTCAAGATCTACAAGAAGCGGTCGGGCATGACCGGAACCGCCATGACCGAGGAGGACGAGTTCCTCGAGATCTACAACATGGAAGTCCGCGAGATCCCGACGAACCGGATCATCGCCCGCAAGGACCTTCCCGACCAGGTCTACAAGTCCGAGCGCGAGAAGTTCAACGCGATCGTCGAGCAGATCAAGGAGCTCTGGAAGGAGGGCCGTCCGGTCCTCGTCGGCACGCGCTCCATCGAGAAGTCCGAGAAGATCGCGGCCATGCTGCGCGGCGTGGGCATCCCGCACCGCGTCCTCAACGCGAAGTACCACGAGATGGAGGCGTCCATCATCGCCCAGGCGGGCGGCAAGGGCTCGGTGACCATCGCCACCAACATGGCCGGCCGCGGCACCGACATCCTGCTCGGCGGCAACCCGCAGGACCTCGCCCAATACGAGGAGATCAAGAAGCTGGGCGGCCTGCACGTGCTGGGCACCGAACGTCATGAGTCGCGGCGCATCGACAACCAGCTGCGTGGCCGCTGCGCGCGCCAGGGAGACCCGGGCTCCACCCAGTTCTATCTGGCGCTCGACGACGAACTGATGCGCCTGTTCGGGTCGGATCGCATCGCTCCGCTGATGGAGAAGCTGGGCATGGAGGAGGGCGAGGTCATCGAGTCCTCCTTGGTCTCCTATCAGATCGAGAACGCCCAGCGCCGCGTCGAGACCCACAACTTCGACATCCGCAAGCAGCTGCTCGACTACGACAACGTGATGAACAAGCAGCGCGAGGTCGTCTACAAGCTGCGCGACGTGGTCCTGTTCGGCGAATCCGTGCGCCCGCAGATCCTGAAGATGATCGAGGAGGATGTCGAGTCCGAGGTGGACGCGATCTCCGCGGGCAAGGACGACCCTCAGGACTGGGACGTGGCCTCCCTGGCGGCCTACGTCGAGCGCACGTTCGGCCTGGAGTGGGCCCCGACGACGGAGGAGATCGCCCGGCTGAACGCCGCCGCACTCAAGCAGACCCTGACGAAGGCCGCGCTCGACGTCTACGCGCGCCGTCCCGAGGAGTTCTCCGGCTACGACTTCAAGGAAGTCGAGAAGATGATCCTGCTGCAGATGATCGACAAGGCCTGGAAGGGCCACTTGTACGACCTGGATCATTTGAAGAAGGCGATCTTCCTGCGCGCCTACGGCCAGAAGGACCCGAAGATCGAGTACCAGAAGGAATCCTTCGAGATGCTCGCCGCGATGATCACGCGCGTGCGCGAACAGACCGTCGAGTACGTCTTCAAGGTCGAGGCCCCGAAGGCCCCGCCGCCGCCGTCCATCCCGGAGACTCCCGCCGCGGGCGAGCCTGCGGCCGACGGCATGACCGACGATCCGAACACCGGGCTTCCGGCTCCGCCCCCGCCCCCGCCGGCGCGTCCCGTCGCGCCGGGCCGCGGCGTGCTGGCCGCGGCGAGCGCGGGCGGCGGTCTTCCCGATATCCATAAGATCGGGCGCAACGATCCGTGTTTCTGCGGCTCCGGGAAGAAATACAAGAAATGCCACGGGGCCGGCTCGCTCGACTGATCGCCGCGGCGTCGGCCGCGGCGCTGACGGCCTTGTGCTACCCGCGCGGCGGGATGTGGTTCCTCGGCTGGATTAGTTTTGTTCCGTTGTTCGTCGCCTTGAACGCCGCCGCGAGCCGCCGAGAGGCGGCCGCGGCGGGCTTTCTTTCCGGGTGGACGTTCCAGGCGGCGTCCTTTTTCTGGATCTATGCGACCTGCCGTTTTGCGCTCATACCAGTTCCCGTTTCTCTTCTCGCCTGGGGCGCGCTGTCGGCCTTGCTGGCCGTCAATTGGATGGTGGGCGCCGCCTTGGGCCGTTGGCTGACGGAGATTTCCTCCCGTTCCGTTCGGCCGTTCATCTGGGCCGCCGTCTTCACCGCCGTAGCCGCCGCGACGGAGCGCTGGACGCCGCGCATTCCGGCCGACATGCTGGGCTACACGCAATGGCCGAACCTGGCCTTGATCCAATGCGCGTCTTGGGGAGGGCCGCACCTATTGGGGTTCGCCGTCCTGCTGGTCAACGCCGCCCTGGCCGAGGCCTGGCTGGACGCGCCGTCGCGCGAGACCGGACCGGCCGCCGCGCCGCTGGCCCTGGCGTTCCTGCTGGTCGCGGGCCTTTGGATCCACGGCGCGTCGGTGCTTTTCCGGCGGCCGGAGGATCCGGGGCCGACGGCGCGCGTGGAGATTCTCCAGCCCGACATCGACCAATACCGCAAGTGGGACGCGGCCTATGTGGACGAGATATTGGCGGGCTTCAACGAGCTCCTGGCCCGCCCCGGAACGCGCCCGCCGTCCTTGGTGGTGTGGCCGGAAACCTCCATCCCGCGCTGGACGCCCCGCGACGCGGCGGTTCCCGAGGCCGCGCGCTGGGCCCGGGCGCAGTCGGTCGCCCACCTGGTCGGCATCGTGGCCAAGGAAGGGCCGGCCAACGCGGTGCAATTGATCGGGCCGGACGGGGCGGTGAAGGGTTATTACGCCAAGCGCGAGCTGGTGCCGTTCGGCGAGTACGTGCCGTTTCGTTCCCTCGTCCCCCGCTTCGTCATCGACCGGTGGCTGTCCTTTCTGGACAACTTCGGGGACATGAGTCCGGGCCCCAAGGATCCGCCGCTGCTGGCCACCCCGTTCGGCGCCACGGCCGTGACGATCTGCTACGAGGCCGCCTTCCCGCGCTGGGCGCGCCGCGACGCGGCGCGCGGCGCGCGCCTGCTGGTCAACGTCACCAACGACGGCTGGTACAAGGACACCTGGGCGCCGTCCGAGCACATGACGATGAACGTGTTCCGCGTCATCGAGAACCGATTGCCCGAGATCCGCGCGGGAAACACCGGCATCTCCGCCGTCGTGGATCCCTGGGGCGTGGTGACCGCGTCGCTGCCGCTGGGCGCGCGCGGGCGCCTGGACGCCGACGTGCCTTTGAACGACCCCTTCCCGAACCGGTCCTTCTACACGCGTCACGGGGACTGGTTCGGAAGCCTGTGCCTCGTCTTCGCCGCGTTGTGCGCCCTGCGGCGGGCGTTCATCCGGCTATGAAGCCGCGCGTCGTGTATTCGCCGCGCTACGTGGTGGACTACGGCGGGCACGAATTCGCCTCGGCGAAATTCGATTTGACGTCGAAAGCGTTGGGAGATGCCGTCGAACGAATTGAGGCGATGGAGCCTTCACGCGACGACCTCCTCTTGGCTCACGACGAAAGTTGGATCGACAAAGTCTTATCCGGGCGCCTGGCGCCCGACGATCTCAAACGTCTCGAGCTTCCGTTCTCTCCGCGGATTTCCCTCGCGCACCGATTATCCGTCGGCGGCACCATCCTGGCGGCTCGCCACGCCCTGGAAACCGGGGTCGGGCTTCACTGCGGCGGGGGCGCGCACCACGCGTTCCGTGATCACGGCGAGGGCTACTGCGCGTTAAATGATATCGCCGTCGCGATATGTCGATTGCGCGTGGAGAAAAAGATCGGCCGTGCCGCGGTGATCGATTTGGACGTGCATCAGGGGAACGGCACGGCGTCGATTTTCGCGGACGACGCGGACACGTTCACGTTTTCGATGCATCAGGCCGACATCTACCCGGAGAAAAAAGAGAGAAGTTCGATGGACGTCGAACTCAAGGCGGGAACCGGGGACGTAGAGTATTACGACGTATTGAGAAGTTCACTGAGGCGCGTCTTTGATTTTAAACCCGACCTCGTC
>JAGWMT010000035.1 GCA_028871595.1 Elusimicrobiota bacterium
GGCCCCGCCGACACGGTCGCCACGCCCACGGCCTTTCCCGCGAACAACTTCGGGTGAACGGAGTCGATGAAGGTCTTGAACGCGGGGGCGTAGCCGCCGTTGTACTCGGGAGACAGGAAGACGAACGCCTCGCAGGAGGCCAGGCGGGCGGCCAGCGGTTCGTACAGCGCCTTCTGGTCGGGACGCAGGAACAGCCTCTCGGAGAAGATGGGTAGTTCCGGGTGCTCGCGGTCGAAGACGTCCACGGTCAGGCCCGGCCGCGCGGACAGCGCCGCGGCAAGCACGCGGGCGACCTTCTGGGTGTTGCCGCCGACGCGCGCGCCGGCGGAGAGCAGGCCGATTCGGAGAGGTTCCATGCCCCCAGTCTATCCGTCCGGGGGCCGTCCGTCAATCGCAGCCTTGAATTGCTATCATCGCGGCCATGAGCCAACTTTTTTCGCCCTTGCGCCTGCGCGGCCTGGAAATCCGCAACCGCGTGTTCGTTTCCCCGATGTGCCAATACTCGTGCCGCGACGGCCTCGCGACCGACTGGCACCTGGTCCATCTGGGCTCACGCGCCGTCGGCGGCGCGGGCCTGGTGATGGCGGAGGCGACGGCCGTGGAGGCCGACGGACGCATCTCCCCCGGAGACTCGTGGGCCTGATCACCGAGCCCGAACAGGCCGAGGAGATCGTCGCGTCGGGCAAGGCCGACGCGGTCCTCCTCGCGCGCCAGTTCCTGCGCGAGCCGTACTGGACCCAGCGCGCCGCCGCCGTCCTGGGAGCGAAGGCTCCGTGGCCGAAACAGTACGGCCGCGCCCGCTGATGACCGCGGAGGACTTGGCCGCGCGGCTGAACCTGGCGCCGCATCCGGAAGGCGGTTTCTATCGGGAGACCTACCGCGCCGCCGACGGCGCCTGCACGGCCATCTTCTACCTGCTTCCGGCGGGGGCGAAGTCCAACCTGCACCGCATCAAGTCCGACGAGCTCTGGCACCACCATCTGGGCGGGGCGCTCGAGATCGTGGAGATCGGTTCGGGGGGCCGCGTCGAGACGACGGTGCTCGGTCCCGACCTGGAGAAGGGCGAGGTCCTGCAGAAGGTCGTGGCGGCCGGGCGCTGGTTCGGCGCGCGCCCGCGCCCCGGCACGGAGTGGGCCTTGGCCGGCTGCACCGTGGCGCCCGCGTTCCGATTCGCCGATTTCGAGTTGGCGCGCCGCGCGGAGCTTCTGAAGACTTATCCCGCCGCGGCCGCCGAAATACTCGCCTTGACCGACTGACGTTCCTCCGCTACACTCCGCGCATGAGGGCGGTCTCTTGAACGAAGCGGCGGTGTATCGCTGTCCGTCGTGCGGCGCCCCGGCCGATCCGAAAGCGGCGGCGTGCGCGTACTGCCGGGCGCCGCTTTCTCCGGTGCGCTGCCCGTGGTGCTTCGCCTGGATCGACGCGAAGACCCGCGGCTGCGCGACGTGCGGCGCCGTGGCGCTGGCGGCACCCGCGGAGGAAGGTCCTCTCAAGTGCCCTTCGTGCGCGGCGCGGCCGCCGCTGTCCACGCGGGAGCTGGGGGGCGCGCGTCTGGCCGGCTGCGCCGTCTGCGGAGGCGTGTGGGCCGACACGGCCTCCTTCAAGCTTTTGTGCGAGGACCGCGCCGCCCAGGCGGCGTACCTGGGGCCGGGCTCGGCCCTACCCCGGCCCGCGCCCACGGATCCGTCGCGCATGGAAATCCGCTATCGGCCCTGCGCCGCGTGCGGCGAATTGATGAACCGCTTCAACTTCGCGGGCTGTTCGGGGGTGATCCTGGACGCCTGCAAGCCCCACGGGGTTTGGTTCGACGCCGACGAATTGCGGAGCATCGTCGCCTTCATCCGGGACGGGGGGATGGACATGGCCCGCGAGCATGAAATGCGCGATCTGGCGCTGGAGCGCGAGCGCCTGGGCACTTACACGGCGGACCTTCATCCGCTCACGGGCGACTCGGTATCGAGCGTGGAGAATATCGCGACGGCGCGCGGCCTCCTGGCGCACCTGGTCGACCCCGAAGACTGATTCTCAGCGCGCGTTTTCCAAGGTCTTCGCGAACGCCTCGCCCAAGGCGCGGTAACCGGCCACGTCGGGATGGAGGCCGTCGGGCGAGCCTTTGAGCCGTCGGGGGTCCTTCGGGTCGCCGACGGCCCGGGCCGAATCGCAGAAGGGAATCTTCTCGCGGGCGGCGGCGTCCCTGATCCAGGCGTTGAGTTCCGCCAAGCGGCGGTTTTGCGCCGGCGTCGCGCGCGTGAAGGGGAGGACCGAAGCCGCGACGGGGATGATCCCAAGCGCCTTCGCCCGGCGGTACATCCACAAGAGGTCGCCTTCGGCGTCGGCCAACGGCCGATCCTGGTACACGTCGTTGACGCCGGCCAGAATGAGGACGAAACGGGGGTGAACGGCCTCGACGTCGCGGGGGAAGCGCGCCCGGATTTCGTCGGCGCGCATGAGCCAATAGGCGTACTGACTTTGAGCGTCTCCGCGTCCGTCCGGAGGTGCTTCCAGCGGGGACCGGAACGCGGGTGTTCCCGCCGTGGTCGAGTCGCCGAGGGCGACGACGAGCGCCGGCGCGGGGGCCGCGCTCAGCGGTAAGGACGCGGCCATGAGCAAGAGAACGATCTTCACGAACGTATTATACCGGTGAAAGAAGAAGCCGCCCCGGCCTTTCGGCCGGGGCGGCTTGTTTGATTCCGGATGAATTACTGCCAGTCGAAGCCGGCGCTCAGTGCCTTCAGCGTCTGGGACGCCTCAACGTTCTTCTGCAACCGGCGGCTAGCCGCAGCGGCGTTCCGTCGCCTCCCGTTTTCTCGTCGGCGCCGGAGGGGTCCGCCACGGTGAGGTCGTACAGGTAAGGGTCCTTGGCGGCTCCGACGATCTGCACCGAGCGGGTGCCGTCGATGCTGTAGAACATCGTCTGATCCGGCGCCGGGGCCGGAGCGTCCGGCTCGGCCTCCGACCGTCTTACATCCCTCGGCGGTGACGTCCGCGAGAAATAAAAAAACCAAGAGAGCGGATCGCGGCTCCGCTTTCCTGGCGCCCGGGTTCGGCCCAGATCGCGCGCTTAGGCGAACGCGCGCAGATGGTCGTCGAGGAAACGCTCGATGGAGATCGGCGCCCGGCCCGTCGCGCGGCGGACGTCGTCCGTGGATAAATCCGCGCCGCCGGAACGAAATTCCTCGGCGAGCTCCAGGATCGCCTCGGTCATCCACGCGGGCATGCCCGCGGACAGCATGCCGCGGCGCGCGTCGCCGGGAGCGACGTCGGAGTATGACACCGGGCGGCCCAGGAGCCGCGCCAGGGCGGCGGCGATCTCGGCGTAGGCCAGGGGCGCGGGGCCGGTGAGCACCGGCGCGGCTCCGTCCAAGGCCCGCGTCGTCAGCGCCGCGGCCGCCGCGGCGGCGACGTCGCGCGCGTCCACCATGGCCAGTCGCGCGGAACCCATGGGCGCGGCCAAGGTCCCGCGCCGGACGGAGTCGGCGTTGTTGAGGATGTTCTGGTAGAAGGCCGCCGGCCGCAGCAGGACGCACGGCAGGCCGACGCGGCGCACCTCCTCCTCGGCTTCCCCGTGCCAGCGGGCAACGGCCCGTTTCGACCGGGGATCGGCGCCCAGCGCCGACAGCTTGACCAGGCGCTTCACCCCGGCTTTGGCCGCGGCGCGCGCGAAGCCCGCCTCCCAGGCCGCGAGCGCGGGATCCAGCGGCGAGAGGATGAACGCCGACTCGACGCCGTGGAGCGCGGCGGGGAAGGTCTCGGGGCGAGAGAGATCGCCGATGGAGAACTCGGCCGGGCCCAGGAGGGCGTGCGCCCTGGCGGGGTCGCGCGTGAGGACGCGGAACGGGACGCCGGACGTTTTGAATTCAAGCACCAGGTGGCGGCCCACGGTTCCGGTGGCGCCGGTGAGCAGGATCATCGCGCTGGAGAGGTCACAGGACGCGGCACCAGAGCACCTTCAGGTACTCGCCCTCGGGGTGGTCGGCGGCGAACGGATGGTCCGCGCCGGCGCCGCTCTTGCGGAAGATCTGCACGCGCCGCCCCGCGGAGCCGGCGGCCGTGCGCACGAACTGCATGAACTCCTCCCACGGCAGCATTCCGGAGCACGAGCAGGTGACCAGTATTCCGCCCGGCTCCATCAGGGAGATGCCCAGCCGGTTGAGATCGATGTACTTCTGGCGACCCAGCGCCCAGCCTTCCTGGTTGGCGATCAGCTTATAGGGGTCCAGGATCATCAAGCCGTAGCGCCGCGCGTTCGTTCCCGCCTGCCTGAGATACGGGAAGGCGTCGGCGGTGACGGAGTCGATGCGGACGTTGTTGGCGTTGGCGTTCTTCTTCATCAGCTCGCCCGCCTCGGGGTCCAGCTCCACGGCGGTGACCTCGTCGGCGCCTCCCAGCTTCTTCGCGTACAGGGCGAAGCCGCCGGTGTACGAGCACACGTCCAGCACCTTCTTGCCGCGGGCGAACGGCGCGACGGCCAGGCGGTTGTCGCGCTGGTCCGTGAAGAAGCCGGTCTTATAGCCGCTGGATGGGTCGATCAGGAAGGTGACGCCGTTCTCCTTGATGCGCGTTCCATTGCCCATGTTCGGCTTCAGCGCGAAGCCCTCCATGCTCTGCGTGTGCGGGGACGCGCGGTGGAAGAAACGGGCGCTGGGATACAGGGCCTTCAGCGCCTTCTCGATGCGGGCGGCCGCCTTGTACATGCCCAGCGAGTAGAACTCAAGGACGATGCAGTCTCCGTAGCGGTCCACCACCAGCCCCGGAAGGCCGTCGCCGTGGTCGTGGACCAGGCGGTAGGCGTCGGCGACGGCGTCGAGGCCCAGGGCGCCGCGGCGGAATTCGACGGCCGAGCCCAGGCGCTCGGCGAAGAACGCGTCCGGGTCGAACTTGCCGATGCCGCGGGTGAGCAGGCGCAGGGCGATCAGACTGCGCGGATTGTACAACGCCACGCCGTAGGGGGCGTCGTTCCGGTCGTACACGGCGACCATGTCGCCGGGACGGGCCTTCGGGTCCACCTCGCCGAGCATGCGCTTGAAGAGCTGATGCCCGGAGGCGGCGGAGCGCACCCGCACCCAGGGGATGGGGAGGTCGTGCGCCGCGGGGCGCCCCTTCGGCTTGGGCGGGGGAACGTAGACGGATTCGTCGTCGCCGGCGGGCTTGAGAGGCTCTTCCACGGTGGACATTGTACCAAGGATGGCGTTGACGCGGGCGCGATTCCTGGTATCCTAGTGGGCATGAAACATTTTTCGCCCTTCGCCGCTTTGGCGCTCATCCTCGTGGCCGTGCCGTGGGCCCGCGCCGCCGCCCCCGGCGTCGTCGAGATCCCCGACGCCTCGGTCTATTCCCAGGTGCTGGCCGTCAGCGACGTGCACGGCATGCGCCCCGCGCTGGACGCCCTGCTCAAGGGCGCCGGCGTGATCGGCGACGACGGGCGTTGGGCCGCTGGGAACACCTTGCTCATCGTGGTCGGCGACTCGATCGACAAGGGCCCGCAGAGCCTGGAAGTGCTGGACGAATGGATCGACCTGCAGCCCCAGGCGGCGGCGGCCGGCGGGCGCGTCGTGCACCTGCTGGGCAATCACGAGGCCGAATTCCTGGCGTCGCCCGGACACTCGCGCAAGGCCGCCGAGCTGTACGCCGAACTCCAGGCGCGCGGCATTCCCGTCGGCGACCTGACCGATCCGGCGAAACGCTACGGGCGGTTCCTGCTGTCCGAGCCCTTGGCCGCTCGCGTCGGCCGCTGGCTGTTCTGCCACGCCGGCCTTTACCCCGGCCCGAACTGGGCTTCCTTCAAGTCGGCCGCGTCGGCGGCGCTCGGTTCCGGCGCGTACGGCGACGATCTGCTCCAGGCCGACGACTCCATCCTGGAGGCGAAGGACTGGTGGAAGGACCCGTCCGCCCGCGCCGCGTTGGAGGCGAAGCTGACGGCCGACGGGATGTACGGGCTCGTCCAGGGGCACCAGCCGAAGGCGTACGGATTTCCGAACCGGATCGGGGCGCTCGACGGCGGGCGCCTGGTCAAGATCGACGGCGGGATGGCGCCCGAGGCGGGCTCCCACCCGGGCGGGATGCTCCGCTTTTCGAACCCGTCCCAGATGAACGCCGCCGCCCCGGCGGACCTGCAGGCCGTCGGTCCGGACGGTTCGGCTTCCCCCGTGCCGGCGCGCTGACGTAAAAAAAGCGCCCCCGCGAACGGGGGCGCTCGTGCGTCGGACGTCGCGACTTACTTCGCGGGCGGTGCGGCGGGGGCGGGCGCCCCGGCCTCGTCCTTCTTGATGCGGCGGTTGATCCGGTTCTCCCGGCGGTTCAGCTTGCGCTGATCGGCCTTCGAGATGCGGCCGCCGTCCTTGGCCGCCATCGCGCGCTCTTCCTTTCTCACGCCGCGGTCTTCCTTGTGGATTTTGGCGGCCTGCTGCTTGGTCAACTTGCCGTCCTCGACGCCTTCCTTGGCGCGCTTGTTCTGATGGTTGAGGCGCTTGTTGACCTCATGACGGCGGGGATGCTCCTTGTTCCAAGCCTTCTTCGGCGCGGGGGCGGCCTCCTGGGCCAGCGCCGGGACGGCGAACGCGGCGGCGAGGACCAGCGAGCACAGCAACTTCCATTTGTTCGAGTTCATGCGAAGTCTCCCGGCGCCGGAGGCGCCACAACACGTCGGCTCACGATGAATCGTCTGATCCCGGCTACTTCGAGCGTTCCTTGGCCGCCGTCTTGGCGGGGAGGTTCGCGCCGATGTCCTTGCGCGCCTTGAGAATGTCGGCCCGCTTGGATTCTCGGTCGGCCCTCAGTTGCGCCCGCACGGCGTCCTTCTTGGCCTTGAAGTCCACGCGGACTTTCTTGATGGCCGCGGTCTTGTCGGCGGCCGACTTCGCGGCGTCGGCTTTGACCGCGTTCGTGGCGGTCTTCTCCTGGGAGTCGAGGTCCTGGATCTGGGATTTTTGGGACGCCCAGTCCTTTTGGATGGCCGCCCGGTCCGCGGCGATTTCCTGACGGTCGGCTTTGACGGCGGCCTTCGCCGCGGCGGGATCCGCGGATTTTGACGGCGGGGCGGGGGGCGCGTCGGCGCGGGCGAGGGATAATCCGGCGGCGATCAGCAGGACGGCGGCGAGGACGGTCTTCATCTTCGATCTCCTAGGCCGGACCAAGGGGCGTCCGGTCGGCCTTGGAAATCATACGGTTCGCGGGCGGAAAAGTGCGCGGCCGGCCGGCTTGCTAGCCGCCGCGCCCGGAGGCCCAGGCCTCGGCGGCGGCCAGTTTTTCCGCCGTGCCGATGTCGTGCCAGGCCCAACGGTCGCCCCGGAAGGCGCGGATGTCGGCGCCACCCGCCGCCAGTCGGAGGTAGGTCTTCGTGATCGAGAAAATGCCGCTCTCCGTCATTTGATCGAGCAAAGCGGGAGAGACCACGTGGACGCCGTCGAACGGGAGACGCTTCGCGCCGGTGACGGCGCCCTTGGCCCAGGTGGTCCGTCCGGACTTGCGGTCGTCGTGGCCGACGAAGCGGCCTTTCGCGTCGAAAAGATAGGAACGGCCGCTCTCCCGCTCGCGCACGGCCAACGTCGCCAGCGCCTTCGATTCCAGATGCGCGGCGTACAACGCCTCGAGATCCAGATCGCTGAGCACGTCCGCGTTGTGCACGAAAAACGGCTCCCGGCCGCGGAGCAGGGCGGCGGCCTTCTTGAGCGCCCCGCCGGTGTCGAGGAGTAAATCATCCTCGCGCGAGACGGAGACGGGAACGCCGTGCCGCCGAGACAGTTCCGAGCAGAAGTCCGCGACTTTTTGCGCGTGATGGTGGGCGTTGACCACGAACGACTTCACGCCCGCGCCCTTGAGGCGGACCAAATTTCGTTCGAGCATGGGAACGCCGCCGACGGGAATGAGCGCCTTGGGAATCTCATCCGTCAGGGACCCCAGCCGGGAGCCGACTCCGGCGGCCAGAATCAGGGCCTTCATTTCGCGGGCCAGGCCTTCTTCTCCCGGTGTGACACCGTCACGGCGACGCCCTGGTCGAGCAGATGCTTGGCCAGCCGCTCGGCGCAGTACACCGACCGGTGCTGTCCGCCCGTGCAGCCGAACGCGACGAACAGGTGGGTGAAATTGCGCCGGCCGTAGTCCTGGACGGCCTGATCCACCAAAGCGAAGGCCGAGCGCGTCCAGCGGTCCACCGGCTCCTCCTTGGAGAGGTAGGCGATCACGTCCGGGTCCTGGCCGGTGGATTCGGCGAACTCGGTCTTTCGGCCCGGGTTGGGCAGGCAACGGCAATCGAAGACGTAGCCGCCGCCGTGGCCCTTGTCGTCGCGCGGCATGCCTCCCTTGTAGGAGAAGCTCTGGATCCGGACCGTCAGCTTGAGCTTCGCCGCGCCGAATTGGCGCAGCGCCGAGGAGCCGACCAGGCGCTTGAACACGCCGGAGAGTTCCGGGACTTCGACGGGCAGGGTGGAGGTCAGCAGCACGTGCTCGATGTTGCGGATCGCGTAGGGGATGCTCTGCAGGAACAGGGGCTTCTTCTCATGGAAGCCCCGCAGGCCGTAGGCGCCCATGGCCTGCATGATGCGGATGAGGACGAAGCCGGGAAAGAATTTCTTGAACTCGGCCTTGTCCACCTTGGCGTGCTTGCCGGCCTCGCGGATGTAGAGGTCCAGGAGTTCGTCCCGAAGATCGAACGGGACGTCGGCCTTCGCGTCATAAAGGAGGGAGGCGATGTCGTACTGCAGCGCTCCGCGGCGGCCGCCCTGGTAGTCGATGAAATAGGGCTTGCCGTCCTTGAGCATCACGTTGCGCGATTGGAAGTCGCGGCACAGGAAATAGGTCCGCTCCGCGGCCAGGAGGTAGTCGGAGAAGACCTGGAAGTCCTCCTCCAACCGCTCCTCGTGGAAGACGACGCCGCCGAGGGTGAGGAAGTAGTACTTGAAGTAGTTGAGGTCCCACAGCATGGACTGCTTGTCGAAGCTCTTGCGCGGGTAGCACCAGCGGTCGTCGATGGTGCGTCCGGCCACGATCTGGATCTTCGGCAGCCAGCGCACGACGTCGCGGTAGGCGGAGACGACGTCCTCCGGAAAGCCGGCCGCGCGCCGCTTCTTCCCGAGAAACTGAAAAAGCGTGGTGTCGCCGAGGTCTTCCTCCAGGTACGCGGTCCCGGTCGAGTCTTCCGCGTAGAATTCGGGAACCGGGATGCCCTCCCGGCGGAAGTGCTTGGAGAACTCGATGAAGGCCCGGTTCTCCTTGACGTCCGCGTTGACCACCCCGACCGCCGTCGTGCCGCCGCCGGAGAGGCGGTAGATCTTCCGGTTGGAGCCTTCCGCCCTCACGGGAGTCAGCGTCTCGGCCGCGCGGCCGAAGCGGTTCCGGAACAGAGTCATCAAGGGATCGGTCACCGGCGCATCTTAGCGCTTCGCGCCCCCGCGCGTCCATGCGCCCGCGCGCGTTGCGCGCCGCGCGACGGCCGTGCTATACTAATGACTGAACAGTCAGTCAATTCAGGAGAATCATGATTTTCTCGACCCTTGCCGCGGCCTTGCTGGCCGCTTCCGGCTCCCCCGCCGCGGCCGCCGACGCCAAGATCCTTACGCTCGACGACGCTTACGCCGCCGCCTTGGTCCGCAGCGAGACGATCGCGGAGAAGGGCGAGACCTACGCCCAGGTGCTGGCGCAGATCGACGAGATCTGGGCCGCCGTTCAGCCGCGCTTGAACCTGAACGCGAACCATGTCTGGCAGGACACGCCGGGACAGGGGGTGAACTTCCCGCTCCCCGCCAACCAGGACACCGTCGCGATCAACGGCCACCAGCCGATCTTCGCCGGATTGCGCGATTTTCTGGCGGTGCGCGCGACCAAGGTGGAAAGCGAGTCCGCCGAACTGGCGCTGACGCGCGCCAAGCAGCTCCTGTATCAGGACGTCGCGGGCGCTTATCTCAATGAGCTTCAGAACCGCCGCCAGATCTCCACGCTGGAAGCGCAGGTCAAGCTCACCGACGACCGCATCAAGGAGTTGAAGAACTTCGTGGACATCGGACGTTCCCGCAAGAGCGAGATTTTGGCGGCCCAGTCCCAACTGGCGCAGGATCAGGCCGATCTCGCAGCGGCCCGGGGCGGCGAGCGTCTGTCCCAGGAAACCCTCCAGTTCCTCACCGGCTTGAGCGGCGAACTGGCGCCGCAGGAGGTCGAAACGCCGGCCGCCGCGGACGACATCCAGTCCTTCCTGGACCGCGCCCAGACCCGGCCCGACGTGGAGGCGGCGCGCAAGGACTTCGAGTACGCGGACATCTACGTGACCATGCAGGGGCGCCAGCACCTTCCGACGGTCTTCCTCGACGGAAATTACTACCTGCGCCGTCCGAACAATTTTTCCAAGAACGTGCATTGGGACGCCACGTTGACCGGGCAGCTCCCGATCTACTACGGAGGTCAGATCGCCGCGCAGGTCCGGGAGGCGAAGGCCGCCCGCGGGATCAAGGAGGCCGCGTTGTCCCTGGCGTCGCGCCAGGCGGCGCTCGAGGTCCGTTCCGCGCACAGCGACCTGGAATCAGACCTCTCCGTCGTGAAGGCGCTGCAGAACGCGATGAACCTGGCGGAGGCCAACGCCAAGGCCCAGGCCGAGGACTACCGCCACGGAATGGTCACCAACATCGACGTGCTGACCAGCCTGACCGTCGTCCAGAACACGCGCCTGCGGCTGGACCAGGCGGAGATCCAGGCGTACGACGCGCGCGTCAGACTTGAAGTGGCCGCCGGCGGCCCCCGGAGCGTGAAATGAGCCTTTCCGACCTTTCGATCCGCAACCCCGTCTTCGCCTGGATGCTGATGCTGGGACTGATGGTCTTCGGCTGGATCGGCTTCCACCGGATGGGCGTCAGTCAGCTCCCCGACGTGGATTTCCCTATCGTCAACATCACCGCGAACTGGGAGAACGCTTCGCCCGACGTGATGGAGACCCAGGTCGCCTCCATCATCGAGGACTCGGTCGCCAGCGTCGAGGGGATCACGAACATCACCTCCTCGTCCCGCCTGGGCTCCACGACGGTCACCATCGAGTTCGCGCTGAACCGCAAGATCGACGCCGCGGTCCAGGACGTGCAGAGCCACCTGTCGCAGGCCCAGAAGGACCTTCCCAAGGACATGGACCCGCCGATCATCCAGAAGGTCAACCCCGAGGACCAGCCGATCATGTGGCTGGCGCTCAGCGCCAAGCCGGGCTCCGACGTCACTTTGTCCGATATCTGCCGTTACATCAACGAGCACCTGAAGGACGAGCTCTCGATGATCCCGGGCGTGGGCAACATCAACCTGGGCGGCTACGTGGACCCGAACCTGCGCGTCTGGCTGGACGCCGACAAGATGGCGGCCAAGGAGATCACCGTCGAGGACGTGCTCGACGCCATCAACGCCCAGCACGCCGACGTTCCCGCCGGCTGGATCGACACCGCCGACAAGGAGTTCAACGTCCGCGTGTACGGAGAAGCGGCGACTCCCGCTGAATTCGCCAATCTGCTCATCCCGACGCGCCGCCGCGGCGGCGCCGTGTACCGCAAGATCCGCATCTCCGATATCGGCACGGTCGAGGACGGGCTCAACGACATCCGTCGCATCTCCCGCTACCAGGGCGACCGCGCGGTCGGTCTGGGCATCATCAAGCAGCGCGGGACCAACGCGGTCGCGGTGGCCGACGCCGTGGACGCGAAGGTCAAGGCGCTGGAGCCGCTGCTTCCCAAGGGCATGCAGCTGCGCAAAGTGTTCAGCTCCACTCAGTTCATCAAGGACTCGGTGCGCGAGCTGGACGGCGAGCTGATCCGGTCCGTGATCCTGACGTCCTTGGTCTGCCTCTTGTTCCTGGGCTCCTGGTCCGCGACGCTCAACGTCCTGCTGGCCATCCCGACGTCGATCCTGGGCACCTTCATCATCCTGTACTTCTGCGGCTTCACCATCAACAGCTTCACCATGCTGGGCCTCTCGCTGGTGGTCGGCATCATCGTGGACGACGCGATCATGGTGCTGGAGAATATCGCCCGCTACCGCGAGGAGGGCTATTCCAAGATGAAGGCGGCCATCGTCGGCGCGCGGGAGATCACCTCGGCCGCGTTCGCGGCCTCCCTGGCCATCCTGGCCATCTTCATGCCCGTCGTCTTGATGGACGGCATCGTCGGCAAGTTCTTCTTCCAGTTCGGCGTGACGATCTCCGTCGCCGTCGTCATCTCCCTGCTGGAGGCGTTGACCATCGCCCCGATGCGCTGCTCCCAGTTCCTCGAAGTCGGCGCGTCGAACGTCGTCACCCGCTTCGTGGACCGCGGGATGGACCGGGTCCGCTCGGGCTACCGCCGGACGCTGGAGAAGTTCCTGGATCATCCCGGGAAGGTCGTGACCGTGTCGGTGGTGTTGTTCGCGCTGTCCCTGTCGATGGTGCGCTTTCTTAAAAAGGAGTTCATTCCGTCGCAGGACCAGAGCATCTTCCTGGTGAACGTGACCCTGCCCCTGGGCGTCTCGCTGGAGCACACCGACAACCTGTTCAAGGAAGAACTCGAGCCCTGGATGAAAGCGCGCCCCGAGTTGGACCATTATTACTGCGCCATCGGCGGCTTCCAAGGCGGCCAGGTCAACACCGGCATCTTCTTCGTGACGATGAAACCGCGGGGAGACCGGCCGATGTACCACGGCCATCGCGAGACGCAGGGGGACTTCATGGCCCTGGTCCGCTCGGAGTTCTCGAAAGCGCCGGGCATGGACCGCGTGTCCATCCTGGACATGTCGCAGGCGGGCTTCTCCGCCCAGCGCGGTTACCCGATCCAATTCATGATCCAGGGTCCCGAGTGGGGGAAGCTGGCCGAGTACGGAGCGGAGTTCCGCAAGCGCATGAAGGCGACCGGGCTGATGACCGACGTGGACACGGACTACAACCCGGGCATGCCCGAGATCCAGATCCATCCCGATCGGCAGAAGGCCGCCGAGCACGGCATCACCGCCCGCTCGATCGGCGACACCATCAACGCCATGATCGGCGGCGTCAAATACGGCAAGTTCACCCAGCGCGGCAAGCGCTACGACGTGCGCGTGCGCCTGGTGGACAAGGACCGCAACAGCCCCAAGGACATCGACCGCATCTGGGTGCGCGACCAGTTCGGCAACGTGGTGCGCTTGCCCGAGGTCATCACGCAGAAGGTGGAGCCTTCCCTGTTCGCGATCTCGCGCTACAACCGGGAGCGCTCGGTCTCCGTGTTCGCGAACCCGGCGGCGGGCAAGTCCCAGGGCGAGGGCCTGGAGGCCGTGCAGGCGATGGCCAAGGACATCCTCCCCGAGGGCTACCACATCGTGATGTCGGGCAACGCCCAGCTCTTCAAGGAATCGCAGATGAACATGCTGTTCGTGATGATCATGGGCGTCTTCGTCGCCTACATGATCCTGGCGACGCAGTACAACAGCTTCATCCACCCGGTCACCGTCCTGATGGCCCTGCCGTTCAGCGTCACCGGGGCCTTCCTGGGTTTGGCGCTCACGCACCAAAGCCTGAACATCTACAGCATGATCGGGCTGGTCCTGCTGATGGGCATCGTGAAGAAGAACTCGATCCTGCTGGTGGACTTCACCAACGAGCGCCGCAAGCACGGCCTGGGCGTCCGCGCGGCCCTGCTCGACGCGTGCCCCGTCCGCCTGCGTCCCATCCTGATGACGTCCGCGGCCACCATCGCGGGCGCCACGCCGCAGGCGTTCGCCACCGGGCCGGGCTCCGAGCTGATGGTCCCGATGGCCGTGACCGTCATCGGCGGCGTCCTGGTCTCCACGGCGCTGACCTTGCTGGTGGTCCCGTGCTTCTACATCCTGATGAGCCGCTTCGAGAGCACGAAGTCCGACACGGAGCTCAAGGAGGCGCTCGGCGAACTGGGCGAGCTTCCCGCCGAGAAGACTCTCGTTCACGCCTGACGCGCGCGCTGGACGCCGCGGCGGACGATGGTCTATGATCGGGTCGTGCCGCGCCCTCGCGGCCGGGAGGATTTAATGAAGAGCATTCTGATCGCCGTTCTCGCCGTCGCCGCCGCCGTCGCCGTTCAGGCCGCTCCGGCCAAGCCCGCCGCTCCGGCCAAGGCCGCCGGCGCGGTCCGGGAATTCAAGACGGTCAACATCGAGGTCAAGGGCGAAAAAATCTGGTCGCCCTCCTTCTTCGTCGTGAAAAAGGGCGACAAGGTCAAGATCACCTTGGTCAACACGGCGTCGGGCATCCACGCGTTCGCCATCGACGGCTATCCCGTCAACGTCCAGGTCAACAACGCCGAGGGAGACAACTCGAAGGTCGTCGAATTCACGGCGAACAAGGCCGGAATCTTCCGCATCTACTGCTCGATGCACGCCGGCCACGTCGGCGGCCAGCTGCTGGTTCTCCCCTAATCGTCCGGACGGATCGGACGGCGTGAACCCGGAATCGTGCCCCTTGTGCGGCGGCGCCTCGCGCGCCTTTTTCGCCGCCGAGGGGCGCGATTTTTTCCGGTGCGCGAGCTGTCTCCTGACTTTCGTGCCCCCGTCGCAGCATTCGGTTCCGGCGCGGGAGCGGGCGCGCTACGCGGAACATAACAACGATCCCGGAGATCCGGGCTACCGTGAGTTTCTTGACCGTCTGCTCGCGCCGCTGGGCGCCGCCCTCCGTCCCGGCGCCGAAGGATTGGATTACGGCTGCGGCCCCGGTCCGGCGGCGTCGCGGATGATGGGCGAGCGCGGATTCCCGACGAACGACTACGATCCGTTTTTCTTCCCGGACCGCGGCGCGCTGGCGCGCGTTTACGATTTCATCGTCTGCACCGAGGTCCTGGAGCACCTGCGCCGTCCGGCCGACGATCTGGCGCGGCTGGACGGACTGCTGAAGCCCGGCGGCGCGTTGGGCGTCATGACCGGAATCTTGGAGGACGACGCGGCCTTCGGGACCTGGTGGTACCGCAACGATTTCACCCACATCGCGTTCTACCGCCCGGAGACGCTGGAGTGGATCGCGAGGCGTTTCGGCTGGACGCTGGAGCGGCCCTCCCGAGACGTCGCGCTGTTCCGGAAACCCGCGGTCAGCGCAGGCGGAGAAGCGTCGTGACGTGCTCGGTGAAGAACAGGTCGTAGAAGCCGAACGCCGTGAGGAGGGCGCCGTAGACCCGGATCAAGGTGCGGCTGCGCAGACGGATGGCCAACTGGGCGCCCAGATAGGAACAAGGGATCGCTCCCAGCGACAGCAGCACGACGATCCGCCAGTCGATGTGGCCCAGCCACCAGTGGGTCAGCGTCCCGGGGATCGCCAGCACCGCCGAGATGATGAGGGAGCTGGCCAGGGCGCGCTTGGGGGGCATCTTCACCCACTGAATGAAAAGCGGGGCGTAAAGAATGCCCCCGGTGTTCGCCAGGAGTCCGGAGAACAGTCCGACGGCGAGGGCGATGACCGTCAGCCGGAAGTTCGCGTTCGGAACGGGGGGCGCGTCGCCGTCCGGTCCGCCGGGCATCGCGTGTCCGTGTATCGAGAGGGAGACGCCCAGGGAGATCACGAACAAAGCGGTCAGGATCATCAGCGGCGGTCCGCCGACCCAGCGGCTCAAGAGAGAGCCGAGCACGGTCGCGGGAATGCCCCATAGGACGCTGGTCTTCACCGCCTCCACGTCCACCATGCCGCGGCCGCGGTAGGCCCATGAGGCCGAGAGGGCCGTGGGCAGCGCCGAGGGCAGGGGGGAGGCCAGCGCCGCGAACTCCGGGACGCCGAGAAACACGCGCAGGACCGGCGTGGTCACGGCGCTGCCGCCCTTGCCCAGCAGGCCGGACAGGAAGCCGACGGCCGCGCCGACCTCGGTCACGTGGACGTCGAAAGACGTGGTGGTCATCATACGGCTCGATTCTACAAAACCGGACGCGCCCCATGCGGTATAATGCCCGCGTGAACGACACCTTTCTCTACCTGCTTCTGGGGCTGGTCGTGGGCGTGATCAGCGGCATGATCGGCGTCGGAGGCGGCATCCTGATCGTGCCCGCCCTGGTGTTCTTCTTCGGCTTCACCCAGCTTGCCGCGCAGGGAACCTCCACCGCCATGCTCCTCCCGCCGATCGGCATTCTGGCGGTCTACACGTATTGGAAAGCCGGCTGCGTGGATGTGCGCGTGGCCGCGCTGCTTTGCGCCGGATTCGTTCTGGGCGGCCTTTTCGGCGCGAAGCTGGCCGTCGCGCTGCCCCGCGAAGTCCTGCGCCGCGTCTTCGGCGGCTTCCTTCTCATCGTCTCCGTGAAGATGCTCTCCGGGCGCTGAACAGCCCGCGCCTTGTGTATAATCCGGACCGGAGGACTTCCATGACCATCATCGCCCTGCTCGCGCTTCTCGCCGCCCCGCTCCGCGCCTCGGACGTTCCGGCGCCGATTCCCTCGTTCGACCTGAGCGCCCTGGACCGGACGGCGTCCCCGTGCTCCGATTTCTATCAATTCGCCTGCGGCGGCTGGCTGAAGTCCCACCCGATCCCCGCCGATCAGTCGCGCTGGGGCCGCTTCAACGAGTTGGCCGAGCGCAACAAGGCCGTCCTGCGCGACATTTTGGAGAAGGAGGCCGCCGGTCCGAAGTCCGATCCGACGGACCGCCGCCTGGGCAACCTCTACACCGCCTGCATGGACGAGGACGCCGCGGAAAAGCGCGGCGCCGGCCCTCTGAAGCCGGATCTGGACGCGATCGACGCGATGAAGACGACCGCCGACCTGCCCGCCGTCCTGGCGCGTCTCCACGCGCAGCAAATGAACGCCGCGTTCTCGTTCGATTCCGATCAGGATTATAAGGATTCCACGAAGGTGATCGGAGAGGTGGACCAAAGCGGCTTGAGCCTGCCCGACCGCGATTATTACTTCAAGACCGACGAGAAATCCGCCCGAATCCGCCGCCAGTTCCTCTGGCATGCGACGAAGATGTTCGGCCTGTTGGGCGACGACCCGAAGACCGCCGCCGCCGAGGCCGGCACCGTGATGCGGATGGAGACGGAGCTGGCGCGCGTGTCCCAGGACCGCGTTTCGCGGCGCGACCCGGAGAACGTGTACCACAAGATGTCGGCCAAGGAGCTGGCGAAGATCTCGCCCAATTTCGACTGGAACCGCTACTTCGTCCTCACCGGCGCCCCGGCCTCTCCCTGGCTGAACGTCGTCTCCACCGGCTTCGCCTCCGGCTTCTCCCAGGAACTCGCCTCGGAGCCGCTGGCGGACTGGAAGGTCTACCTGCGCCTGCACGTCGCGCGTTCGTACGCCTCCTGGCTGTCGAAGGACTTCGTCGACGAGGCCTTCGACTTCGGCGGGCGCAAGCTGACCGGCGCCAAGGAGCTCAAGCCGCGCTGGAAGCGCTGCGTCGAGCTCGCGGACTACAGCCTGGGTCACGACCTGGGCCGGCGCTACGTGGAGGAAACCTTCGGCGCGGAAGGGCAGAAGCGCACCGACCAGCTGATCAGCGCCATCCAGAAGTCCCTGAAGACCGACCTGGAGGGTCTGGACTGGATGACGGCCAAGACCCGCGCCAAGGCGCTGGAAAAATTCGCCGCGATCACGGACAAGATCGGCGGTCCCCGCAAGTGGCGCGACTACAAGGGCGTGGTGATCGACCCGACCGACCTGATCGCGTCCCTGCGCAGCGCGCAGGAGTACGAGACGCGCCGCCGCCTGAACAAGATCGGCAAGCCGGTGGACAAGCAGGAGTGGGACATGACCCCGCCCACCGTCAACGCGTACTACAACCCCCAGCTCAACGAGATCGTGTTCCCGGCCGGCATCCTGCAGTCGCCGTTCTTCGACCGCGACGGAGACCAGGCCATCAACCTGGGCGCCATCGGCGTGGTCATCGGCCACGAGCTGACGCACGGCTTCGACGACGAGGGCCGCAAGTTCGACGCGAAGGGCAACCTCTCCGACTGGTGGACGCCCGAGGACGTGAAGAAGTTCGACGCGAAGACCGCCTGCGTGGTGGACCAGTACGGCGCCTACGAGCCGCTGCCCGGGGTGCATCTCAACGGAAAACTGACTCTCGGCGAGAACACCGCCGACAACGGCGGCGTGCGCCTGGCGTCCATGGCCTTGGAGGAGCTTAAAAAAACGGGCTCCGTTCCGGCCGAGGTCAACGGCTTCACGCCCGAGCAGCGCCTGTACCTGGGCTTCGCCCAGGTCTGGTGCCAGAACTCCACGGAAGAAAGCCTGCGCATGCTGGCCGCGGTGGACCCGCATTCGGCGGCGCGGTTCCGCGTCATCGGACCCCTGTCCAACTCGGAAGGCTTCGCCAAGGCGTTCTCGTGCAAGCCCACGGATCCCATGGTGCTGGGCGCGAAAGCCTGCCGTGTCTGGTAGGAATGGTTTTCCTGGCGCGGCTGCTGCTGCTCGCGCTTCCCTTGAGCGCCGCGCCCGCTGACTCGTCCTGGACCGTCCCGGTCGAGGCGAACTTCGCCCGGCTGATCGTCGAGGACGACAAGGACGGCGACCGGAAGATCACGGTGGAGGACGCGCCGTCGCGGCC
>JAGWMT010000036.1 GCA_028871595.1 Elusimicrobiota bacterium
ATCGGCGACGTCACGGCGGCGCAGAATTTCCCCCGCATCGACGCGGCCCAGGCGGCCGGCCTGCGCGGCGCCCTGGCCTTCCCGGTGCTGGTCGGCGAACGCTGCCTGGGCGTCATGGAACTGTACAGCACGAAGGTGGAGGAGTCCGATTCGGAACTGATGGAGCTGGTGTCCGCCCTGGGCGCCCAAATCGGCCTTTTTCTGGACGGGCGCCGCGCGGAGGCGGACCGCACGCGCTTCTTCAAGGTTTCCCAGGACATGCTGTGCGTCGCCGGATTCGACGGCTATTTCAAGGACCTGAACCCCGGTTGGGAGAAGACCCTCGGCTGGACGAAGGAAGAATTGATGGCCGTTCCGTACATGAGTTTCGTCCATCCCGAGGACCGGCAGCTCACCTTGGACGAAGCGGGCCGGATCGCCGCTGGCCCCAAGACCCTTCAGTTCGACAACCGCTTCCGCTGCAAGGACGGCTCCTACAAGTGGCTGTCGTGGACGTCCACGCCGGTGGAGGCGCAAGGCCTGGTGTACGCGGCGGCGCGCGACGTCACCGAACGGCGCCGGGTGTCGGAAGAGCTGGCCGAGGCGCGCGACGTGGCCCTGACGGCCGCGAAATTCAAGTCCGACTTCCTGGCGAACATGAGCCATGAGATCCGCACGCCGATGAACGCCATCATCGGGATGACCGGATTATTGCTCGATTCGCCTTTGGACGCCCAGCAGCGCGACTATCTGGAGACGGTCCGCGGCGCCGGCGACGCCCTGCTCACCTTGATCAACGACATCCTGGATTACTCGAAGATCGAGGCGGGCAAGATGCGGCTGGATTCGATCGATTTCGACCTGTGCGAGACGGTGGAACGCTCCGTCGAGCTCGTCGCCCAGCAGGCGCAGAGAAAAGGTTTGGAGGTGACCGTTTCGATCGGGCCCGAAGTGCCGCCGGTCCTGCGCGGCGACGCCGGGCGCCTCCGGCAGGTTCTGCTCAACCTGCTGGGAAACGCCGTGAAGTTCACGGAAACAGGCGAGGTCGGCGTGACCGCCGAGGCGGCTCCCGCCGGCGACCGCTCCCGCGTGAAGATCTCCGTGCGCGACACCGGCATCGGGATCCCGCGCGAGAGCCAGGCGCATTTGTTCCAATCCTTCAGTCAGGTCGACGCCTCGACCACGCGTAAATACGGCGGGACCGGACTGGGCCTGGCAATCTCGCGCCAGCTGGTCGAACTGATGGGCGGACGCATCGGCCTGGACAGCGAGCCGGGAAGAGGCTCGAGCTTCTGGATCGAGATCCCGTTCGAGATCGGGGACGGCGTGAAGGAAGAGCCGCGGACCGCGCTTCCGAATCTGAAGTCCGTCCGGGCCATCGTCGTGGACGACAACGCGACGAACCGGGAGATCGTGCGCGCGCAGTTGGCCGCCTATGGAATGGCCTGCGACGGAGCGCCCGGCGCGAGCGAGGGTTTGAAGATGATGCGCGCGGCCGTCGCGGAAGGCCGCCGTTACGGTCTCGTGATCCTGGATCTGCAGATGCCCCACACCGACGGCCTGACGTTGGCCGCGAAGATCAGGGGCGACGCAGTCTTGGGCCGTCCGCCCGCCATCCTGATGACGTCCTTGGGCGGCGAGTTGAACGCCGGTGAGATGGCGGCGGCCGGGTTGTCCGCCTGCCTGACGAAACCGGTGCGGCACTCGTCCCTTTACGACGCGCTGATGACCTCGCTGTCCGGCGCATCCCCGGAGCCGGCCGAGAAGCCCGCGGCGCCGGCTCCGGCGGGATTGCGGCGGGTCCTGGTGGTGGAGGACAACAGCGTCAATCAAAAGGTCATCCTTCTGCAGCTGCGCAAGCTGGGGCATTCCGCGGACGCGGTGGGCAGCGGGACGGAGGCGCTCGAATCCCTGGAGAAGATCGGCTACGACCTGGTCTTGATGGACTGCCAGATGCCGGAGATGGACGGCTACGACGCCACCCGCGAAATCCGCCGCCGGGAGGCGGCCGAGGGCCGCCGGCGGATTCCGGTGATCGCGCTGACGGCCAACGTGATGCCGGAAGACCGCCGCAAGTGCTTCGACGCGGGGATGGACGATTTCCTGTCCAAGCCCGTGCGCCTCGAGGATCTGGCGCGGGCCATCAACGGCCGGGCCGCGCCCGTCGTCCGCCGCGAGATCCTGAGCGAACTTCGCGAAATGGCGGGAGACGAGGGCTACAAGCAGATTCGCGGCGAGTTCTCGCGCAGCACGCTGAAGCAGCTGGCCGCGATGCGCGCCGCGGCCGACGCGGGCGACCGCGAGGCCCTGCGCCGTTTCGCCCATACCCTCAAGGGGGCCAGCGGCTCCTTGGGCGCCGCGGGCCTTGAGTCCCTTTGCCGGGACCTGGAGGCCGCCCTGGCGGATCCCGGCGCGACGGATTTCCGGCCGTTGATCGCCCGGATGGACGTGGAATTCGCTTCCGCGAAGAAGGCCATGGACGACGCCTGATCCCTTTCCGTCCTGCGGCCGCCTGACGGGGCCCTTCCGAAATGATAAGATGGCCCTCGATGAAACGGGCCCTACTTCTCCTGCCCGCCGTCCTGCTCCTGGCCGCCTGCCGCGGCGAGAAGGACCCGGTGCTGGCGCGCATCGGCAAGCTGAAGATCACCCAGTCCGAATTCCAGCGGAAGCTGGCCGACGTGTCCCAGGGCTATCAGGATTACGTCTTGACGCCCAGCGGCCGGCGCCAGTTCCTGGACGTCCTGATCCGGGAGAAGCTGGTCCTGGCCGTCGCCCAGCATTCGGACGTGCCGCGCTCGGCCGATTTCCGGGCCCGCCTGGAGCAGCTGCGCCGCGACGAAGAGGACCGCGTTCGCGACGGCAGCGAGGCCCTTCTGACCTCGATGTGGGTGGACGACCTGCGCCGCCGGGGCGAGTTGAACGTCTCCGACGCCGAGGTGCGCGACTACATCGCCAAGAACCCGAACGAGATCGAGATCAGGCACGTCCTGCTGGGCACCGCGGAGAAGGCCGAGGCCGTCGCGAAGAAGCTGCGCGCCGGCGCCAATTTCGCCAAGGTCGCCCAGGAGGAGTCCCTGGACGCCTCCACCGCGGCCCAGGGAGGGAAGTTCCCGCCGATGATGTACGGCGAGGTGATCCCCGAGATCGAGGAAGTGGTCTTCCGCATGCGCGTCGGGGAGATCGGCGGCCCCCTGAAGAGCAAGTTCGGCTATCACGTGGTGCGCAAGGACGGCGAGAAGCGGCTGTCGGCCGATTCCCCGGAGACGCGCGAGCGTGTCGCGCGCTTGATCGAGAAGCAGAAGCTGGACCGGTATTTGCAGAAAATGCAGGAAAAGTTTCCCGTGGAGGTCGTCGATGAGCAATTCAAGTAAGGCCGCCCTTTTCGTCCTCCTGTTCGCGGCGCCGGCGGCGCGCGCCGCGGCCCCGGCGCAGACGATGACGATGGAAGACACCGTGGCCGTGGTCGACGGCAACCCGATCCTCCTGTCCGAGTATCAAAAGGAAGCGGCGACCGCCCTCGATTATTGGAGCAAGACCAACCCCGCCGCGCTCACCGATCCCGCCAACGTGCGCAAGATCCGGGAGAGCACGCTGGAGGAGCTGATCACCCGCGACCTTCTGGTCGAGGAGGCGGAACACGATAAGATCAAGGTCCGCGACCGCGAGATCGACAACGCCGTGGACGAGATCAAGGCGCGCTTCAAGAAGGACGACGCCACCGGCCAGGTCCTGGACGACGCCGCGGCGGAGAAGGCCTTCGCCGAGCAATTGAAGGCCGAAGGCATCGACTTCGGGCAGTTCCGCGAGCGCCTGTCCCGGCAGATCATGGCGCGGAAGGTGATCGACGAGCAGGTCAAGGCCAAGATGCTGCCGCCGTCCGACCAGGAAACGCGCGCCTATTTCGACCGGATCAAGGCGTACATCGCTTCGAAGAGCACCGACCTCCCCAAGGGGATGGACGAGGACGAGGGCATGGCCCTGCGCGAGGCCGCTCAGCAGGTGAAGGCGATGAGCTCCGAGCGCGTGCGGGTGCAGCGCATCATGATCCGCCTTTCCCCCGGCGCCTCGGACAACGAACGCAAGCGGGCGTTGAAGACCGCCCAGCAGCTCAAGAAGCGCCTGGACGACGGCGAGGATTTCGCGAAGGTGGCCAAGGAGGAGTCCGAGGATCCCGACAGCGCGGCGCGCGGCGGGGACATCGGCTACGTCCTGCACGGCGTCGCGCCGCCCGCCCTGGACAAGGCGGCCTTCTCCATGGAGGTCGGCCAGACCAGCGAGCCGATCCTGACCGAGACCGGCTACAACATCATCCGCGTCACGGAAAAGCGCGCGGCGTCGGTCCCGGAATTCGACCAGTTCAAGGACGACCTCGCCGGTTTCCTGGGCAACCTGAAATTCCGCAGGAAGCTCGACGCGTACGTGAAGGGCCTGCGCGACAAGGCCGTCATTGAGCGCCATCTTCCGGCCACTCCCTAGGACGCTCGCCTTCACCTGCGGCGACCCCGCGGGGGTGGGGCCGCGCGCGGCTTTGGCGGCCGTCCGCGCCCGCGCCCTGCCGCGCGGCTCGTCGCCGTTGTTCGTCGGAGAACGCGCGGTCTGGGTTCGCGCCGGCTGGCGCCCCGCCGACGGGCCCATGTTCGACACCCGGCTGGGTCTGGCGGCGCCCGCGCCGGGCCGTCCCGACGCGAACGGCGGCCGGATCTCCGCGGCGTCGTTCGAGGCGTCCCTGGCCTTATGTGCGCGCGGCTTGGCCGGCGGCGTGGTCACGGCCCCCATCGCCAAGGAGTGGTGGGCCGCCGCGGGTTACGCGTATCGCGACCATACCGAGCGTTTGGCGGCGTGTACTCCCGACGGCGCGGCCGAGATGGTCTTGGGAGTGCCTTCGCGCAAGCTGTGGTGCTCCTTGGCCACGCGCCACTTGCCTTTAAAGGAGGCCGTGCGCCGCCTGGACCGGCGCTCCGTCGTCCAGGCCGCGCGTGCGCTGGACGCGGCCCTGCGGGAGTTGGGCGTGCGCCGGCCGCGCTTGGCGCTGTGCGGGCTCAATCCCCACGCCGGCGAAGGCGGGTTGATCGGCGGCGAGGAGAAGTCCGTATTGGCGCCCGCCCTGGCGGTCCTTCGTCGCGAAGGGCTCAGCCTGCACGGTCCCCTGCCGGCGGACTCCGCCTGGCGCCTTCATCTGGAGGGCGTCTACGATGGCTTGGTGTGCCTGTACCACGACCAAGCTCTGGTCCCGCTCAAGGCGCTGGGGGGCTTGTCCGGCGTGAATTGGACCGTCGGCATCCCCTTCGCGCGCACGTCTCCCGCGCATGGAACGGCGTGGGAGGCGGCGCGAAGCGGGCGCCTCGACGCGTCCGCGACCATCGAGGCGGCGCGCCTGGCGGCGCGGTTGATCGGTTAAGCGACGGCGACTCCGCCGCGAGACAAACGGCGGGTGAGGATCGCGTCGATCGTCTGATCCACTCTTTTGTTTTCGGCCGGGGTGAGATACGTGGGAACGTAGTCGTCGATGGTGGTCAGGTTCGAACCAGATTTGAGGATTTTGTGCCACAACGTGCGCGTCGCGCACAGATCGGCTTGCGACTGAGCATCCAAGGATTGGACGCTGGCGCGGTCCAAATGCGAGTCGGATGCCGCGAGCGAGGCATAATCCGCGTCCGACAGAGTGCATGAAAGGGCGGCATTCGCGGCGGAGGAGAGGGAGACGAGGGCCAGTACGGCGAAGAGAGTTTTCATGGAGGACCTCCATTCTGAGTATAACAGGTTTCCTTGACAAATCAAGGGGTGCGGGCTACACTGGCGGCATGAAGGTTCTGGGAGCCATCGCGTTGCTCTCCTGGGCGGCCCTCCTGCCCATCGCGGGCGCCGCCACGGACACCGGGGACGCAGGGAATGGAAGCGCGACCGCGAAGCCTACGGGGGCCATGGTTCCCGATGGCACTTTGATCGGCAATGGGGTTCGTCGCCTCAGCAAGACCACCGACCCCAAAGTTCAAACCCAGATCAAACTCGGCGTGTTGAAGCTCTTCGCGCAGTTGCCCGATGACCATTCGAAGTGGATGGAGTTCATCAATTCCGCCCAAGTGTCCGACCCGCGCATTCTGGCCGTGGCGAAAGACGTGATCCTTAAATCGATGCCTCCGCCCCAGATAACTTTGGACAAGGGGGGAGCCGCTTCGCCGGAGACCGGTCCTTCCGGCACGCCGAAGGATGGAATCGACCAGGGTTTGGCCATGCGCCGTCAGATCGCGAGCGAATTCCGCCAGCGAGATCCCAAGAATCCCGAATCCCATTTCGACTTTGGGCAAGTCCTTTACAATGGCAAGGATTACGCCGGCGCGGTGGAGAGTTTCGGCAAGGCGTACGAACTAGGCGATCACCGCCCCATCGTGTTGGTCAATTTGGCCGGCGCGGCCTACAGCGCGGGGGATTACTCCCAGGCGGAGCGGGCGGCGTTGCTTGCATTGCAGGCCGACCCCGGCAACGAGGGGGCGATGGCTATTTATCATTTCGCGAAAGGCCGCGCGCCGACGGTAAGTCTGCCCTCGGCCCTGGGGGAGTTGGGAGACTCTCGCTCCCCCGGCGAGGATCCTTCTCCCTCCAATCGATCCGAGATCCAGGCATCGATCTATTCCAGCCCCGTCGGCTTCGCCGGCGCGACGCCACCGTCCGGCATGACGCCGGCGCAAGTCGCCGACCTGGCCCAGCGCGCGCAGGCGCCTGGGCCGGACGCGGGCGTCCGCTCCGCGGAGTACACCAAGGACGCGGCCAACGCCATGCGCGTGCGCGACTATTCGACCGCGTACCAGTTGGCGTCCGCGGCCATCAACTTGAACCCGTCGAACGCGCAGGCGCTGAACTACCGCGCCATGACCTTGAGCCAGATGCGGCGCTACTCGGACGCGGTGCAGGACGCCAGCGCGGCGCTGACCTTGGCGCCGGGAAGCGCGGCGGCGCTGCAGACGCGCTCCTGGGCGTTCGCCAAGCAGGGCAAATATAAGGAGTCGCTGGTGGACGCCGAGGCCACCTTGGAGCGGGACCCGAACAACGCCTTCGCCTATCAGAACCTGGCCTTCGCGCGCGCCGGCATGGGCGACCGGGAGGGGGCCATCGACGCGCTGAAGCGTTCCGCGGCCATCGACCCGCGCTTCACCAACCGCCTGGAGCGCGCGGTGCAGATGCCCCAGGATCAGGACCTGACCTTGCTCTTCGACGACGGCTCTTCTTCTCCCGCCGCGACGGCCGCCTCCGTCCCGGCGCCCGACCCGAACGCCCAGCGCCGCAAATTCCTGCGCCTGGCCTTCATGTCGCTCTCCGGGGGCCTGCTCATCGCCTTGGGCGTCCTGCATATCGTGTCGGCCAGCTGGCGGGAGAAGATGCGCATGACCGTGCGCCGCGTCCTGGGACCGTCGGCCGTGGCCGCCGGGTCCGAGGCGGCCGCCGCGCCGGCGGCTCCGGGTTCGGGCGCGTTCTGGACGCAGTACGAACTGATCAAGGAGATCGGCTTGGGCGGGATGGGCGTGGTCTATGAGGCCATCGACCGCTCTCTTGAGCGCCGCGTCGCGGTCAAGAAGATGCGCGACGAGATCCGCCTGGACCCGCAGGACCGCCAGCGCTTCGTCAAGGAAGCGCGCACCGTGGCGCAACTGCACAATCCCAGCATCGTGGACATCTACGGGATCGTCGAGGATGAAGCGGACGTGTACCTGGTCTTCGAGTTCGTGGAAGGGCGCACCTTGCAGGACGCGTTGAAGTCCGGCGGCCCCATGGACGTGTCGCGCGCGGCGAAGGTCCTGCGCGAGATGGCGTCCGCGGTCGCCCACGCGCACGAGAAAGGCATCATCCACCGGGACCTCAAACCCTCCAACGTGATGCTGACCACCGAGGGCCGGGTCAAGGTCATGGATTTCGGCATCGCGCGCATGGCCAAGGACTCCATGACCCGGCATTCCATGACCAACACCATCGCCGGCACGCCTCCCTACATGGCGCCCGAGCAGGAGCAGGGCACCGTGCGCAAGGAGTCCGACGTCTACGCGTTGGGCGTGTGCTTGTATGAGATGACCACCGGCCACCTTCCCTTCAGCGGTTCGGGCGCGGCCATGCTGCTCAATAAGCTCAACGGCAAGCTGATACCGCCCAGCCAGCGCAACGAGGGCCTTCCCCCGGGCTTGGACGCGGTGATCGCCAAGGCCCTGGCGCCGGACCCCGACAAGCGCTACCGCACCCCCGCCGAGCTGATCGGCGCGCTGGACGCCCTCACCTCCGTGGACCTGGCGTCCTAGATACGGCGGATTTCCCGTCGGAATTCCGTCGGCAAAAGGTCGGTAAAAGAAGTTCCTTCGGCTTGACAAAGATCGGGGGGGACCCTACACTTCGAATATGACTTGTAAACCCCTCTCAAATGGCGCGTGGGTTCTTTCCTTGGCCGCGTTGCTACTCGCGTCCGCGGCCGTTGCCGATCCTGGCGGCGACCACTTCGATGGTCATGGCCGCGATGGCTGGAACCATGGTCCGCTTCCGATGCAGGAATTCCTGAAAAGAGCGGGAAGACAGTACGACTTCGCGATCCGGCGCGCGCAGGAATTGAAGGACCATCCGGAGATCGCGCTCGAGATTCAAAAAACGAAGCAGGCGTTTGACGCGAACAAGGGAACTTACCTGAAGACGCCGCCGTATCAGCCGTGGGAGTTGGATTACATCAAAGATACGGTCAACAACCATATCGAAGAAGTCAAGAAACTGGTCCGGACCGTCGAGGAGGCGAGCAACAAGGGCGAGAGCGCGTCCCAGATTCAAAGTCTCGTCGCCAACATCAAGGTCGAAACCCGGGCGAATCAAATGCGGATCGAAAGTGTTTCGCGCGCGGCTTCCCTCGTTCAACCTCCGTCCGCCGGAGAGCACGTTCCCGTTTCGGCGGATCATGGCGAGGGCGATCACGTGGGACCCAATGACCAGCAGCATGGGGGCCCGGGAGATCACGGCGGTCAATGGGATTCCAATGAGGGGGACAATTCGTGGGAGAAGCATAAAGGAAAGGATTTCGATTCCTCCGAGGTCGTGAAACTCCAGCAGTACGCGATGCAGGTGGCCGGAGGATACGCTCCGGGCGGAAATTCTGCTCCCGGCGGAAATTCAGGCGGCGGGGGTCGGGGCGGAGGCTCCTCTTCGAATTCGGGCTCGGGATCCTTCAACGACAATATCGGCGGCCTGACGCAGTCGGCCGCGGCGCAGGCGCTGACCTCGGCCGGGGCGAACGCATTGAACGACGGCCACTTCGGTTCGGCGATGTCGAACGCGCAGGCCGCGCTGGCGCTGGACCCGAACAATCAGGCCGCCATGATGATCCTCCACTCGGCCCAGGGCCGCACCGAGGGGGCCGGAGCGGGCGCCGGCCTCGCGGCGGGCGGACCCGGTGCCGCCAATCGCGGATTCGAGGGCGGATCTTCCGGGAGCGGCGGGTCGGCGTCGTTCGCCAGCGCCGCGCGGGGGGCGGCGTCCTTGAGTCCCTCGGCGCTGACCGTCGGCGCCGCGCGACAGTCCGGCGAGCAGGCGGCGAAGGAGGCGCGCAACGCGCTCTCGCTCAACGACATGGACAGCGCGATGTCCTTGGTCAATCGCGGTTTGGCCCAGAATCCGAACGATCCCTCCTTGCTGAACCTGCGCGCGTCCATGTACGCGCGCCTCGGCCAATACGCGAAGGCCATCGCCGACGCGAAGGCCGGCCTGGGCTTGGCGCCGAACAATCCCGCCCTGCTGCGCACCTTGACCTACTCCCAGCTGCGCAACAAGGATTATAAAGACGCTCTCGCCAGCGCCAACACCCTTATCGAGATGGACCCCAAGGACGCGTACGCCTACGCTTTGCGCGGCCACGCGTTCGGCAGCATGGGCGATCGCGACGCGATGATGGCCGACGTCAAGCGCGCCGCGGAGCTGGACCCCCGCTTCCAGGCCGCCTTGGCCCAGGTCCAGGCCCCGTCCGACTCCGATATCCTGTTCCTGTTCCCCGGCGAGGCCGCCCCCGGCTCTGCCGCGCGGACCGCGTCGGCCCCCGCCGGCGGGCGCATTCGAAACTTCGGCGTCGTCGCGGGCGCCGCGGCGTTCGGCGGCCTGCTCCTGGCCATCGGCCTTCTGCAGACCGTTCTGGCGCCCATGAAGGAGAAAGTGTCCTCCGTGTTCACGCGCCTGACCCGCACCGGCCCCTCCGTGGCCGCGATGGGCGAGGAGGCCACGCCCCAGCCCGCCTCGGTCAACGGCCTGATGCCGGGGCTGATCCGCGGTCAGTACGAGATCACCCGCCAGATCGGCCAAGGCGGCATGGGCACCGTTTACGAGGGCACCGACAAATCCCTGGGCCGCCGCGTCGCCATCAAGAAGATGCGCGAGGAATTGCGCGTCAACCCGCAGGAGCGCGCCCGCTTCGTCATCGAGGCCAAGACCGTGGCCGCGCTCCATCATCCCAATGTCGTGGACATCTACGCGATCGCCGAGGACGGCCAGGACGTGTTCCTGGTCTTCGAGTACGTGGACGGCAAGACCGTGCACGACATGGTCCAGCACGCCGGACGCCTGCCCCTCGCCGACGCCGCGCGCATCGTCCGGGCCTCGGCCGACGCCTTGGGCTACGCCCACTCCCGCGGCGTGATCCACCGCGACATGAAGCCGTCCAACGTCATGGTGGACGCCCAGGGGCGCGTGAAGGTCATGGACTTCGGCATCGCCCGCATGGCCAAGGATTCGGCGACCCGCTACTCGATGACCAATACCGTCGTCGGCACCCCGCCCTACATGGCTCCCGAGCAGGAACAGGGCCAGGTGCGCAAGGAGTCGGACGTGTACGCCCTGGGAATCTGCGCCTACGAGATGCTGACCGGCAAGCTGCCCTTCATCGGCATCGGCGCGGGCATGCTCATGAACAAGATCAACATGAGCTACGTCCCGCCTTCGCGCGCCATCGCCGGCCTGCCCGACGCCCTGGACGAGGTCTTCGCCAAGGCCTTCCAGGCCGACCCCGACAAGCGCTACCGGACCCCGGCGGAGTTCGCCGACGCGCTGGAATCCGCCTTGCCGTCCGGCATTCGCGCCTAGGCCCCTTGCCGGGAGAGGCCGGGACTGTTATACTGACTCGTCGGGGGTGAACTAGCTTCGACAGACGGAGTTGAGCTGAAGATCGCAGGCACGGGTTGGTCAGGGCCCGTCAAAAACCGGACCAAACAACAACTGCCAACACTCAGTTGGCCTGGGCCACTGCCTAACCCGCAGTGAGCACACGCTGGTCCTTGACGCCTGCTAAAGGGTAGCCAGTGTAATGAGCAGGATGCGGTCCTTCCCCGTGAACCCGTGGGCGGGGGGCCTAAGACCGAACGGGATTAGCCCGGAGAGCACGCGTCCATCGGTTTTCTCCGGGCGAAATTGAGGATGGGCTAAGCCTGTAGTGATCCCAGTCGGCTGCGTTTGGACGCGGGTGCAACTCCCGCCACCTCCACCACTTTGATGGGCGACTCACGCGCGGTCACCCTGTTGGGTTCGTACGGGCTCTTCGCGGGGCTGTCTCTCCTTGTCGTCGCCCGGCCGGAATTCGGTCCCTACGCCTTTCCCGCCTTCGGCCTGCCCCTGCTGTGGTCGGATCTCCGGCGCGACGCCGAATCCCCGGCCGTGTTGACCTTCCTGGCGACCGTGGCCGGCGCCGTCTTCGCCCTGAGGGCCGCGGACGCGTACGCCCAGGCCGCCTTCGCCGCCGGGATCGTGGGTCTGTGGATCCTGGCCGCCGCCCTGTCCGCCCACCGCGGCCGGCAGGTCGCCGACGAGCGCGAGCTCCTGCTGGAGCAGATGAACCTCCAGGACGCCATCCGCGACGACGAGCGCGACATCAAGTACTACAAGTCGTACGAGGAAACCGTCGGCTCCGAGACCCGCCTGCGCCGCGACATGGCCGACGCCGCCAAGAGCCTGTCGGGCACCATGGACTCGGCCGAGGTTCAGGCGCGCCTGGTGGCCGTGCTGACCGCGCGCTTTCCCGCCGCGCGCATCGAAGTGGTCCCCGGCGCCGGCGGCGACCCCCTGCTGCTGGCCGCCGTGCGCCGCCGAGGTCCGGTTTTGGTCAAGGACGCGCGAAGCGAAGCGCAATTGGTTCCGGGGGCGAAATTCGGTTCCGGCGTGGCCATACCTTTCAAGGTCATGGGCCATCCCGCCGGCTTCGTGAAGCTGGAGAGCGACACGCCGGGCGCGTTCGGCCCCGACGACGTCAAGGCCGCCGACCTGTTCGCCACCATGGCCGCGCTGAGCCTGGAAAACATCTCCCTGTACGAGAGCGTCCACCAGCAGGCCACCCACGACGCCTTGACCCAGTTGTTCAGCCATCGCGCGTTCCAGCAGCGCTTGCAGGAGGAGGTCTTGCGCTCCGGCCGCAGCCAGTCGCCCCTGTCGCTGATCATGTGCGACGTGGACCACTTCAAGAGCTACAACGACCGCTACGGCCATCAGGCCGGCGACCATCTCCTGAAGACCTTGGCCGGCGTGCTGGCCTCCTTCGCGCGGCCCGTGGACTTCGTCGCGCGCTACGGCGGCGAGGAGTTCGCCGTCATCCTGCCCAATTTCGTGCGCTCCGAGGCCGTCCAGCTGGCCGAACGCATGCGCGCCCGCGTCGCCGAGGAACCGTTCGTGTTCCAGGGAGCCCCCACCCACGCGACGATGAGCTTCGGCGTGGCGTCCTTCCCGCAGGACGCCACGACGTCGTCCCAGATCGTGCGCTCCGCAGACGAGCGGATGTACCGCGCCAAGAACGGCGGGCGCAATCAGGTGGTCGGATGAGGCCCGAACTGCTGGCCGGCGGCATCGCCCTCCTGCCCGGAGCCGCGCTGTGGCTCAGCTACCCGCGCCGCCCCTGGGCGTCGGCGGCGGGCCTGGGCGCGGCCCTGGCCGCGGGCGCGGCGGCCATCGCGTTGGCGCCGTCCGGGCTGCACGGCGCCGCGGCCCTGTCCGCGGCGGGCGGAGTCTTGGGCACGGCCCTCAGCTGGGCGCTGTGCCGCCGCCGCGAGACGGACCACGCCGCCGCGCTGACGCGGCTGGGTCACGTCCGCGCCCGCCGGACGGCGATGGGCGCCGAGTTGGCGACGCTGAAGGCCCGGGGCTTGAGCGCGGAGCAGGTCCATAAGGAGACCATGGCGACGTACGGCATGGTGAAGGGCCTGGCCGAAGCGCTGTCGTGGGAGGACGCGCGCCCGCGCATCGAGGCCGCCATCGAACAGTATTTCGGCGCCGGAGCCGAGTACGCGCTGTATGTCTCCGGACTGCGCGGCGACGCCGACGTCCGCCCCCTGGCCCTTCGCGGGCTGCGCGCCTCCCCCGGCGCCGCCTGGTCCACCCTCGGCCGCCTGATGCAGGAGCAGGGAGCCGTCCCCCAGACCCCGAAGATCTTCGAGCGTCCCGAGCGCGCCGTCGGCATGCCCATCCGCGAGGGCCAGGAACTCCTGGGCTACCTGTACGCGCGCGTGCCCGACGGCATGTCCCCGCAGGCCTGGCTGGGGAAGACCCAGGCGTTCTGCTCCGAGCTGATCGTCGCCTTCAAGCGCGTCAAGCTCTTCCAGGAAGTCGAGCGCCTGTCGGAGATCGACGGCCTCACCGGCGTGCGCCGGCGCGGCGCCTTCGACAAGAGGATCGCCGAGGAGGCCGTGCGCGCCCGGACGTTCAAGACGACGTTCGGACTGATGCTTCTTGACATCGACCATTTCAAGAGCTTGAATGACCGCTACGGCCATCCGTTCGGTGACCAGGTTCTCAAGCGCCTGGGCGCGGTTCTGAACGCCGCCGTTTACGAAACCGACTACGTCGCGCGGTACGGAGGGGAGGAGTTCGTCATCCTCCTTCCCCGGGCCGAGCCGTCCGGCGCCCTGCGCAAGGCCGAGGCGATCCGCGCCGCGGTCGAGGCGGAAAGCTTCACCGTCGGGTTTGAGACCGTCAAGGTGACCGTATCGATCGGGTTGGCGCACTTCCCGCGCGACGCGGCCATGCCGGAAGAGCTGGTGGCGCGCGCCGACGCGGCGATGTACGCCGCGAAGTCGGGCGGACGCAACCGGGTCGTGGACAGCGAGGCGATGCGTCGTCCGTAGCCGCACACAAGGAGAATTTCGATGGACGACGTGACCCCTCCCGTTCCCGCCGCGCCGCCGCCGGCATCCGCGCCGGAGCCTCACGCCCCCAGTCCGCGCCGCGTCAAGCGCCGGCTGATCGCGGGACTTCTGGGCCTGCACGCCGCGGCGCTGCTCGCGGCCGGCGTCCTGATCCTGCGCGCCAAGGGCGGAGGGCCGGCCCGCGACGCGGACGGCAAGGCCAAACTGTTGTCCTTGACCTCCAGCCCCGACAGCGTCGGCTGGGTGACCATCCGCGGTCCGATCTTCTCATCCGACTCCGGCAAGCCGTGGGACCACGGCTCCGAGGACGTGGCCAAGCGCGTCGAGCAGCTGGCGGAGACGAAGGGCGTGAAGGCCATCGTCCTGGACATCAACTCGCCCGGCGGCAGCGTCGGAGCGGTGCAGGAGATCTACAGCCGCATCCTGCGCGTGAAGAGGGCGCATCCCGGCCTGAAGTTCGTGGCCCTGTTCGGGGACGTCGCGGCGTCGGGCGGCTATTACATCGCCTCGGCGTGCGACAAGATCGTGGCGCATCCGGGCACCTTGACCGGCTCCATCGGCGTCATCTTCAACGTCACGAACCTTCAGGGGCTGTTCGCGAAGATCGGCTACAAGTCCGATCCGATCAAGTCCGGCCCCCACAAGGACATCGGCTCTCCCGCGCGTCCGATGACCGCCGAGGAGCACAAGATCCTGCAGGACCTGATCGACGACGCCTACGGTCAATTCGTCCAGGCCGTCGCCGATGGACGCAAGCTGCCCGTGGAGGTCGTCAAGCCGTTGGCCGACGGCCGCATCTACTCCGGCAACCAGGCGCTCCATAACGGCCTGGTGGACCAGTTGGGGGATTCCCACGACGCGCTGATGCTGGCCGCGCAGTTGGGCGGCATCAAGGACGCCAAGCCCAAGGTCCGCCGCGACGGCGAGAAGCTGTCGGACTTCCTGGAGATGATGCAGTCGCGCGCGCATCTGGCCTTCGGCGTCGGTCCGGTGAGCATCCCCTTGCCGGAGGCGTTGAGCGCCCAGTCCCGGGGCATGCTGTACATGTGGCCGGGCTCCTGACATGGACGTTCTTGAGTTCGTCTACGACTACTTCGAGGACCGCGTTCACGCCGCGGCCCTGATCCGGCAGCGCCGTCCCTACGCGCTCGGCCTTTTGGGGGCGACTCTCGGCGGGGCCGGCGTGTTCGTCGCCGAGGCGTTGGGCGGACGGTTGATCTTCCTGCCTTTCTCGGTCCCGTCCTTCGCGCTGATCCTGATCTGGCAGTTCTCCATGCTCTTCGTCTTCACCGCGGTGCTGCATCTGCTCCTCGAAATGACCGGGGCGCGGGGGGACGCCGGGGCCCTGTTCGTGCACCTGGGCCTTTCCGAGCTGGCTTGGCTGGCGGCCGTCCCGGCGATCATGATCCTCCAGACGTTGTTCCCTCACCCCGCCTGGCCCGTGCGTCTGGCGTTTCTCGCGGTGGGCGTCTGGTCGCTGGCGCTGAAGGCCCGCGGGATGCGGGACGAATACGGCGTCGGCGAGGTCCGCGCCTGGGTCACGTTGGGCCTGCCGTACCTGGCCGTGGCCGCCCTGATCGCCCTGTCCACGACCTTGGCGCTGGTGTCCCTGATCATGAAGGCGTTCGCCTCGTGAGTCCCAAGGAGCCGATTCCCTCCGTCTGCGAAGGACTCCCCGTGGTCGTCGCGTCCGCGATGCGGACTTTGGATTTCGACGCCACCGCGCGCTTCGGCATCCCCGCGCGCGACTTGATGGAGAACGCCGGCCGCGCCGTCGCGGCCGCCACCGTCGAATTCTTGAAGGAGAAAGGCGTGGAGGCGGCCAAGGCGCGGGTCGTGGTCGTCTGCGGCCGCGGCGCCAACGGCGGCGACGGCCTGGTGGCCGCGCGTCATCTGAAGGCCGCCGGCGCGTCCGCGTGGGTCTATCTGTGCCCGCCCAAGAAAGACGAGGAGTATCCGGAACTGGTGCGCGTGAACCTGGAGGCGGCCAAGAAGTCCGGCGTCGAGGTCCGCCAAGTCGGGCCCGAGTCGGGCCTGGGAGACGCGCTGGCCAAGTGCGACGTCGTGCTCGACGCTCTTCTTGGAACCGGCTCCAACGGCAAACCCGCGGGCTCCGTCCATCACGCGGTCCAGGAGATCACGCGCGCCAAGAAGCCGACCATCGCGGTGGACATTCCCACCGGGCTGCATCCCGACACCGGCTATCACAGCGGCGTGTTCGTGACCGCGGATCTCACTCTGACGTTGGGCTTGGCCAAGCGGGGACTTCTGGCGGGCCACGCCAAACAGTACGTCGGCGTCCTGAAGGTGCTCGACGTCGGCTACCCGCCGGAACTGATCAGGGGACTCAAGCGCGCGTGAGGAGGTTCGGGCTGATCCTGGCGCTGTGGTCCGCGGCGGCGTGCGGCCGCCGCGTCGAGGGACCGTACGCGGTCATCGAGACGTCGAAAGGACGCATGGTCGCGCGACTCTTCGAGGATCGGGCGCCCAAAACCGTCGCCCATCTCCGCGCCTTGTCCGATGGAACGAAAGCGTGGCGCGACCCCAAGACCGGCCAAGTCGTCTTTCGTCCGCTGTACGACGGGAATATCTTCCATCGGGTCGTCCCGGGTTATTACATTCAAACCGGCGACCCGTCCGGGACGGGGACCGGCGATGCGAACGTCCCCGTTCCCGACGAGATCACCCCGGGCGCGCGCTTCGACCGGCCGGGGCTTCTCGGGATGGCCAGTTGGGGTCCCGGCACGTCGTCGACCCAGTTCTTCATCACCTTGTCGCCCCAGCCCGACCTTAACGGCCGCCACACCTTGTTCGGGGAGCTGGTCGAGGGCTTGGACGTGGCGAAAGCCATCGCCGCCGTCCCGCGCGACGAGAAGAACGGCGACCGCCCGCTCGATCCGCCGGTGCTCAAGTCCCTGCGCGTCGTTGCGGCCCGGCCGGGCATGAGGTAAACTAGCCGCCATGACCGATCTCGAGATCAGCGCCATCATCCCGGCGTACAACGAGCAGGACGGCATCGCCCCGGTGGTCAAGAGCCTGGCCGCCCTCCTGGAAAAGCACGCCCGGAGCTTCGAGATCATCGTCGTGGACGACGGCTCCACCGACGCGACCTGCGCGAACGCGGGCGCCGCCGGCGTGACGGTCCTGCGCCATCCGATGAACCGCGGCTACGGCCGCTCCCTGATGACCGGCTTCGCGAAGGCGCGCTATCCCTGGATCCTGATGATCGACGCGGACGGCAGCTATCCGCCGGAGGAGGCCGAGGCGCTGTTCGCTCACGCCCCGGCCTGCGACCTGATCATCGGCGCCCGTCAGGGAAAAAACTATTGGGGCACGCCGCTGGAGGCGTGGCGCCGTTCGATCTACCTGCGCCTGGCGGGATTCGTGGCCGGCGAGGAGATTCCCGACGCGAACTCGGGCCTGCGCCTGCTGCGCAAGAGCGCGTTCGAGCGTTCCATGCCCTTCCTGTGCCTCGGCTACTCCTTCACGACGACGATGACCTTGTCCTTCATCCAGTCCGGCCGCTTCGTCCGGTACGTTCCCATCCGTTTCATGGAGCGCACCGGCAAGTCCAAGGTGAAGCCGTTCCGGGACATCCTGCGGACCCTGCAGATCATGACCCAGATGATGATCTACTACAATCCGCTCAAGCTGGCCGCGACGGCCGCCGCGGGCATCGCGGCGGCGGCGCTGGCCGTCTACGGCGTTTTCGGCTTCTGGCTGGACACTCCGACCGCCTTGCCGGCCGCCGTCATTTTGGCCGCGACGTCCGTGGTCGTATTCTTCCTGGGCTGCCTGCTGGACGCCGTGCGCCTGCATTTCGCGGCCCAGAAAGGGCCGATGACGTTGGATTAGGCCGCGGTACCGGCGGACCGGCCGATCTCATGAAAGGTTTCCTGCTCGCGCTGCCGGTTTTGTTCTCCTTGGCCGCGGCTCCGGCGCCGCTGAGCGATTCTCGCGCCGAGCCCGCGCTGCCGACCGGACGGGACATCCAGGACCGCCCTTATCCGATGCTCGCCTATGTCCGGGTTTTCGGCGGCCCGTTTACCGCTCCGCTTCGTTGGGATCAAATAGCGCAGGGGGAATTGGGTTCCTGTTTCTTTCTTTCGACGCTGGCGGCGATCGCCCACGACCGTCCCCTCGCCGTCTCCGGCGCGATCCGCGGCGACGGACACGGCGCGTTCGTCGTGACGCTTCAGGGCGCCGATGGTCGCGCGCGCGTAATCGCCGTCGATGACCGCTTCCCGGCGACTTCCTCCGGGAAGACGTTCTTCGCTCGAGGCCTGGACCCCCGTGAAATCCGGCCCGCG
>JAGWMT010000349.1 GCA_028871595.1 Elusimicrobiota bacterium
GCGCCACCGTCGTGATTTTCGCGTCGTCCATGATGATCGTCATGGACCCAGGTTACCACGCGCCGACAACGACTCACGAAGTCCTCTTCAGGCTCATTTTGTGTGAGAAACAGCCTATTCTTCGGGCTCATCTTGTGTGAGATAAGACTCGCCGGCGCGGGCACGGAGCGACTTTGATATAATTCCCCCAATGGCTTCCAAGAAACTGATCGCCGGGACGAAGCCGGGCGCGACGCACGTCACGGGCCCGGGAGGTCTGGACGCGCGCGGTTTCGCGCGCTGGTACCGCGCGCGCACGATCGAACAGTGGGAATCTCTCGATCTTGATGCGTTCGCCCGAGTGGCCGCCGCCGTGGAGGCCGTCCGCGCCCGCGGCCGCTTCGTCTGGGTGTGCGGCAACGGCGGCTCGGCGGCGAGCGCCGCCCACGTGGGCTGCGATTTCGGCAAGACCGCCGCCAAAAACGGCGCCAAGCCCCTGAAGACCGTGTCCCTGTCGGACAACACGGCCTTCATGACCGCGATCGGCAACGACCTATCGTTCGAGGAGACGTTCTCCCGTCAACTGGAGAACGTGCTGGCCGCGGGCGACCTGGTGCTCCTCATCAGCGGGAGCGGAAACTCGCCGAACCTTCTGCGCGCCGCGAAGCTGGCCCGGACGCGAAAGGCCAAGGTCGTCGGCCTGCTGGGCTTCGATGGCGGCAAGCTCAAGGCGCTGTGCGACGAGCACCTCCTCATCCCGTCGGATCAATACGGGGTGATTGAGGACCTGCACATGGCGGTCGCGCACATCCTGACGTTCTACCTCAAGCAGAAAAGGTAGGCCGGCCTAACGGCCGCCCAGCCAGCACTGCTTCAGCCAGTCGCGAAGAAGGAACCCCAGCTGCTTGACGTAGTAGTAGTTCGCCCACCACTTCTGCTTGAAGCTGGTCTTGCGCCGTTCGCTGAGGATGCACAGAACCTCCGCCCCTCCCCGCACCAGTTGCTTGGAAGTGTTTTCCGCGTGAATCCGGTAGTCGGCCAGGGGCCGGTCGATGAAGTAGAAATCGGTGAACTCGGACATCCGCAGGAAGTATTCGTAATCCGGGCAGACCGCGTAGCGCGGGTTCGACAGGCCCACCCTGTCGACGAGCGTCCGAGTGAACATGACCGTCAGCGCCGAGACGACGTTGCCGCGGAGCATCTGGCAGTACGAATCCTTGATGATCCCCTCGCGGATGCTGGCGCGACGGCGCAACTTGGGGGAGGCCTCGCCGAACGCCGTCCCGTTGGTGAAGATGAACTCGACGGCGGGGTTCGCGCGAAAGACCCCCATCTGGACTTCCAGCTTCTCCGGCCGCCACAAGTCGTCCTGGTCGAGAAAGGCGATATGGCTGCCTCGGCTCTGCGCGTAGCCGAAATTCCGGGCGTTGGACAGGCCGCCGTTCGGCTTATGGAAATAGCGGAAGCGCTCGTCACGATACGAAGCGATCAATTCCTTGACGTACTCCGACTGCTTGGCGTCCGGGGAGCCGTCGTCCACAAGGAGAAGCTCGAAATTCGTGAACGTCTGAGCGCGGACGGACTCGAGGGCTTCACGGATGAAGGCCTGGCCGTTGTAGTACGGCAGAATAACGCTGACGAGGCCTTCTTGAATCATCGTTCGATCTCGCCGATACTATATCAAACGGGCCCCTTCCGGCGCGTTGCCCCGCCCCTCAAAATGCATTAAACTGTTCTTTCATGACTCGACAAGCGGTGATTTTGGCCGGCGGGAAGGGCACCCGTCTTCGCCCATTCACGGCGACCTTGCCGAAACCCCTGGTCCCCGTCGGCGACTACCCGATCATCGAGATCGTCCTGCGCCAGCTCAAGCACTTCGGCTTCAACGACATCATCATCTCCACCGGCCATCTGGCCGAGCTGATCCAGGCGTACTGCGGGAACGGGCGGCGCTGGGGGCTGAAGATTCGTTACGTACGCGAGGACAAGCCCCTAGGAACCTCCGGCGCCCTCAAGCTTATTCGCGGCCTCCAGCCGCGCTTCTTGACGATCAACGGCGACCTACTGACGACCTTGGATTTCGGAAAGCTTTACGAATTCCACCGCCTCAACGCCGCCGACGCCGTCATTGCCGTGTGCGAGCGCTCCTATAAGATCGACTTCGGAGTCATCGGCTTGGACGCGAAAAACCGCCTCGAAACCTACACCGAGAAGCCCTCCCAGAAATATTTGGTGAGCATGGGCGTCAACGTCTTCGACCGCCGCGTGCTGCGCCATATCCGCGCCGGCGAGGCGCTGGGCATCCCGGACCTGATTCAGCGCATCTCCGCCGCGCAAGGCACCGTCGTGGGCTTCCGCAACAAGGCCGATTGGCTGGACATCGGCCGCCCCGAGGACTACGAGGCGGTTCAGGAGCTGTTCGCCACCCCGCGGGGCCGCGCACGCTACCTTCGTTCATGAAAAAATCCCCTTCCGACGCCCAGATCGTCCGGGAAATCCGCCGCGTCATCCGCCTGGAGGCGGAGACCCTGAAGGACCTCGAACGCGCCGCGGACGCGCGCTACGCCGCCGCTGTGCGCCTGTTGGCGGCCTGTCGCGGCAAGGTGCTCCTCACCGGAGTGGGCAAGTCCGGCCTTATCGCCCAGAAGATCGCCGCCACACTCTCCTCGATGGGAACTCCCGCCGTCCATCTGGACCCGACCGACGCGCTGCACGGCGGCCTGGGCCTGGTCCAGAAAGGCGACGTGCTGATCGCGGTGGGCAAATCGGGCGAGTCGGACGAGCTCAACGCCCTTCTGCCGCGCCTGCGCGCGCTCGGCGTGAAGATCGTGGCGTTGACCGCCAATCCCCGCTCGACCTTGGCGCGCGCCGCGACGTTGGTTCTCGAGACTCCCGTCAAGGCCGAGGCCTGCCCCCACAATTTGGCGCCGACCTCCAGCACGACCGCCGCCTTGGCCGCGGGGGACGCATTGGCCGTGGCGCTCATGACGGTGCGGGGGTTCGGGCGGGACAGCTTCGCGTTGAACCATCCCGGCGGGCGCCTGGGCCGCCGCCTGACGCTCAAGGTGTCCGACATCATGCGCGGCGGCGAGGACAACCCCGTCGTGCGCGATGGCATCTCCGCCGTCGCGATGCTGATGGAAATGACGCGGCAACGCGCCGGCGCCGTGTCCGTCGTTGACGGACGCGGGCGCTTTCTCGGGCTCATCACCGACTTCGACATCCGCCGCGGTTTGGAGAAGGGGTTGGACATCCGCAAACTTCCGGTCCAGTCGTTGATGAATCGCCGCCCGACCACCATCGCGCCGACCGCCATGGCCGCCCGCGCCGTCGAG
>JAGWMT010000350.1 GCA_028871595.1 Elusimicrobiota bacterium
CGAAGGCCCTGGCCAATCCCGACGGCTGGTTTCCCTCCGCGTACGAGGCGATCGGGAATTGGCCCTTGCCCGACGGCAGCACGGCCGTGCTCTACCATCAGCGCCGCGGCCGGCCGAAGCCGGAGGGCGGCGCGCGGGTGTCGTACACGGATTTCGAGGCCGGGAAGATCCAGGTCCGTGGCCTGAACGCTCAGCTGAGCGCCTGGGATCCGAATCAATCGGCGTGGAGCTCGGCCCTGCTCAGCGCCGACCGCGTGGACGTGCTGGGCATGAAGATCCGCGGCGTGGCGGCGGACCTGGAGAATTTCTCGATCTTCCCGCTTTACGGGGGAGGCGCCGGCGATTACGCCTGGAACGACATGCGCGTGATGCGGCTGGACCGGGCGGTCGTGCGGAGCCTGGAGGTCGAGGCGCCCGACGTGCAGGCCTTCCTGGAAAAGCGCGTCCCCGGGCTGAAGCTGGACAGCTTGGTGCTCGACGGGACGCTGAAGGCTTCGGGGAGCTGGGAGGGACGGCCCGTGACCGCCGAGGCCGCGGTGGAGGTGGACCGCGCGACGCGGAGCCTGCGCGTGCGGGTGCTGTCGGCCACGTACGCGGGCTTCGCCGTTCCCGTCGCCCTCTTCAAACCGGTCTCGGCCTTGGACTATTCCCTGGACCCGACGCCGGAACGGCCGTTCACGCTGGACCTTCCGGGCGTGACCTTGCGCGACGGCCGCCTGACTATTCCTTGAACGCGTAGAGCTCGATGGTCCCGCCGGAGCGGAGGGCCGCCTCGACGACGGTGAGGAACAGGGCCGCCGGAAGGAAGACCGGAAGGAGCGCCGCGATCACCAGGGTCTGAACGGGATGTTGCCCCGCGCGCGCGACGCGCGCGCTCCGGTCCTTGAGCAGGGAGTACAGCAGGTTGAAGCGCAGGCCCAGGGCATTGTAGAGGCTCTGAAGTATCCCGTAAGGGTTCTGCTCGAAGCTGAAGTGATCGAGCTGGACGATGCGGAAACGATGACGCGCCAGCACCGCCTCCAGGGAGCGCGCGCCGAAGTGGAAGTAGTGGCGCGGCACGTCCAGATGGAACCAGAAGCGTCCGAAGGCGCGCGCCTGCCAGCTGTCGTAATTGGGCACGGCGATCACCAGCAGGCCGCCGGGCTTGAGCGACTCGTACGCGCGGGCGACGGCGGCGACGGGGTTGGAGAAATGCTCCAGGGAATGCCAGAAGATCACCGCGTTGTAGCGGTCCCTCTCATGCGGCGCGCGGACGAAGTCCTCGGTGGTCACCGGGAGCTTGAGGACGTTGCGGGCGTGCCACGCGGCGGTCTCCGAGTACTCGACGCCGTGGGGCTCGTAGCCCAGCTGGCGGAGGTAGTTCAGCATCAGACCGCGCCCGCAGCCCACGTCCAGGACGGGGCCGTGCGGCACGCGGTTGTGAAGGACGGCGGAGCGTCGCCGGCGGAACCAGCGCACCAGCATCTCAAAAAAGGGGTTGAAGCGGACGTTCCCCTTGCCGTAGTACTGCGGAGGGTACCAGGAGGCGATTTTCTCCGGACTTTCCGGCGGCCAGGTTCTTCCCAGCCCGCAGTCGGGGCAGCGCAGGACGCTGAAGCCCGGCTCGACGGACGGATGCTCGGTCTCGGGGGTGTCGTGGCCGCACGCCGGGCAGCGCGGCGGATGGCGTTCCTGGTCGTGGAGCTCGGGTTTGAAGCGGGGGAGCGGGCGGGTCAAAGGTATGAAATTATATAAAATCGGCCCATGATCCCCCGATTCCCGCTCGCCGCGCTTCTGGCCGCCGCCCTTGCCGTTCCGGCGAGAGCCCTCCTTCCCGAGGAGGAAAACACGATCAAGATCTTCCGCGAGGCCTCCCCGTCGGTGGTGTTCGTGACGAACGTGGCCCTGGGCCGGACCATGACCATGGACGAATACGCCATCCCGCAGGGCGCGGGTTCGGGCTTCCTGTGGGACAAGAACGGCCACGTGGTGACCAACTACCACGTGGTGCAGGGCGGCGACGCCTTCCTGGTCACGTTCAACGACCAGACCCAGCTTCAGGCGAAGCTGATCGGCGGGGACCCCACCCACGACATCGCCGTCCTTCAAGTGGAGGACCCGACGGAGAAGATGCGTCCCATCAAGGTCGGTTCCTCCGACCAACTTCAGGTCGGTCAGCAGACGGTGGCCATCGGCAATCCGTTCGGGTTGGACCATTCTCTGACCAAGGGGATCATCTCCGCGGTCGGGCGGCAGGTCGTGGGCATCGGCGGCGTCACCATCCGCGACATGATCCAGACCGACGCGGCCATCAATCCGGGCAACTCCGGCGGCCCGCTTCTGGACTCGGGAGGGAACCTGATCGGGATGAACACCATGATTTTCAGCCGCTCCGGCTCCAGCGCCGGGATCGGGTTCGCCGTGCCGGTCTCCTTCATCAAGCGCATCGTCCCGCAGCTCATCCGCTACGGCAAGGTGATCCGTCCCGGCATCGGGGTGACCATACTGACGCCCGGCCAGAAGTACTACCTGATCGGCGACCAGGACGGCGTGGTGGTGGACCAGGTCACGCGCGGCGGACCCGCGGCCAAGGCCGGCATCCGCGGCGGGCGCCACATCGCCGGAGGCCGTTACGCGATCGGCGACATCATCATCGGCGTGGACGACTTGGACGTCAAGGACTTCGACGACCTCTACAACGCGCTGGACCGCTACAAGGTGGGCGACCGCGTGAAGGTGAAGGTGATCCGCGGCGGCAAGACCCGCGTCTTCCCGGTCGAGTTGATCAACATCCAGTAGCGGGAGGAGAAACTCGCGCCGGCGCGAGTGAGTGTCGCGTCTAAGACACCGAACCTGCTCCAGAGTCGGTTCGAATCTTGGATAGGCAGGACCGAAGGCCTGGAGGGGAACGGCCAGAAGCCTCTTGACGCATCGTTGGATTCCGAGCATTCTAGGTGCCATGAGGCGGCTACTGCTCATCTGTTGTTTCTTGGCTCCGGCACCTGGTTGGGCCCAGATGATCGCATCTCCTGGTTCCCCGGATTCGAGCAACTACTCCCCTCCAACGGATGTCGCCGGAATTCAGGCTCTCTTCAAGGATCGAGCGCCGCTTGCCTACTCGGTCGTGAAGTCCTATCCACACGACCCCAGCGCATTCACGGAGGGTCTGGTCTGGCATGACGGTCATTTTTACGAGAGCACGGGTCTCAAAGGAGAGTCCGACGTGCGCAAGGTGGACGCAAACTCCGGAGCCGTCCTCCAGTCTGCCGTGGACGTTCGTGGTCCGCGGCGGCCCTCTCGAGAGAGCGGGGGGCAAGAGAGTCGATCTGCCTTCC
>JAGWMT010000351.1 GCA_028871595.1 Elusimicrobiota bacterium
CCGGGTCCGACGGAGATGTGCGGACCGTGGAGGAATTCCTCAAGACCGAACGAACGGGCATGAAGATAAGCCGTCTCCTGCAGCTTGAGGGCGATTTCGCAGGCCACCCATTCACGTAAACCGTCGCCGAGAAGCACGACGTCGTCGTTTTGCCGAACTTTCGGGAAGGCGGGGCCCCAATGAATATCTTTCGTTATATGTTTGAACGGCGCGACGAGAGCACGGCGCTCCGGCCAGCGCAGTAACCAGGCCATGGTGGTCGTGAAGGATTGCGTGAACGCGCCGGTGTTCTCCATCGGCCCGGTTTCGATGCGCCGCGGCGAGGCGACCCAGGCGCACCCTTGTCCCATGACGAGCACGGTTTCGGCGCCGTCACGCCGCGCCATGGCCTCGGCTTGAACCGTGTATGACTTCGATCCGCGATGGGATAAGAAAACGCCAAGGTCGCCCTTCGTCAATCGGTACGGACGGGTCACGAAGTCATGGCTATGGACGGCGCGCGCGTCGAACCCCTCGCGGCTCCACAGCCAGGCGGTCAGGCGCGCGGCGTGGTGGTTGGTGCCCACGCCCACGAAAAAAATCTTGCGTCCCATTGGGGGCTTCATCCAAGACGGTCGCGGGGCATCCAAGGCCGCGCGCACCAAATCCGGCTGAAGATAAATATTGGCTTCGAAGCGGGATCCGAATTTCATCGCCGTGACGGCGCGAAACCCCGCGCCATCGTGAACTCGTAGGGTATCTCCACGAACCCTCCCACCCGGCGCTTGAGAGCGCGGCGCAGGACGTCCGCCTTGACCTTGGCTTGGACCTCGGCCGTCAGCGAGCGCAGCATGGCCCCGGTGCGGCCGGCGCCCTCGGTCATGGTGGTCCAATAGTCCTCCGGGGTCTTGAAGCGGAACGCGCCGGAGAGGCGCTTGGTGACGATCTCGGTGAGGCCGGCCTGGGTGAACGCCTCCTCCAGGACGCCGTCCGGACCGAAGTGGTAGAGGGTGGGCGCGCCGCTGGCGCCCACGCGGAACTGCGGCGCGCGCGCGACGATGGCGTCCATCACCATGGCGGTGAACAGCATGGCGGAGCGCCGCCCTTGGACCAGGCAGGCCACGGGCGCGCCGGGCTTGGCCACGCGGCGCATCTCGCGAAGGGCGTCGTGGGGTTTGGCGAACAGCATCAGCCCCAGCTGGCAGATCACGGCGTCGAAGGCGGCTTCGGGCAGGTCCAGCTTCTGGGCGTCGGCCTGGCGCCATTCGATGGGGGCGGCGCGCTTGTCGACGGGATGCGCGGCGGCGCGCTTGAGCATCATGGGAGAGAAGTCCGTGGAGAGCAGCCGGCCCTTCTCGCCCAGGCGGCGGGCGGCGGCCCGGCTGGCCAAACCGGGGCCGCAGGCCAGCTCCAACACGTTCCAGCCCTTGCGCAGGCCGGCGAAGAGCATGAACTCCTCGGCGGTGGGGCCGAACAGGGAAGCGGACAGCTTGTCGTAGCGTTCCGCGGCCTCGTTCCAGGTCTCGCGGGAATCCTTGGTGAATTGGACGTGATCGAATTCGCTCATCGCGGAGATTATACCCTTGTGCGGGGTCAGTTCCCGGAAATCAGGTCGTACGCCAGAAGGACCAGATCTTCGTCCTTGAGATTCTTCTCGTCTTCGTCCATCTTGCGGCTGGCGACCACGCGCGATTCCAGTTCCCGCGCGAATTGCGGCTCGGAGGCGTGCTTCAGGAACGCCGCCAGCACGCGCGGCCGGCGCAGGGCCTTGGCGGCGTGGCCGCACAAAATGGGATGGGTGCCTTCCCAGATCTCGTTGACGACGGCGTCGTCGGCCAGCCGGTTCAGCGGGGAGAAATCGTCCAGGATCCCGTGACCGCCGATGAGGAGCTGGGCCTCGCGCACCAGGAAGCTGGAACGTTTGGAGAGCTCGACCTTGAGGAGGGGGACCAGGGCTTCGGCCTCCGGCGCGCCGGACGCCACGGCGTCGATCCCCTTGTAGAACGCGGTCAGCATGCCCAGGCGTTCCCGGCGCATGCGGATGAGCTTCGCCTTGACCGAAGGGATCTCCGCGATTTTTCGTCCGTAGGCGACGCGCCAGGAGGCGAAGGTCTCCGCTTCCAAGAGCGCGCGGGAGGCGAAGCCCATGGCCGCCGCCGCGACGTGTAATCGGGAAACGGAGAGGATGTCCTCGACCAGGATCGCCAATCCTTCCCGCGGTTTCCCGATCAATTCGCCCCGCGCGCCGGCGTACTCCACTTCCACGGTCGCCTTTCCGCGCGTGCCCCCGATTTGTTTCTTCCGCAGTATTTTGTGGCCGTTGAGCTTGCCATCTTCCGTTAGGCGCAGGACTAAGAAGAGTCCGATCATTTCGGTGCCCTCCACCTTCGCGGTGGTCACCCAGGCCTCGCCGGGATTCGAGCAGAACCATTTCGTTCCGGTCAGCGACCAGGAGCCGTCGGCCTTCGCCTTGGCGACGGTCTCGTTGGCGGACACGTTCGACCCGCCCTGGCGTTCGGTGACGTATTGGCCGCCGGTGAGGGCCCAATCCGCTTCGGAGGAGCGCAATTTCGACAGCAAGGACTTCTGCGACAGCGTGCCCCTCTTCTCCAAAAGCCCGATTAATCCTTCCGTCATCGCCAACGGACACGTGATGCCGCCCTCGCCGGCATAATTGGATAACACGGCCAGAGTCATCCGCTCGACGAGGGGAAGTTCGCCTTGCCCGTAAATGGTCCACGCCAGGCAGCGCCGCGCTTCGATCTGGTCGGGGGAATACTCGACGACGTTGACCGTCTCGCCGCCGACGTTCTTTTCAATGAGGCGGGGGAGATTTTCGGGGAGATGCGACTTCGTGATCAGGTCTCCCAGCCGTCCGCCCACCTCGCCGCCGAAGGCGGCGAAACGTTTGACCGCGGCGCGGTCGGTCAGCCGTGGGAGCGCGGCGTCGCGCAGGTCCGCGTCGATCTCCCACATGTTGAGTCCGCGCGTGCCGGCGTATCCCGGAAGTACGGCGTCGTCGGTGCTGGTCGCCATTCCCGGAGGATAGAAAATCGCGGCGCGGGGCGCTAGATGCCGCGTCTCTTCCAGTCCAAAAAACGATTTGCCCTTGTCCTGGGCGCGCTCGGGCGCGAGCCGGTACAAGAAATGAAGGAAGGATAGGGCCTGAACCCGACGGATCAAGGGGCTCCCGGCTTGCGGCGGACCGGGGCATTTGCTTCAATGGCGGCATGAACCTGATCCCCCAAGTCATCGAGCGCGCCACGCAGGGCTCCGTCATCGGCTACGACATCTACTCGCGGCTGCTGAAGGACCGCATCATTTTCG
>JAGWMT010000352.1 GCA_028871595.1 Elusimicrobiota bacterium
GCCCCCTCCGACGGCAAGGTCTCCCGCGGCAGCACGCTGTTCGGCCGCTGAACCTTCCGCGGGCCTAGGCCTATGGGCCTAGGCCCGACCGGGCCCTAGGCCTCTGACGAAACCCCGCGTTCCCGGCTATCCTGACGTCAGGATGAAGAACGCGATCCTGACGGCGTCGCTGATGATGATGGCTCTCGGAGCCGGCGCCGAAGGCATGCCGCAGATTCTCGGCAGCGACCCGCTGAGCCGCGAGATCCTCACCAAGACCGCCCAGGTCAACGGCGGGGTGACCGCCGCGGTGCGCGTCGCTTCCGGGCAGGTCATCGCCCTGCAGATCGCCGACGTCTCCTCCGCCCCTTTCGCGGCCCCCATGGCCGCCGCCGCCGTCTCCCCCGCCGCGGGGCTGAAACCCGCCGAGGGCCTGGCTCCGAAGGCCGTCAAGCGCGCGAAGCCGCGCAAGCCCGTCAAGCGCGCGGTGGAGCAGCTGAAGCGCGCGGCGGCCGCGAAGAACCTGACCGAAACCCGCTAGAAGCCCGCGCGCACCGAGTACTGGAAGACGTCGCCCAAGGCGCCGCCCGGAGACCAGCAGAACTCCGCGTCCAGACCCTTCCAGCCGACGCCGAAACCGACGGAGACCCCGCCCAGGACGCCGGCGTCCGTCCGGTCCGTGCGGTAGCCGGCGCGCCCCGCGGCCGTCAGCCCGGGAGAAACGGTCATCACCCGCTCGACGCCCAAGGCCAGCGCCGCCGCGTCGGCGCGGGGCTGGTCGACCTCGAGGGCCAGCAGCCAGCCGGGACCCGGCCGCCAGCCCGCTCCCGCGTACGCCGCGGCGGGCAGCGGGTCCGCCGTGGAGCCCAGGCGGAGCCGGCCGAACGCGTTGCGCAGGCCCGCGCCCGCGGACCAGCGCGCCGAGCGCCAAAGCACGCCCGCGTCTCCGGTGAAGGCCCCGCCGTGCGCCGTGTCCAGGGATTCGTCCACGTACTTCGCCGTCGCGCCGACGGACAGGGAGTCCCCGAGCGCCAGCCCGTAGGACAGGGCGTACGCCCGGTCGGCCGCCGCGAAGGTCCCGGTCGGAGAGTCGCTTTCCACCAGGCCGCGGCGCTGGATGCCGCTCGCGGTCAGGCTGTACACCGCCGCCGCCGTCACGCCCCAATCCGTCGCGCGCCGGGTCTTGTCGGTCCACGAAACGACCGGCACGCTCAGCACCGCGTAGTCGTAGTTCAGCCCCTGGAAGCGCGCCTCGCGCCCCGCGGCGGCCTCCACGCGGCCGGAGAAGCCCAGTCCCGCGGGATTGTAATGCGCCGCGGTCGCGTCGTCGGCCACGCCGCCGAACGCACCGCCCAGCGCGGAGGCGCGCGCGCCCGGCGTCAAGGTCAGGAACGCGGCGCCGGCGGTGCCTTTATCCCGCGACCCCAGCGCGGCGCACGGCGCCGCGGCCAGCAGCGCGAGGACCAGCGCCGGCGACGGGAGGAAGCGGCGCCTCATTTGAGCACCGCCATCTTGAAGATCTTGCGGCGGGAGCCGACCTCGACTTGCCCCAGGTACAATCCGCTGGCCACGTCCGCGCCCGCGTCGTTGCGCCCGTCCCAGGCCTGGTAGTACACCTGGCCGCCGGCCAGCGCGCCCAAGGACACGGTGCGGATCAGGCGCCCGGTGATCTCGAACACCCGGAAAGTACCCTCGCCGGAGAGGCCCGGAGGCACCGACACGCGGACCAAGGTCCCGCGGATGGACGGCGAGCCGCCGCCGTGGATGGTCGTCACGGTCTTCACGCTCAGATCGAACGGGTTCGGGAAGTTGTAGGCGTCCAGCTCTCCCCCGCCGAACGCCGCCCCGCCGATCACCCCGGCCGCGGAGTCGAGCAGCACGTACGTGGAGAAATGATTCACGCGGAGCGCCACCGTCCGCGCGGAGGCATTGACCACCAGCGGCCCGCCGGCCGCGTCCGGCTGCAGCACGTAGGCGCCGGCCGCCGGGTTATACCAGTAGACGTGCAGGCGCGACGGATCGGCGACCGACGTGGAGTACGCCAAGGTCAGCTCGGCCGGCCGCGCCAAGGACATGGGCACACCGGCCGGCAGGGACACGTCGTAGAGCGCCCCGGCCAGCGGCGCGGGCGGCGCGGCCGCCGCGAAGGCCGACGGCGCGGCGGAACGCGCGAACGAGACCGCCACCGACGAGGCCGCGTCCACCGCGAACGCGCCGCGCGGCAGGACCACGCGTCCCGCGTCGCCGTCGAAGGTCAAGGTCGCGCCCAGCGCGTTGGACGCCGTCGCCCGCGTCAACCCGTCGCCGACAAGGACGACGGAGGCCGTCGTCCCGGCGATCAACTCCGCCGCGGCCGGATTCGTCGAGTTCCAATCGGTCGCGGCCAACGCCGCGCTGGCGCGGAACACAGCCGATGTCTCGCCTGGGCCCGGGTCGTAGAAGGCGGTCACCGTGCGCAGGTCCGCGGACAGGCTGGCTCCGGAGAGGGCCCCGGAGGCCGTCGCGGTGGTGAGCAGGACGGCCGGGTCGGTGTCGGCGGCGAAGCGGGCGCGGACCGGGCGAGGGAACTGCGCCGTCACCGTCCAGCGCGCGCCGCTGCGCGATGCGCGGAACGAAACCGGCCCAGGCATGGGACGAAGGGTCATATCCGTCACGCGCGCGGCCGCGGTGCTGGTCAGGATCACCGACGCGCCCTCGGGCGGAACGTAGGACGTTCCGCCGGGCCCGGACACGACCAGCCGGTACGTCCGCCCCGGCGTCATGCCGCCCACGCTGTACCCGACCACGTTTCGTCCGGTGGGATCCGTCGTCAAAGCGGCATACAGAAATTCGGAAGAGTCCGGCGCCGCCGCGGAGATCGCCTGGACCTCGTCCACGGAGGGGGCCGTCCCGTCGGGCAGGCGCAGCGCGCCGGACAAGATCCCTCCCGCGCCGAGGGTCACGACGCCCAAGTCGGTGGCGCTGGAGACGACGACGGAGCGGACCGCGCTCCCTTGGCCCAGCGCCGACGCGGTGAGGCGGTAGGAGCCGGCGGCGACGGACGGAATCACGAAGGTGCCGTCGGGATTCGTGCGCAGGACCAGGTCCGCGAGCGGGTCCTCGGACGGAGGCACGCCGCCGGCCTGCAAGGTCACGGCCGCGCCGGGACCGGCGGGATCGCCGGGGCCCAGCGAGGACGTCAAAGCCGCGCCGCCCGACGACGCGACGCGGCCGGTCACCACGCCCGGCGCCGGCGTCAGCGTGAAGTCCACCACCGCGCCGCTGGACACGTCCACGCTGAGAACGCGCTTGGCGGCGTACGGCGG
>JAGWMT010000353.1 GCA_028871595.1 Elusimicrobiota bacterium
CGCAAGAGGTCGCGCTGCCGCGGCCGGTCGTCGCCTCCATCACGGCGGACCGCTCCGACGCGACGGTCGGCGAGCGCATCCATCTGACGATCACCCTTCGCAATCCGACCGACAAACCGATCACGATCACCTCCCTGCGCGCCGGCTTGCAGGACGCCCTGCCCGAGGATCTGGAGATCCAGGGCAAGGGCCCCGAGGCGCCCGTGGTCCTCGCCCCGGGCGAGACCAAGACGGTCGTCTACGAGACCATCCCGTTCGCGTCGGGTGACATCGCTATAAAAGACGTCGTGGCCTCGGTCGCCGTGGCCGAGACTTCGGCTTATCCGGACGGCATCGAGATCGTTGTTCCAGACACGAAGGTGACCGTCAAGTCCGTGCTGACCTCGGACTGGAAGCAGAAGGGCCTGCGCGACATCGTGGACGTCATGCGCGAGCGCACCCCCAGCTGGGTCTGGATCGCGGGCGGCGCGCTGGGCTTCATCCTGCTGATCGGCCTGGAGCGCATCCTCGCCGCGCGCCGCTGGTACCCGAAGCTGGACGCGCGCCGGCTGTCCTTGGTGACCGATCTGGAGGCGGAGATCTCCCGGCTGGAGCGCGCCGCGGGAACCATGGCGGGTCCGGAGTTCAACGCCGCCGTCCAAGAGGCCGTCACGCGCTTCATGGTGGATTTCGCCGGCCTGCCGCGCCGCGAGCGCGGAGCCGCCGTCCTGGCCCGCGACCTGAAGGCGTCCAAGGCCTTCCGCTCCGAGCACGTCGCCGTCGCCGTCGGCATCGCCGAGCGCGCCGAGGCCGCGCGCTTCTCCGGCGCCCAGGAGGACGAGGCCGGCCGTCTGCGGGAGCTGGCCCGCCTGCGCGCCTTGGTGGAGGCCGTCGCCGGCAAGACGAAGGCCGCCGCCCCCGCATCCCGCGGAGGCTTGAACGCCTTCGCCGCCGCCTCTGGTCTGCAGTTCGGCAGCCCGTGGGCGCTCCTGCTCTTCGTCCCGTTCGCCGCCTATCTTTGGAAGGCGTGGCGCGCGCGCGGCACCGGCGAGCGCTTCGCCGTCAGCTCCGCGGCCCAGGCCTCGGCGCACCGCAGCTGGCGCGAGAAGCTGGCCGGCATCCCGAAGGCGGCCCGCCTGAGCGCCATCGCCCTGCTGATCCTGGCCCTGGCGCGCCCCATGATCGGCGTCCAGCGACTGGAGAGCTACACCCCGTCCACCGACACCATGATCGTGGAGGACCGCTCCGGCTCCATGGACGAAGCCATGGGCAACGTCACCAAGCTGCAGGCCGCCGGCGCCGCCATCCGCGCCTACGTGGACGAGCAGCGCAAGGGCACGCAGAATCGCGTGGGCATGGAAACCTTCGACGACACCCCCTACGTGGACGTGCGCCTGACCACGGACTACGACGCGCTGATCTCCCATCTTAAGGAAATCAAGACCGGCGGCTCCACCGCCATCGGCGAGGGCATCCTGACCGCCGTCGGCCACTTCGCCGAGGTCAACATGATGGACCTGGACGCGGCCAAGGACGCGCGGGTCGCCCAGATGAAGACCATCCTGCGCACCCGCGGCCTGGCCGCCGCGCTGGAGTACGCGAAGGCCTACCCCGATCTGATGGACGAGGTCCTTCGCCCCGACCGCGCGAAGGTCATCGTGGTCTTCACGGACGGCGAATCGAACTCCGGCATCGACCCGGCGGACGCGGCGAAGATCGCCGCCTCCCTGGGCGTGAAGGTGTACACCGTCGGCGTGGGCGACAGCTTCGACGAGAAGACCTTGCGCGACGTCTCCGATATCACCAAGGCCCAGTTCTTCAAGGCCGGCGACGCCGAGCGCATGACCCAGGTCCTGCTGGAGATCAGCCGCCTGGAGAAGAGCCCGGTCAAGATCGTCTCCAGCGTGTCCATCAAGGACTACACGGCCATGCTGGCCCTGATCGCGTTCCTGCTGCTGGGCGCGGAGGCCGCGCTGGGCAACACGCGCCTGCGCACCCTGCAGGCCATGCTCCTGGCCTTCTCGCTCAACGGCGCGCCGCTGATCAACACCTTCACCCCGGCGAACCTGGCCCAGGTTCAGACCGCTCCCGCCGCCGACGCGGGGAAGCTCTCCCAGGTCCCGCCGGAGATGGCCGAGGGCAACCGCCTATACGCCCAGGGGCGCTACGACGAGGCCGTCAAGAAATACGCCGAGGCCGTCGCCGCCCACCCCGACATCCCCGAGCTGTACTTCAACATGGCCGACGCCTACCTGCGCCTGGGCGACGCGGTCCGCGCCCAGGAGGCCTATCAAAAGTTCCTGGAGCTCACGCCCGACGCGGCCAAGCAGTCGAAGGCCTTGTTCAACCTGGGCAACACCGCGCTGGCGCAGAAGGACGGCGCGAAGGCCATCGAGTTTTACAAGGAGGCCCTCCGCCGCGATCCGAACAACCAGGACGCGAAGTGGAACCTGGAAGCGCTCAAGCAGCAGCAGAAGGATCAGCAGCAGAATCAGCAGAACCAGAAGAATCAGAAGGGCAAGAAGGGTCAGAAGGGCCAGAAAGGTCAGAAGGGCGACCAGAAAGGCGACCAGAAGGGCGACCAGAAAAGCGATCAGCCCGGCCAGCCCGGTCAGGGCGACCCGAAGGATCCCTCCAAGGACCCCAAGGGCGACAAGAAGCAGGGCGCCGAGCAGCTGACCAGCAAGCTGGGCGACCAGCAGAGCAAGCAGGACGAGGCCGCGCGCAAGGCCATCACGCGCAAGGGCACCGGCGTGTGGGGCGCCGTCGGCCTACCGCTGGCGGGCCTGGCCGGCCACGGGATCGCGTTCGCGACGCCCTGGGTCCTGGCCGCGGTCGCCGTGGGGCTTCCCGTCGTGGGCCTGCTGATCTGGTACGGATTGCGCCGCAACGCGAAGGCCGCGCGCGAGCTGTCCCCGGGCACCGCGCCCAAGACGGTCGGCGCGTGGTGGGGCCTGCGCCGCCATCTGCAGAAGTCCGCCGTCCTGTTGGCCGCGCTGGGCCTGATCGGCTTGGCCGCCACGGACCCGCGCGGCGGCGCCACCGACGAGCGCGTCAATTTCGGCGGCAAGGACATGATCGTCGCCGTGGACGGCTCGAACAGCTTCATCTACGCCGAGGACGGCCGCATGGACCAGGCCAAGAAGGACCTGAGCCAGTTCATCGAGCGCCTGCAGGGCACCGACCGCGTCGGCCTGGTGGTGTTCGCCGGCCAGGCGCGCACCGCGTCGCCCATCTCCATCGACTACGGCAACTTCGAGTTCAAGATCAACCGCCTGGAGTACGAGGCCCGCGGCCTC
>JAGWMT010000354.1 GCA_028871595.1 Elusimicrobiota bacterium
CAGGACGGAGAGCTGCTCGACGCGGGAAAGGTAATCCATCTCGCGCACGATCACGCCGTCGCGGTCCAGAAAGACGGCGGGGCGGCGGAGGGCGCGGCGCTTCATGGCTGAAATTCTATGTCATTTCGCCGTCCCAAATGCCTGACAAGACCGTTCCTTGCCGAAACCCGGCCCCGGGGATATCATCTCTTCAGCAAGCGTCCAGACCGTAACGATCGCGACCGAGCCGCCCTCGCGCGGAACACAGGGGATCGTCAAGATCCAGGCGACCGAAAATACGGCCGATGCACCGGCGGGGATCCGTCCCCGCGGCGGACGCAGCCGAGCGGTCCCGGCCGAAAGGCCGGGGCCGTTCTCACTTTGCGGCGGCCGCCGCGGCTTGACGCCGGACGCCCGTCGGGCTAGACTGTCACCGTGAGCGAAGCGCCGAAGCACAATCCGAAGATGATCGCGGCCAAGCTGAAGCTGTTGGAACGCTTCAAACGGGAGAAGGCCACGCGCACGGTCGCCCAGGAAAGCGGCCGCCTGCCGCCGGGCCAGACCTGGACGCCGGGATTTCCCGTGCTGGACCTGGGAGTCCATCCTCCGTTTGATCCAAGCACTTGGCGCTTCCGCGTGCACGGCGAGGTCGAGAATCCGGTCGAATTGAATTGGGACGATTTTCAAAAATTTCCGCGTTCGCGGCAAATATCCGACTTCCATTGCGTCACGACATGGTCGAAGAAAGACGTCCGCTGGGGCGGCGTTCGTATGACTGATTTAATCGCGTTGGTTCGTCCGAAAGAGACGGCCCACTTCGTGATCCAACATTCCGCCGATGATTACACGACGAACACGTCCATCTTCGAAGCCTCCCAGCCGGACGCCCTGCTGGCCGACGAGCTGGACGGCATGCCGCTGCCGTTGGAGCACGGCGGCCCCGTGCGCATGATGATCCCGACCTTGTACGCCTGGAAGTCGGCCAAGTTCCTGCGCGCGCTGGAATTCTCGATCCGGGACAAGCCGGGCTACTGGGAAGTCCGCGGCTACCACAACGACGCCGATCCCTGGAAGGAGGAGCGCAACGGCGAGCCTCCCCCGGACGACGGCTTCGCGGACGCCGCGAAAGAAAGCTAGAATCCCGCATGTCGTTCTCCGACTTAAGCCGCCGCTTCTCGCTGGGAATCGTCTCGACGTTGTTCGCCGCCGGCTCGGCCTTCTCTAAAAAACAGGAGATCAACCTCATGCAGTCCGAAAACACCGCCGGCAAGATCTACGAATTCGAGATGAAGACCATCGACGGCAAGATGAAGAAGCTCTCGGACTATAAGGGACACCCCTTGCTGGTGGTCAACACGGCGTCGCTGTGCGGGTTCACCCCGCAGTACACGGACTTGCAGAACCTGTACGCGAAATACGAGGCCAAGGGCCTGAAGATCGCCGCCTTCCCCGCCAACGAGTTCGGCGCCCAGGAGCCCGGCTCCGACTCCGACATCAAGAAGCTGTGCATGACCAAGTACGCCGTCTCCTTCGACCTGTACTCCAAGATCGCGGTCAAGGGCGACGCCATCCACCCGCTGTACGCCTACCTGACCAAGGACTCCGGGTTCCCCGGCGACATCCCGTGGAACTTCTCCAAGTTCCTGGTGGACAAGAAGGGCAAGGTCGTGGCTCGCTTCGGGCCCGACGCCAACCCCGTGGGCAAGGAGATCGGCGCGGCCGTCGAGAAGGCGCTGGCCGACTAGGGCCGGCCGCTCAGCAGACCGTCGACGACGCGCCCCGCGCGGCGGTATTCAGCCGGGGCGAACGCCCCCCAGCGCAGGCGCAGCAGCGCCTCGCGCGCGGCCCGGGCGGGGGAGAGCAGGACCGGCGGCACGAACGTCGCCCGCCATAATCCCGTCGAACGCGCCTCCGGGCCCAGTTCCCTTTCCAACAGGGCCCGCGCCTCGACCGGCTTCAGGGACCGCCACAGATAACCCGCCACCTCGAGCGCGATGCGCTTGCGGTGTTCCGCGGCGACGTCCGCCGGAGCGCCGGAATTCCGCAAGGCCTCCATGGACTCCAGGAAGTCGCGCTCGTGGTCGCGCGTGATCTGCCCCTCGTGGAGGAAGCGCACGGCCAACGGCTCGCGCAGGACGCCGACCGGAAGCCCCCCGGCGAACATCCGGGCGTACAATTCCGTGTCCTCTAAAATACGGAGATCCTCGCGGAAGAATCCCGTCTTCATGAAGGCGGAACGGCGCACGCACACCATAGTGGTCACGTACGGCAGCCACCGGTCGCCCACGGCGTACCAGCCGGGGACCTCCCCCTCCGGAATGGGCCTCGCCGGGTCGAACAACGTGCCGATGAGACGGCCCCACCGGTGAAGGTACGCGTTCGTGAACCAGAAACCCGCCGCCGGCCGCGCCGCGATCGCCGCGGCCAGGGCCTCCAGCCGCTTCGGCAGAAACAAATCGTCGGAGTCCAGGAAAGCAATCCACTCCCCGCGCGCCTCGCGGACGGCCTGGTTGCGGCAGGCGTGCTGGCCCCGGTTCTTTTCATTCCAGAAGAAGCGCAGACGCGGGTCCGCGAACTCCGCCAGCGCCGCCTTCGTCCCGTCGGTGGAGCCGTCGTCCACGAACAGGCACTCCCAGCGCGCGTCGGTCTGCGCCAGCACCGAGCGCACGGCCGCGGCGGCGGAGGCCGCCCGGTTGAACGACGGGATCACGACCGAGAAGAGAGGGGCGCTCAACGCGGCCCCTCGTCCGGCCAGCCGTCCTCGAAGCGCGCCCGGTAGGCGGCGTACGGGCTCAGCGGGAAGAGCACGGTCTTGTGCGCGCCGCCCTTCACCAGCTCCGCCGCCTCCATGTCGGAGCGGCGCACCGCCGACGACGCCGCCCGGCGGTCCGGGGTCAGGATCTTCACGTCCAAGGTCAGGCCGTCGGGCAGGCGCGTCTGGCGCCACTCGACCACGCCGTCCACGTCGAAGGCGTCCAGCAGCTCCGAGCGGTTGGCCAGAAAGTAGCGGATGACCTCCACGACGGCGCCCTTGGCCGGGCGGATCGCATGGTGCTCCGAAGGCTTCTCCGGTTCCGGCATGAACGGCTGGGGCGGAGGCAGGAGCGGGGACTTCTCCGGCTTGGTCTCCGAGCGCTGGAGCTCGGCCTCGGAGAGCAGGAGGCTGGGCGCGATGATGGACGCGGGCGCCGTGAAGTTCGCCTCGTCCGGCACGGCGTCGTCGCCGGCGGCCAGGACGCTGCCGGCCATCACCAGCGGCGTGCCGACCACGTCCAGGTCGCGCACGCGGAC
>JAGWMT010000355.1 GCA_028871595.1 Elusimicrobiota bacterium
CGTTGGCGATCAAGTCCTTGACCACCTGGTCGTTCTGCAGCACGTCCATCGCCGAGGACGTCAGGTCCGCGGGAGCCTGCTTCATCCCTTCCATGACCACCTCGCGCATTTCCGGAGCCCCGGCGTATTTCTTGAGGAGGACGCCGAAGTTCTTCGCCTGCGACAGCCCCGTGAGGAAGGCGATCGGGTCGTGATTGCGGGCGTAGTCGTCGTTGAGCTTCTTCAAATCCGGATAGCTCATCCAATCCTTGCCGTACTGCCGGATGACCGCGTATTTGTTCGTCATGCGCGCGGCGAAATTGCGAATCTCGACCTCGTGCTTCCGCGCCGCCTCGGTGAAGCTGAGATGCGCCTCGGTTTTCTTGTCCAGCGGCTTCGCGGCTCCTGAATTCGCGGCGGGAGGGGGCGCGGCGCCCGTGTCGCCGATGCGGACCCCGGCGTCTCCCCGCATCATGGCCAGGCTGGAAACCTCGGGCGCCGGCGCGGCGGCGGTGGGGGTGTACGACGGCCGCCGCACGTTCGGCGCGGAGCTGAGGTCGAAGCCGCTGGAGTCGATGCTCACGCCGCCGCGATTCGTGATCAAATACCAGCCCAGCACGGCGACCGCCGAGCCGCCGACGAGCACGGCCACGAAGATGCCTCCGGAGCGTCCGGTGCGTTGGGCGGGGGCGTCGCTCACGCCCTCAGTATGACGCCGCGGGGGCTCCCCGTCAAGCCCCCGGACGGGGCCGTTCCCGACAAATAATCTCGTAACATCATTAAGGTACAATCGGTCCCATGACGAGGGGTTTTTTCGCGCTTCTGGCGGCGCTCGCGTGCGCCGCCGGTCCCGCCGGGGCCGTCGCGTTCAACGACGTCCTGCCCGGAGCGCGCGCCATGGGCATGGGGGCGGCCTTCGGGGCCGTGGCCGACGACGCCTTCGGCATGTGGTACAACCCCGCGGGCACCGCGAACGCGCCCTACACCGAGGCCGCGGGCACCGTCAACCGCCTGCAATCCCCCCGGGGCATTCTCACTGAGGTCGCCGGGTCCTACGTCCGGCCTTACGATCCGATCAATACCGCGTCCATCGGCGCGTCCTACAACTTGGAGCGTCAGCAGAATTCCGGCGACATGGACACCTTGCTCTTCAACTACGCCCAGGAGATGCGGGTCCCGAACGTGCCGCTGTCGAAGCCGCTGAAGGTGGGCGGCAACTTCAAATTCGTCAACGTGGACCGCGGCCGCGCCGGCGGGGGGAAATTCGGCCTCGGATTCGACGCGGGTGCCCTGGCCCGCACCGACATGGGCCTCAGCATGGGCGTGGCGCTGACGGACCTGACCAGCAGCGTCGGCGTGCCGCGCGGAGGCCTTCTGCTGGCGACCGCCTACAATTGGGAGCATCGCGTGACCTTCTCCGGCGATTTTCGCGTGAAGGGGGGCCTGGCCGAGTTCTATCCCGGCGTCGAGGCGACTTTTTTGCAGGGATTGCTGAAGGCGCGCATGGGCAAGGGCCTGCGCCTGGACGGCGTCAGCACGGTGGCCTTCGGTCTGGGCGTCAACTTCTCGCCCGTGGTTCTGGACGTGGCCATGTCCCTTCCGACCACCGGCATCAACTACTCCGCCGGCGGCTATCAAGCGACGTTGCATTACCGTTTCGGCGCGCCGTCGTTCGCGGGGCAGTTCGTCGGGGCGGCCGCGGCCGAGGCGGAGCGCCTGCGCCGCGAGGTCAACCTTCTGGAGGACCGCAAGAAAACCGCCGAGCAGGAGGCGCAGGGGGCGGAGAGCAACAAGAGCGCCGCCGTCGGCGAGTTGAGGGTGCTTCAGAAGCGCACGCTCGAGGCGCAGGACGAGTACCGCGCCCTCTTGAAGAAGAACGAGGAGCTCGACTATCGCGAGGCGGATGCGGCGGCCGGCCGTCGTCCCGCCCCGAAACCCGTGGCGTTGCCGAAGGCTCCCCGCCGCGTTCCGCCTCCGGCGTGGCCGAAAAGCCATTTGGTCGTTCCGGGGGACACGCTGCGCTCGCTGGCCGGAAAATACTACGGCGACCCGAACCTCTGGGAAAAGATCTACGACGCGAACCCCGACAAGGTGGACCGCGGCCTTCCCCTCGAGGGCTCGTACATGACGATCCCGCCGCCCAAACCCTGATATGGCCGCCATCGGACTTCTCGCCGCCGAAACCGGAGACCGCGACGAACTGGCGGTGCTCCTGGGCGAACTGGGGCACCGGACCGAGGGTGCGGGCCGCCTGGACGAGGCGATCGAGTTCGCCGGCCAGCGCCGCCCGCGGGCCTTCCTGGTGGTGGACGGCGGGGGCGCCGACGGCGAGATCCTGACGCGGGAATTGACCCGGGCCTTTCCTCTGCTGCCCGTGGTCGTGGCCCTGAAGACGCGCGACGCGACGCGCGCGGTGGCATTGATGCGCGCCGGCGCCGCGGAGGTGGTGGCTCCGCCCTGGACGCGCGAGGACCTGAAGGCCTGCGTTTCGAAAAGCCTGCGTTGGCAGGGCACCGCGCTGTCTCCCATCCGTCTGGCTCCGCGCAAGCGCTCCGCGGTTTGGTACGCGTTGGCGGTCGGCGTCTTCCTGGCGGTGGCCATCGGAGCGGCGTCGGTCAAGCGCGGCCGGGAGCTGAAAGCCGCCGCGGCCGCCCGGACCGACGTCTGGCCGTTGACCTTCTCCCATCCCTCGGGGCTGGCTTTCGACGGGAAGAATCTTTGGGTCGTGGACTGGTACACCCAGTCGCTGTACGAGACGGCGCGGGCCGACGCGCGCGTGCTGGCCGTGCGCCACCTGACCGCCGAAACGCCGGTCGCCGCGGCGTTCGGGACCGACGCCCTGTGGACCGCCTCCGCGGACGGCACCATGGTGCGCCGCATGCGCGACGCGAAGATGACGCCCCTGGCAAGGTACCCGAAGGCGGCTCCCGACTGCGCCGGGGTCGCTTTCGACGGGCTTTATGTTTGGACGCTGAACGGTCGGACCAAGACCTTGACGAAGCGCCTGTTGGACGATTCCCTGACCCCGGTTTCCTCCTGGGTACTCCCGGAGCTCAAGCCGGCGGGCCTGGTCTGGGACGGGAAGGCCCTGTGGACGCTGGACGCGGGCGACCGCTCCCTGCGCCGTCACGACCTGACGAAGCCGACGTTGATCCTGGCCGTCGTGCCGCTGCCGGAGTACGCCGACGGAGCTTACGAGGCGACGGGCTTGGCCTGGGACGGCGAGCGTTTCTGGACGGTGGCGGAGCGGCGCGACGGCCGGGGCCCGGCGCGCCTCACGCG
>JAGWMT010000356.1 GCA_028871595.1 Elusimicrobiota bacterium
GAAGCTTCCCATACCCGGAACGCCGGACTTCGTGCGCGTCGCGAAGGACGTGATCGCCGTTCGAATAGCGCTCGACCCCAGCCTGGCGTCGGGCGACGGCCTTTTCGACGACGCGGCGCGGGTGCCGTCGTTCGGCCCCGTCCGCGTGGACGCGCTTCACCGGCGGCTGGAAGCGGATGTCGCCGCGATGCGGACCATGCCTTGGCGGACCTGGCCGGTGGACCGGCAGATCGACTTCCGCTGGGTGTACGCGAACGCCCGCGCCGCCGATCACATCCTCATGAGCGAGAAGCTGTACCTCCACCGCCCCGGCGCTTGGCTGGAGCCGGTGGCGAACAATTTCATCGCCTTGCTCACCTACGCGCCGGAGCGCGTGGATCTGCGGGAGAAGATCTGGCCGTTGATCCCGCCGATGGTGGCCGAGATCCGGAAGACGGCCGCGCCCACGGCGCGCGACGCGGCGACGGCGCTCGGCTTGATCGACGGTCTGCGGAAGATGCTGTCCGCGGAAAAGGCCTCCACGGCGCGCGACGCCGCCGCCGCATCGCTGTCCGCTTACGCGGACGACCTTAAGGGGATGAAGGATCTTCCGGAGTTCTCCGTGGTGGGAGCCGAGAACTACGCTTGGATCCTGAAGAACGCGGAGCTCCTGCCTTGGACCCCGGCGGAACTTCTGGCGCAAGCGCAAAGCGAGCTGGGCTACGTGGACGCGCGCATGGCGGCGCTCCGGTCCGCCCTCTCGCCGGAGCCGAAGGCCACGCCGGAGCAGATCGAACGGGCGAAGACGCTGACGCGAGAGAAGCTTCTCGGTTTATACGACCGGATCGTCCAAGACGACATGGCCGCGCTGAAAAAATCCGGAGTGCTGACCGTCCCCCGCGGCGTGGGCCCCATTCACGCGCGCGAGACGCCCGACGCCATGGTCCCGCTCACCGGCGACGGCGGGAGCATGAACCCTCCGCCCACCTACGTGCGCTCGAACGTCGGCTACTGGAACGTGGAGCACTTTCACGCCGACTGGCCGCTGGACCGGCGCCTGGAGGCCGTGCTGGGCGCGTTGAACCAGCGCGTGAACGGCATGGGGCCCTACGCCGCGCACGAAGGCGTCCCCGGCCACCATCTTCAGCTCTCCGTCGCCCGGCTCATCAAGGATCCTCTGCGCAGCGTCCTGCCCGACGGGGTGCAGAACGAAGGTTGGGCTCTGTACGCCGAGGACATGTTCCAGAGGGCGGGGGGCCTGGGACCGTCGGTCGACGCGAAATATCAGACCTTGGACTCCTGGCGCTTCCGCGTGCGTCGCGTGATCTACGACGTCAACGTGGAATCGGGCTTCTGGACGTTGCAACAAGCGGCGGACTTCAAGCATGACGCCGCGGAGCCGGGGCGAGGGGCCGTGGACGAGGACGTCCTGCGCGCCGTCAACTGGCCGGCTCAGTTGATCTGCTATTTCTCCGGCAAAATGCAGATCGTCAAACTGCGCGAGGACTACAAGAAGAAGATTGGCGCCGCCTACACCGACCGCGACTTCCACGACAGGTTTTTGGCCGTGGGTTCCGTTCCCATCGTCTTCGCCCGCGCCAAGCTGCTGGGGGAGCCCGTCCCCGATTTGGATTAAGCCCCGAAGCCGGCATCTTCCTTATTATCAGGTGGAAAACACCCCGGGAAAACGCTAGAATCCCGACGGAATGAAGCGTCAGGATGTCGTTTTTTCCGGCATGCGCCCGACGGGCCGCCTTCATCTGGGCAACTATTGGGGCGCGCTGAAGAACTGGGTCGATCTCATGCCCCGGTATCCCTGCTATTTCTCCGTCGTCGATTGGCACATGCTGACGACGGGCTATAACGACACGTCCGACCTGAAAAAGAACGTCCATGAGATGGTTCTGGATTGGCTGGCGGCGGGTTTGGATCCCGCGCAATGCGTGATTTTCCGCCAGTCGGACGTCCCGGAACACGCCGAATTGGCGTTGATGCTGTCCATGGTCACGCCCTTATCCTCTCTCGAGAATAATCCCACCTGGAAAGAACAGCTTCAGGAATTGGCGAAGACGAAGGCCGGTCTTGCCGCCGAAGGCGGCGAAACCAAGTACCAGGAGAACCGGGCCGGGGCGAATTACGAGCTCCGGACCTTCGGCTTCCTCGGCTACCCCGTCCTTCAGGCCGCGGACATTTTGTTGTACCACGGCACGAAGGTGCCGGTCGGACAGGACCAGCTTCCTCATTTGGAATTGTCCCGCGAGATCGCGCGCAAGTTCAACCACGCGTTCGGCGAGGTTTTCGTCGAACCCCAGCCGCTGTTGACGCCGACCCCGAAAGTGCCCGGGCTGGACGGCCGCAAGATGTCGAAGTCGTACGCCAACGCGCTGGATATCCATGAGACCGCCGCCGCGCTCGAGAAGAAAGTGAAGAGCATGTACACCGATCCCACGCGCAAGGCCGCCACGGATCCGGGCCATCCCGAGCCGTGCGCCGAGAATCCGCCGGGCTGCTCCGTGTACGCCATGCACAAGCTCTACGCGGACGCGGCCTTCGTCGCCGAGCGCGGCGCGGTCTGCCGCGCGGGGACCATCGGCTGTTCCGCGTGTAAAAAAGATCTCTTGGCCGAGATGACCCCGCCGTACGACGCGTTCCGCCGGCGGCGCGATGCGTTCGCCGCCGACGCCGCCAACGTGGAAGGCATCCTGGCCGACGGGGCGCGCAAGGCCCGCGCCGTGGCCCAGAAGACGATGGAAGAAGTTCGCCGCGCCATGAGGCTCCGCTGATGCCCGAGAAAACCTATCAGGTGAACCTGGAGCTGTTCGAGGGGCCGCTCGACCTCCTGCTCTTTCTCGTCAAGAAAGACGATCTGGACATCCACAATATCCCGATCGCCCACATCACGAAGGAGTATCTTTCCTATCTGGACTTGATGAAGGAGTTCAACCTGGACATCGCCGGCGAATTCCTGGTGATGGCGGCGACCTTGATGGCCTACAAGTCGCGCGCGCTCCTGCCCAGCCAGGAGGCCCTCAACGAGGACGAGGGGCCCGATCCGACCGCCGCTTTGGCGCAGAAGCTGCTTGAGTACCAGAAGTTCAAGGAAGCCACCAAGTATCTTTCCCAGAAGGCCGAGGAGATGGACGGCGTGTTCTTCCGCGGCGCCCCGCATTTCGAGGAGGCCGAGAAGTCCCCGAACCTGTCGCTGTTCGAATTGATGGACCACATCCGCGTCATCCTGGAAGGCGCCGAGGACGACTCC
>JAGWMT010000357.1 GCA_028871595.1 Elusimicrobiota bacterium
AGGCGGAAAAGTTCGCCGAGGTTTTCCCCGACCAGGCCGATCACCGCCTGATCGAGGCGGACCTGAAGATCATCGACAGCGAGTGGCGCACGGCGTTCAAGCTGCGCCACTACGACGCCCTGCTCAAGGAAGCCCGCGAGGCGGCCGCCGCGGCGAAGGCGTCGTCCTCGGGCCTGAGCGCGGCGCAGAAGCAGTTCGCGGAGCGCCTGGAGCGCGATCTGCCCCAGATGAAATCGTTCGCGGCGAAGTTGGGCGTGCCCGCCGGCGACGCTCCCGGCGAGCTCAACACGGTCAACCTCAACAAGGCCCTGCACATGGGCTGGGCGCGGTTTCCGGGCACCGAGTTCTACGACGCGCTGACGGCCAAGGGCCTGGCGAACAAGACCGGCGGCTACGACCGCGAGAAATCCTGGCGGGACAGCTACACGGCCGCCCAGGCCAAGCAGATCCGCGATTTCCTGGCGGCCACCTTGGCCTCCGGGCAGTGGACGGGTCCGTCCGGGACCATCGACCTGACCGACGACCAGAAGGCCGCCCTCCAGGACGGGATCAGGGCCGCCGACGGTCTGCTCGGCGACCTGGCCCGGGCGCCGAAGGCGCCGTCGTCCCTGCACGGGCTGGCGCCGCTGGGCCTGCTGATGGCCGGCTCCGCCTTGGGCTCCTGGGCGGTCGCCGCGGCCGTGGCCGCGGTCGCGACGTGGCTGATCTGGAAGTACGCGTTCCGCGCGGCGCCTCCGCCGCCCGAGGCGCCGGACGCCCACGCGGTCTCCATCGAGGCGCGGCGCTCGCGCATCGCGTTCGCGGCCCAGCGTCTGGCCAACTCCGTGGTCGGCGGGGCCTTCCGCTCGCGCTTCATCGGCGCCGGCGGCAGCGAGTTCGCCGAGGCCCGCCCGTACCAGAACGAGGACTACCGCGAGATCGACTGGAAGACCACCGCCAAGAAGGGCGAGACCTACGCCAAGAAGTTCGAGCTGGACCGCGACATGCCCCTGATCCTGCTGGTGGACGTGAGCCGCTCGGGACGCTTCGGCACGCGCGGCGCCGACAAGCGCGCGGTGATCGAGGACGTGGCGGCGACGCTGGCGCTGGCGGCCTCGCGCACGAACGTGCGCGTCGGCGCGATCCTGTTCAGCGACAAGGTGGAGGCCGTGATCCCGGTCCGCGGCGGCGCGAAGCACACGGCGGCTTTGGTGGACGCTCTTATGAACGCGGAGGCGACGGGCAAGGGCACGGACCTCAAGCCCGCGCTGGACCAGGTGCTGGGGCTGTCCAAGTCCCGGGCGATGGTCGCGGTCGTCTCCGACTTCCTGGCCCCCGATTTCAAGGACGCGCTGGCGGCGGTGGCCGCGCGCCACGACCTGCGCGCCATCCGCGTGGTGGACCCGGCCGAGACGCGGCCGCTTCCCGACGTGGCGCTGCTTCCGCTGGTGGACGCGGAGAGCGGCGCGCAGCGCACGCTGGACACGGGCGACAAGAAGGTCCGCTCCGACGCCGCCACCGCCATCGCGCGGCGCGAGGCGAAGCTCGACGAGGACCTGCTGGCCGCCCGCGCCCGCCCCATCGTTCTTTCGACCGAGGGCGACCCCCTCGAGACGTTGGCCGCTCACTTCGACCCCAAACGCCGGAACGCACCGTAGGAGCCAAGAATATGAAGAAATCCCTCGCCGTGAAATCCTTCGCCGCCGGACTGGGCGCTCTGCTGGCGGCCGGTCCCGCCGCGGCGCAGGTCGTCTCGATCGGCGCGTCGCGCGTCTCGATGAGCGGCGCGTCCGCCCCGATGGCCGCGTTCGCGGCGCCGACGATGAGCTTGGTCCCGTCGGTGACGGCGCCCTCCGCGGCTTTGTCCGCGATGTCCACCCCGTCGGCGGCGCCGCTCGCGGCGCCCGTGGCCGCTCCGGCTCTCGTCGTGGCTCCGGCCGCGGCCCCCACGGTTCTGGGCCGGGTGCTGTCGAAGCTGGGGATGCTGCCCGCCCCGACGGTGGCGCACGACGACGTGGGCGCGATGGCTCTGCGCAACGACGCGCGCTTCGACGGCTCGACGGCGCGGGCGGCGGCTCTGGCCGACGCTCCGGCGGCGGCGGCCGAGGGTCCGGCGCGCGAGATCGGCTCGTCCTTGTCTCCGTCCACGTCGCGCTACGCGAAGGGGGCGACGCCCGAGCTTCAGGCGCAGGCGAAGGAGAAGGCGGAGCTGATCAACCGGCTGCGCGCGGAGATCGGCAAGGTGATCGTGGGTCAAAAAGAGATGGTGGACTCCATCGTGATGGCGATGATCGCCTCCGAGCACGTGTTCCTGGAAGGCGTCCCGGGCGTGGCGAAGACGCAGGCGGTCAAGGCGGCGTCCGACGCGGTCTCCGGAGACTTCAAGCGCATCCAGGGCACGCCCGACAAGCTGCCGTCCGACATCATCGGGGCGGAGATCCTGCAGGACGACGCGGAGCACCCCGGGATGAAGATCATCAAGGTCCAGTTCGGGCCGGTGTTCACGAACATCCTGCTGGTGGACGAGATCAACCGCATGATGCCGAAGACTCAGGCGGCGCTGCTGGAGGCGATGGCCGAGGGTCAGGTGACGATCGGCAACAAGACGTACAAGCTTCCCAAGCCGTTCATCGTGCTGGCCACGCAGAACCCGATCGAGCAGGAAGGGACGTACCGCCTGCCCGAGGCGCAGCAGGACCGCTTCATGCTGAAGACGACGGTGCCGCTGCCGTCCACGGAAGAGCTCCTGGAGATCATGGAGCGCTTCTCCAGCAAGGACAATCAGCCGAAGGCTGACAAGGTGCACTCCTTGGAAGAGCTCGACGGGATCCGCCGGCTGTCCGACCAGATCTACGTGGATCCGTCGGTGAAGGCGTACATCGCGAACCTGATCGAGGCCACCAGCCATCCGGCGAAGTACAACGTGGCGGTCCCGGTCAACGCCATCGAAAAAGACGGCGGCGCGGGTCCGCGCGCGGCCATCTACCTGCTCAAGGCGGCGCGCATCCACGCCTTGATGGCGGGCCGGGCGTGGGCGGGTCCCGCCGACGTGGCGGCCGTGGCGCACCGCATCCTGCGCCACCGCATCATGCTGGGCTTCTCCGCTCCGCGCGATCTGACGACGGACAAGGTGGTGGACGCCATCCTGGACCGCGTTCCGGTTCCGGCGCCCTGATTCCGTGAGAGCCGTTCTCGTCCTCGCCGCGGCCGTCCTGGCCGCGGCGGGGGCCGGGGCTCAGTCGTTCACGCGCCCGGT
>JAGWMT010000358.1 GCA_028871595.1 Elusimicrobiota bacterium
TCCATCGGCCTGCCGGGCTTGAACGGCTTCGTGGGCGAGTTCATGTGCCTGTCCGGCGCGGCGCACTCGCCCATCCCGCTCCTGAACCTGCCGGTGTTCGTGGCGGCGGGCGCCGTGGGCGTGACCTTGGCCGCGGCCTACGCCCTGCCCGCCTACCAGGCGGTGTTCTGGGCGCCGGAAGGCGCGGAGTCGGTGAGCGCGCGCGTGACCGACTTGAACGTCCGGGAGAAGTCGATCCTTTGGATCCTGTGCGCCCTGATGCTGTGGATCGGCCTGGCGCCGGAACGCTGGCTGGCCCTCATCGAGCCGTCGCTGCGGGGGATCTACCGGTGAACGAGCTGATGAGCGTGGCCCCGCAGGCCGGCCTGGCCGCCGCGACGTTGTGCGCGCTGGGCCTGGGGCTGTTCCGCCGCCCGTCGGCCGCCGCGGTCCGCGTCCTGGCCCTGGCCGGGCCGCTGGCCGCGCTGTTCCTGCTCAAGTGGGCCGCGCCCGCGGCGCTGCCGCCGCTGATTTTGGTGGACGTGAAGAGCCTGTTCTGGCAGCTGGCCATCGTGCTGGGCGCCCTGCCGCTGGCGTACCTGGCCTCCGGCGACGACGTGGAGACCGTCTTGTTCCTGGGCTCCCTGCTGGGCATGACGATGCTGGCGGTGGCCGGCAACCTGCCCATGCTGTTCGTGGCGCTCGAGTTCATGTCCCTGCCCGCCTACCTGCTGGTGGCCCGCGCCGGAGAGGGCGACGGCGCGAAGCGGCTGGAGGCGGCGGTGAAGTATTTCTTCGCCGGCGCGCTGTCGGGAGCGCTGTTCCTGCTGGGCATGGCGTTGTACTACGGGGAGACGCGCGCTTTGGGCCCGGCGGCCGCGGCGCTGGGAACGCAGGGCCAGGCCGGACTGGCGCTGATGGGCGCGGCCGCGCTGTTCAAGATCGGCGCGGTGCCCCTGCACTGGTGGCTGCCCGACGTGTACGAGGCCGCCGCGCCCGAGGTGGCGGGTTATCTCTCCACGGCGATGAAGGCGTCGGCGGTCCTGTTCCTGATGCGCATCGTCGCGCTGGCGCCCAACCCGGTGTTCGCGGCGGTCCTGCCCGGCTTGGGCGCGTTGACCGCGCTGACCGGCTCGTTTTTGGCCCTGCGCCAGGAGCGCCTGCAGCGGCTGCTGGCCTATTCGTCCTTGGCCCACGCGGGCCTGCTGATCCTGGGCGTGGGCGCCTGGCAGGTCCTGGGCCGCGACGCGGCCGCGGCCGCGTCCTTGGTCTTCTACCTGGCGGCGTACGCGCTGCTGAGCAACGGCGCGTTCCTCTTCCTCCGCGCGTCGGGCGTGACGACGGTGAAAGGTCTGCGCGGCTTCGCGGCCCGCCGCCCCGCGCTGGCCGCGGCGTTCGCGGTCCTGCTGTTCGCCCTGGCGGGCGTGCCGCCGAACGGCGGCTTCGTGGCCAAGTTCCTGATCTTCTGGCAGGCGGTGCGCGCCTCCCTGGCGATTCCCGCGGCGCTGGCGGCTCTCTCCGCCTTGGTGTCGCTGTCCTACTATTTGAACCTGATCCGCGCGATGTACATCGACGAGGCGGAGGGCCCGGCGCCGGCGGCGGGCTCCGCCCGCGCGGAGCTGGCGGTCCTGATCTGCGCCGCCGGGGCGTTGGTCCTGGGCGCGGCGCCGCTGCTGCTGCGCGGCCTGACCGGGGGGCTTTGGAAATGAGCGCCCTGGCCTTGTTCGCGCTGGCCGTGAACTTCATCGCCGTGCTGGCCATCACCGGCCTGTTCACGAACGCCGGCAAGCTGTTCGGCCCCAAGCCCGCGCATATGGGGGACGCGGAGATGCCCTACGAGACGGGACTACCGCCGCTGGCGCCGGCGCACGAGCGCATGACGGTCCTCTACCACCGCTTCGCGGTCCTGTTCGTGGTGTTCGACGTGGACCTGGCCTTCCTTCTTCCCTGGGCGCTGAACAAGCCCGCGCTGGACGCCGCGGCCATGGCGGCGATCACGGGCTTCACGCTCATGGTCCTGTTCATGCTGGCCTATTTCTGGCGCAAAGGAGTCCTCGAATGCCGCTAGAAGACGCCGCTCCCGCGGGAACCATGACCACGCAGATCGACGCGGCCCTGGGCTGGGCGCGCAAGTACTCGATCTTCCAGTACCCGTTCGTGACGGCCTGCTGCGGCATGGAGTACATGTCCACCGCGGCCAGCCACTACGACATGGACCGCTTCGGCGCGGGCTTCCCGCGCTTCTCGCCGCGCCAGGCCGACTGCCTGCTGGTGGTGGGGACCATCTCGCACAAGATGGCCCCGGTCCTGCGCCGCATCTACGACCAGATGGCCGCGCCCAAGTGGGTGGTGGCGTTCGGGGTGTGCACATGTACGGGCGGGTTCTATAACAATTATTCGACCGTCCAAGGGATCGACACGATTATCCCCGTGGATCTGTACATCCCCGGCTGCCCTCCCCGTCCCGAGACGGTCATCCAGGGGTTGACGCTGCTCCAAGAAAAGATTCAGAAGACCGGCGGAAGAAACCGATGAACGCGGTGCAAGGCGAGCGCCGCGACGTCGTCGCGGGGCGCAACCATGAGGAACTCTCCGCGCTCAAGGCGGACGGCTACAACGTTTTGGTGGACCTCACCTGCGTCGATTACCTTTCCCGGAAGAAATCACCGCGGTTCGACGTCATTTATCGCCTGATGAAGTTCGACCTCGAGAAGGGCGACGATCTGGGCCGCGTCGAGGTCCATTGCGCGGTCGACGAGGCGCCGGTGCTGCGCTCCGTGATGGACCTATGGCCCATCGCCGACTGGCTGGAGCGCGAGGTCTGGGACATGTTCGGCGTGACGTTCGCCGACCGCCCGGACATCAAGCGCCTGCTGATGTACGAGGAGTTCAAGGGTCACGCCCTGCGCAAGGACTACCCGATCGGCAAGCGCCAGCCGCTGATCGGGCCGAAGGACGGGAACCTGCCGGGCTCCCCGTCGTTCAATATTTTGAAGCCGACGGTGGCGGGCGAATGATGAACACCGAGCGCAAGACCTTCCTGCTCAACATGGGCCCGCAGCATCCGGCCATGCACGGCGTCGTGCACCTGGTCCTGGAGCTGGAGGGCGAGCGCATCGTGGACGCGAACTGCGAGATCGGCTACCTGCACCGCGCCTTCGAGAAGCACGCCGAGAGCGAGACCTGGAACAACGTGGTGCCCTGGACCGACCGGCTCAACTACGTGTCCCCGCTGATCAACAACGTGGGCTACGT
>JAGWMT010000359.1 GCA_028871595.1 Elusimicrobiota bacterium
AAAATTGCGCCAAAAGAACCGCGCGGACCTGAAGGTCGCGGTCATGTCCGCCACTCTCGAGGCGCAGGAATTAACGAAATATCTTCCCGATGCCGCTCGGATCGACGTTCCAGGACGTTTGTTTCCGGTCGCCGTGCGACATCATCCCCTGGGCGCGCGGGAAGGCGTGGCGGAAGGGTCACTGGCGGCGTTAAAAAATGTGGCGCGCGAGGGTTTGGACGGATCCGTGCTGATCTTCATGCCGGGCCTCCGTGAAATCCGCCGCACCATGACGGTCCTCTCGCCGTTTTGCCGCGAGGAAGGCCTTGAACTGCACGCGCTTCACGGCAGCATGGACCTGGCCGAGCAGCAGAACGTCTTAGACCCCTCCGCGAAGCGCCGGGTGATCGTGGCCACGAACGTGGCGGAGACCGGACTCACCATCCCGCAGGTGACGGTGGTAATCGACAGCGGCCTGCACCGTTCCGCGGCCTACGACGCGGCGCGAGGGATCAACACCTTATATTTATCTCGAATCAGCCGGAGCAACGCGGCGCAGCGCGCGGGGCGCGCGGGCCGCACGGCGCCCGGGCGCTGCGTCCGTTTATGGTCGCTCTCCGATGAATCCGGAATGGCGCCCAGTCTCAAGCCGGAGATCACGCGCCTGGAACTTAGTTCTCTCCGTCTCCAGGCGGCCTCCTTGCCCGAAGCGGTGGATTGGGTCACTTCTCCCCATGACGTGGCGTGGAACAGCGCCGGGCTCTCATTGAAATCATTGGGCGCTCTGGACGAGGCGGACCATATCACAAGCAAGGGCCGCGCTCTCCTGCGTTACCCCGCCCCCCCGCGGGTGGCCTCCGTTCTGGAGGCGGCGCAGGGGCTGGGCGCCGCCGCCTTCGAGCGCGCCTGCGCGATGGCGGCGGTGTTCGACGCGTCCGAGGACCGGCGTCCGGACCGGGCGGCGGATCTGGCCGAGTTGGGGCGGGACCTGATGGCGGGTTCGCGCGAGGATGCTTCCTGGGAGGCTTCGGAAGCGTTCCGTCAGCTCAAGCGCCTCTACAAGGAAGAGAGCTCCGCTTCGGACGCGCGGGCCGACGCGCTGGCGCGGGCCTGGCTGGACGCGTTCACCGACCGGCTGGCGGCGCGGGAGGGCGAGGGGTCCTATTACCGTCTGGGCGACGGGCGGGGCGCGCTGCTGCCGGTGGAGAAGAATCCCCCTCCATTAATCCTGGCGCTGGACATCCGGGAGCGCGCGGGGGGCGGGCAGACGCGGCAGGTGTCGGTCAGTTTGTTCATGCCGTTCACGGCCGAGGCGATCCGTTCGGCGTTCCCGGCGGAATGCGTCTGGACGATGGTCTCCGAGTTCGACGAGCGGAAACAGCGTGTGATCAAAGAGGACCGTCTGCAGTTCCGGGGGCTGGTGCTGGAGCGGCGGGAGCAGGCGGCGCGCAAGGACGACAAAAAAATCGCGGCCGAGCTGTGGGCCGAGAAATTCTCCTCCGGGGAGCTTCCCCATCCGGGCTACGACGACAAGGCGAAGCAGTTGGTGACGCGCATCCTGCTGGCGCGGCGTCTGTATCCGGACATGGGGTATCCGGAGATGTCGGCAGACGATTGGCGGTTGATCTACGGGGAAGTCTGCGCGGGGCGCAACTCGCTCAAGGACATCGAGCGGGTCAGTCTTCTCCCTCATATCGAGGGTTATCTGGGGCGGGCGTTGGCCGACTTTCTAGACCGCGCCCTGCCGGTCTCGAAGAAGCTTCCGTCCGGGAAGACGGGGCGGTTCCTTTATCACGAGACGAATCCGGCGGAGCTTTCGGCGCGGCTGGGCGACTTCGTGAAGATGAACGGCACGATGAGCCTGTGCGAGGGCCGGCTGCAGGTGTCTTTTGATATTTTGGCGCCGAACTACCGGACGGTGCAGAAGACAAGTGATTTGTCCTCGTTCTGGGCCAATACGTATCCCACGGTCAAGAAAGAGCTTCAGCGCCGGTACCCGCGGCATCCTTGGCCCTGATTGCACTCCGCTCCCGCCTAAATTGGCCGACCGGACGCGCGGCCTTTCCCGGTATCGCCCCCTTGACATAGCGTACGACTTCCTGTACGCTTGTGTTGGAGACCAGAAATGACCACTCTAACCGCCAGCACCGCCAGGGCAACGCTCTATAAGCTTCTCGATCAAACGGCTTCTTCACATGAGCCCGTTCAAATCACCGGGAAGCGCTCGAGCGCCGTTCTCATATCCGAAGAGGACTGGCGGTCGATTCAGGAGACCCTCCACCTGCTCTCGATTCCCGGGATGCGTGAGTCTATTCGCGCCGGCCTTAAGACGCCCGTAAGCAAGCTGTCTAAAAAGCTCGCTTGGTGAGCTGGCGGCTCGTCTTTACGAAGCAGGCCCAAAAGGACGCGAAGAAGCTGTCTTTTGCGGGTCTAAGACCGAAGGCGGAAGCACTGCTCGAAGTCCTGCGTAAGAACCCGTTTCAAAACCCACCTCCTTACGAAAAGCTGGTTGGCGATCTGGCAGGCGCATGCTCCAGACGTATCAACATCCAGCACCGTTTGGTCTATCAGGTTTTACCGGAAATCAAAACGGTGAAAGTCATCCGACTCTGGTCGCACTACGAATGATGCCGTCTGCGCATAACCATTCGATTCTGCTGACCGGCAAGAGCGGCAAGTCAAAGAGCGCCTCCCCGCGGACTTGCGCGAGGCGATCTCGTCCGACGCCCGCGCCAGAATCGTGCGGGCGGATATTTCTGCCTGTTCGCCTTCCCCCACCGGGCCGCCGAAAAGGCCCACTGACGCTCAGCGGCGGAAATCCTTGATGCGCAGCACGTCCGCGTGCGGGATCACCGGCTTGCCGGAGTGCTTCGTCTCCAGCAGGAAGTGGCGCCCCTTGGGGAACGCCTCGCGGAACAGATTGATGTGCAGCGGTTCGTTTTCGAAGGAGGCCGCCACCGTCCCCATGACGGCCAAACGCCCCAGGACTTCGGTCTTGAAGGCCGCGTCGGGCGTGTCGAAGCGCGGCTTGAGGACCAGCTTGACCCCCTTTTCGTCCGGCTCCGGGAACCCGTGCCGCGCGAAGGACTTCTCCGTCCCGTCGCGCATCCCCTCGTCGCGCCCCGTCACGTAGACGATCGCCCCGCCCCGCGCCTTCACCTCCGCGCAGTACGCCGGCGCCCCCGGCAC
>JAGWMT010000360.1 GCA_028871595.1 Elusimicrobiota bacterium
GAGAAGCGCCCGGTCGTGTCCACGTGCTTGCGCGACGCGATCGACGAGCGTTTGGGGACCAGCAGAACGTCGTGGAAGGTCAGGGCTTCTTTCATGTCCATAGGGGGGGATTGTAGTAAAATGCCGTCCATGGCCTTCCCCATCACCCGCCCTCGTCGTCTCCGCACGACTCCCGCTTTGCGCGCCTTGGTCCGCGAGACCACGCTGGACGCCGGCGACTTCGTCCTTCCGCTGTTCGTGCGCCCCGGCAAGGGGGAGAAGCGTCCGATCTCCTCCATGCCCGGCCACTTCCAGTACTCGGTGGACGAAGCGGTCAAGGCCGCCGGAGAGGCCGTGAAGCTGGGCGTGCCCGCGGTCATCCTGTTCGGCATCCCCGACAAGAAGGACGCCAAGGCCTCCGGAGCCTACGCGGCCGACGGCATCGTGCAACGGGCCGCAAAAGCCATCAAGAATAAATATCCGGATTTATTGCTGATCGCCGATCTTTGCTTCTGCGAGTACACCGACCACGGCCACTGCGGTATCGTCAAAGGGACTAAGGTCCTCAACGACCCGACCTTGGAGCTCATCGCGAAGACCGCCGTGTCCCAGGCCAAGGCGGGTTTCGACATCGTGGCCCCGTCCGGGATGATCGACGGCACCGTCGGCATGATGCGCCGCGCTCTCGACGGCGAGGGGCTTCAGGACACGCCCATCCTCGCCTACGCCGCGAAGTACGCCTCCGCCTTCTACGGCCCTTTCCGCGAGGCCGCCGAGTCCCCGCCTTCGTTCGGCGACCGCTCCACTTATCAGATGGACCCCGCCAATTTCGACGAGGCCTTGCGCGAGGTCGCCCTGGACGTGGAAGAAGGCGCGGACATGGTGATGGTCAAGCCCGCGATGCCCTATCTGGACGTGCTGCGCGCCGTGAAGGAGCGCTTCCGCCTGCCGACGGCCGCGTATCAAGTCTCCGGCGAGTTCGCCATGATCAAGGCCGCCGCCGCGAAGGGCTGGGTGGACGAGCGCAAGATCGCGCTCGAGTCGCTGACGTCCATCAAGCGCGCCGGCGCCGACTTCATCCTGACCTATTACGCTTTGGAGGCCGCGCGATGGTTACGAAACTGAGGAAGCGCCCGTCCCGTAAGGCGGCCAAGAAGTCCACGTCGAAGGCCGTGGATCAAAAGGCGCTGTTCGCGCGCGCGCGCAAGGTCCTGGTCGGCGGCGTGAACTCCCCGGTGCGGGCGTTCAAGTCCGTGGGCGGCACGCCCCTGTTCGTGGACTCCGGCTCCGGGCCGTTCCTGTTCTCCGCCGACGGCCGCCCGTTCGTGGATTTCTGCCTGTCGTGGGGGCCGTTGATGTTCGGCCACGCCCGCACCGAGATCGTGGAGGCCGCGAAGGCCGCCCTGGAGCGCGGCTCCACCTTCGGCGCCGCCACCATGGCCGAGGTCGAGCTGGCCGAGCGCATCCGCGACGCCTTCCCGTCCATGGAGCTGATGCGCATGACCAGCTCCGGCACCGAGGCCGACATGAGCGCCCTGCGCGCCGCGCGGGCCTTCACGAAGCGAGATCTCGTGATCAAGTTTTCCGGCTGCTACCACGGGCATGTGGATAGTTTGCTGGTGGCCGCAGGTTCCGGGGCCACGACGTTGGGCGTGCCGGATTCCGCGGGCGTTCCCAAGGCGTTCGCGGCCACGACGATCATCTGTCCGTTCAACGATTTGAAAGCCGTGGAAGCCGCGTTCAAGAAGCATAAGGGGCAGATCGCGGCGGTCATCGTCGAGCCGATTCCCGCGAATATGGGAGTCGTCTTCCCGGAAGACGGCTTCTTGGAAGGACTACGCAAGATCACGACAAAAGAAAAATCGCTTTTGATTTTTGACGAGGTCATCACCGGCTTCCGCGTCTGCTACGGCGGAGCGCAAACATTATTCGGCATCAAACCCGATCTGACCATCCTGGGCAAGATCGTGGGCGGCGGGCTCCCGTTGGCCGCCTACGGCGGCCGCAAAGAGGTGATGTCGGTCATCGCTCCAGAAGGCCCCGCCTATCAGGCGGGCACGCTGTCGGGAAATCCCGTCGCCGTGGCCGCCGGAACGGCGATGCTGGATCTGCTTCAGAGCGAAGATCCGTATCCTCGCCTGGAGGAGTTGGGGGATTATCTCTGCGAGGGCTTCCGTTCCGCCGCGGCCGACGCGGGCGTGACGCTGTGCCTGCAATCGTTCGGCTCCATGATCACTCCGTTCTTCACGAAAGGTCCGGTGACCGATTACGCGTCGGCGTTAAAGGCGGATAAGCTCGCCTATGGACGCTTCTTCCGCCAGATGCTCAAGCGCGGGGTGTATCTGCCGCCGGCGCAGTGGGAGGCCCTGTTCGTGTCCTACGCCCACAACGAAGGCGAGCTGGACCACGCCATCGCCGCGGCGCGCGAAGCCTTCCGCGCCGTCTAGTCCCGGCGTTTGCCGGTGGCGCGCAGCAGGCTGAGGAAGAGGTTGATGAAGTCCAGGTACAGGGCCAAGGCGCCCAGGATGGCGCCCTTGGTCTCTTCCTCGGACCCGTCGGACCCGGGCCGGTAGATCGCCTTGATCTTCTGCGAGTCGTAGGCGGTCAGGCCGGTGAAGACCAGGATGCCGATGTAGGTGGTGGCCCACTGGATGGCCGCGCTGTGCAGCCAGATGTTGACCACCGACGCCAGCACGATGCCGATCAGGGCCATGAACAGGATGTTCCCGATGGTGGTCAGGTCGGTCTTCGTCATGTAGCCGTAGGCGGCCATCACGCCGAACAGGCCGGCGGTGAGGAAGAAGGTGCTGGCGATGGACTGCGCCGTGTACGCCAGGTACACCGTGGACAGCGACACGCCGGTCAGCGCCGCGTAGAACAGGAAGGCGAACTTGGCCGTGGAGGCCTCCATCCGGGCGACCGCCGCGGAGAGGAACAGCACCAGCCCCAGCTCTCCCAGCATCAGGCCGTAGAACAGGATGGGGTTGTGGACGAGGTTGACGATCATCCGGGGGTCCGACGCCATGTAGGCGCCGCAGGCGCCGGTGACGAACAGTCCCAAGCTCATCCAGCCGTACACCATGTGCATGAAATGGCGAAGGCCGGTCTCGGCGCGCGGCAAAACGGTGGTTTGATTCATATCCATACCCTTAGTGTACCCTCGCG
>JAGWMT010000037.1 GCA_028871595.1 Elusimicrobiota bacterium
GGCACGCCGGTCCACTTGGACACGACGGCCGCGATGTCCTCGGCCATGATCGTGGGCGTGGACTGGTCGCGCTTCTCGCGCCACTTCTTCTTGGCTTCCTCGAGCGCCTTGCGCAGCTCCTTCTCCTTGTCGCGCAGGCGGGCGGCCTTCTCGTACTCCTGGCCGGAGATGGCGGCGGACTTGTCCTTGACCACCTTCTCGATCTCCACTTCCTTGTCCTTGAACTGGGGCGGCGTCTGCGAGCTCTGCAGGCGCGCGCGGGAACCGGCCTCGTCGATGAGGTCGATGGCCTTGTCGGGCAGGAAGCGCTCGGAGATGTAGCGGTCGGAGAGCTCGGCGGCGGCCTTGAGCGCGCTGTCGTCGTACTTGATCTTGTGGTGGGCTTCGTACTTGTCCTTGAGGCCCTGCAGGATCTCGAAGGTCTCGTCCACGGACGGCGGGTCCACCACGATGGGCTGGAAGCGGCGCTCGAGCGCGGCGTCGTGCTCGATATACTTGCGGTATTCGTCCAAAGTCGTCGCGCCGATGGTCTGCAGTTCGCCGCGCGACAAAGCGGGCTTGATCATGTTGGACGCGTCGATGGCGCCCTCGGCCGCGCCGGCGCCGATGACGGTGTGCAGTTCGTCGATGAACAAAATGACGGAGCCTTTCGAACGGCGGATTTCTTCGATGATATTCTTCAGGCGCTGTTCGAACTCGCCGCGATACTTGGTGCCGGCCACAACGAGGGCCAGATCCAAGGTCAACACGCGCTTATTCAGAAGAATTTCCGGAACGTCGGCGGAAGAGATCTTCGACGCGAGACCTTCCACGATGGCCGTCTTACCCACGCCGGGGTCGCCGATGAGAACCGGGTTGTTCTTGGTGCGGCGGGCCAGGATCTGGATCATGCGCTCGATCTCGTCGGCGCGGCCGATGACGGGGTCGAGTTTTCCCTCCCGCGCCATCGCCGTCAGATCGCGGCCGAACTCATCGAGCGTCGGGGTCTTGGACTTGGTCCGGGACGGGGAGCCGGAACCGGAGGCCGGGGCCTCGCCCTTGCCGCCGCCCTGGGCCTGGGACTGGCCCTCGCCCAGCAGGTTCAAGACTTCCTCGCGCACCACGTCCAGGCGCAGGCCCAGATTTTCCAGCACGCGCGCCGCCACGCCCTCTTCCTCGCGGATCAGGCCCAGCAGGAGATGCTCGGTGCCGACGTACGAGTGGCCCATGTGCTGGGCTTCCTCGACGGCGTATTCGAGGACCTTCTTGGCCCGCGGCGTGAACGGAATTTCGCCGAGCAGCATGACGTTGTCGCCGGTGCCGACGATCTTCTCGATCTCGGAGCGCACGCGGCGCAGGTCCACGCCCAGGTTCGCGAGAACCTGCGCGGCGACGCCTTCGCCCAAGGCGATCAGGCCCAGGAGGATGTGCTCGGTGCCGACGTAATCGTGATTGAGGCGCTTGGCTTCCTCTTGCGCGATGAGGATGACCCGCTGAGCTCTCTCGGTGAATCGATTCGACATAAAATGTGCCCTCCGGGAAGAGGATTGCGGCCCGCTTCCCTTATATAGAGTATGACTCCCCCGCGTTACAAAAGAAAGTCGGGCGGGGGTCTCCCGGACGCCATTCTACATATTTTGGATGATTCGAGCCGTTACCGACTTTTTAACCCCCTGTAACACTTATGGGTGGCGTTTCACGGGGTCCGGGGCTATACTCGAAAGGCCTGGAGGAACGCATGAAGATCTCCCTGCTGCTCGCCGTCGGCCTCATGACCGGACCGGCCTTCGCGCAAGACCCCAAACCCTACGTGGTCATGAACGGACGCGGCGTGTCCGCCCCGGCGGCGCCGTCAGCGCCCGCGGCGCCCGCGATGTCGGCCCCCGCGGCCGCCGGCACGCCGGCCTTCATGGGGACCTCGGCCATGCCTTCCTCCTTTGGAACGAACGTCATCCTGCCGAATTTCAACGCCGGGGGCTCCGCTCCCGCCGCGATGGTCTCCCGGCGGGTCGCGCGACCTTCGCCGGCGGCGTACTTCCGCGGGGGCCGGGCGGTTTACGGCCGGCACTCTTCCTCCGCGTCCCGGGGTATCGGCGTCCGGCGCGCGGCCGACGCGCCCCCCCCGAACTACTCGAAACCGGGAGCGTTGATCCGGACGGAAGGCCAGCTTCCGGTCTATTCGGATGCCGGCAACGCCGGGACCCACGCGGTCGAGGGTGGCGGCTTCGTGGCTCTGGACCCGCGTCATGCCCAGGATTCGAACCGCTCCCCCGGCATGGCGTACGGCGCGCCCGACAAGGCGCCCCCGCCCAACTCGGGGTCGGGATCCGGCGCTGGCGGCACCGCGATCACCGCCAACGGCCCATCCTCCAGCGGCGGAAGCCCGCTCGGTTCCACCGGGGTCCACTCCGACGACGGCCAGGGCAACGGCGACAACAACGGCCAGAAAACGGCGACCTCGATCAGCGGGTTCGATCCCTCGTTTTAAACCCGCCCCCGAAATCGCTATCCTCTCGGCATGAGGCGGATTCCCGCGGCCGGCATCAATCTCTTCCAGCTGATCTACGTCCTGATCCGCGAGTATGAAGAGAAGACGGGCGAGGAGCCCCTCAATTTATCGCTCGGCAACCCCGACGGGATACCCCCCGCCGCGATCCGCGCGCTCAAGGCCAAGTACGCGTCGGACCCCGGCTACGATTATCACACCTACGCCGAGGACAAGAACCTCCTCCATTTCGCCGAGGGCATGGTCCGTCTCCACGGCGGCGTGGAAGTGGCGGAGCACCTGCGCGCGCTGCCCATCGCCGGCATCAAGACCGCCAGCGCCCTGATCCCCCTGGCCTGCGGCCTGCATCTGCCCGACAAGGCGCGGCGCGGGACGTTCCGTGTCGCGTCGAACCTCCCGGCCTACGACGTGATCGGCACGTGGAGCGATTCCTACCTGGGCGGGCGGCGGACGGCCTGGCCTCTGCACTCGTCGGATAACATGCGCCTCAACGTCGCGCGGCTCAAGGACGCCCTCAAACGCGACGGGACCGACCGCGCCGATCTGGTGTTCACCATCCGACCCGGAAACCCCGCCGCCGTCGGCGCGTCCGCCGCCGACTGGAAGGAGCTCATCGAGTTCTGCCTGGAAAAAGGCATGCGCCTGGTCAACGACGCCGCGTACGCGGGGCTGACCGCCGGCGACGCGCACGTCCCCCTGGCGCAAGTCGCCAAGGATTATCCCGGCCTGGAGTGGCTGGAGCTGTACTCCGTGAGCAAATCCTACAACGATCCGGGAGCGCGCCTGGGCGCGCTGATCGGCTCGAAGGACTTCGTCGAGGACTTCGCCTTGGTCAAGGGGAACACGGATTCCGGCCCGGTGCCCGGCGTGATGGCGGCCTACGGGGAATTCCTGAGCGACCCCGCCGCGGCGCAGGCCGCGCTCGACGAGATCCGGACGCTGTACGAGAAGCGGCTTTCCTACCTGATCCCGCGCCTGAAGGCCGCCGGGCTGCGCCCGGCCTGCGCGACGGAGGCGGGCTTCTTCACGCTGTGGAAGGTCCCCGAGTCGGTCCTGGGCAGGAAGCTCCCGGCGGAGGGGCGCCACGAGGCGTTCAACCGCGCCGTGATCTCCGAGACGGGGATCGTCGGCGTGCACTTTTCGGGCTTCGCCGACGGCGGCGGGACGGAGCCCCTGATCCGCTACGCGGTGTGCGCGGACGTGCTGAATCCGCGCTTTCAAGAGCGGCTGGAACGCGGGCTGTCGCGGCTGAACGTCTCCTACTGAACGGAGACGCGGCGGGCCAGCGCCCGCCGGCGGACGGAGGACATCAGCGCGGCGTCCACGTCCTTGCGCCGCTGCTCCGGCGTCTTGAACCACGAGGTCGGAACCGGCCTGCCGGCCAGGCCGGCGGTCGCGGGCGTCATGGGCGCGGCGACGGCGTCGCGCAGGTCCGTCTCGACGGAGAACGCGCGCTCCGGCGCGCGCGCCGCGCGCCGCGCGCGGGCCAGCCGCGAAGCCGCCCCCGCCGCCAAAGTCAGGACGACGACTCCCGCCAACGTCCAAATCCGGTTCCGACGCGTGTCTCGCATGTCCTCAGGATACTCGGCGCGCGCGCGCCGCGGAAGGGTCGAAGGTCCCAGGCGTCTAGGACCGGGGCGTCCATTTGATTCTCGACGACGCATGCCGTACACTATTGTTCATGAATACCGCCGAGACCGCCGCTCCCGTCGACTCCAATCCCCTCGACCTGAGGTCCAAGACCCTGCTGGTCATCTCCTCGCCTCAGCCGAAGAAGCGCTTCATCTACACCCGGCTCAAGGAGCTGGGGCCGAGGATGATCCTGATCTCGTCCGAGGCGAACTGGGTGTCGAAGCTTTCCGACGGGTTCATCGAGTGCGATCCGCTCGACGAGGTGGCCTGCGCCGCGAAGATCGAGGAGCTGGTCAAGACCACGAAGATCGACGGCGTGATCACGTTCTGGGAGAACGCCGTGCCGCTGGCGGCGACTTTGGCGCAGCGCTTCGGCTGGATCGGCAACGCGCCGCAGGCGGCGCTCAACGCGCGCAACAAGTACCTGACGCGCCAGACCTTGGAGAACGCGAAGCTGTCCAAGTACCAGCCCGCGTGGGCGCTGATCAAGAACCACTCGGACCTGGAGAAGGCGGCGGCGCGCATCGGATTCCCGCTGGTGCTCAAGCCCGCGTGGGGCGTGAAGAGCCAGTTCGTCGTGAAGCTCGACAGCCTGGACGAGTCCAAGAAGGCGCTCGACTACATCAAGACGAACATGACGCCCGCCTTCGACCCGATCTACAAGTACGGAACCGACATCCTGGCCGAGGAGTTCCTGGACGGCGCCGAGGTGGACGCGGACCTGCTGGTGCAGGCCGGGGAGATCAAGTTCCACGCGTTCACCGACAACTTCCCCACGAAGGAGCCGTTCTTCGTGGAGACCGGCGACGCCATGCCCTCCCGCCATGAGGCGAAGGACCTGTCCGACGTGCTGAAGATGGCCAAGGAGGTCGTCGCCGCGCTGGGGCTGACCAACGGAGCGCTGCACCTGGAGGCGAAGATCACGCCGACGGGCCCGAAGCTCATCGAGCTGAACGCGCGCATGGGCGGCGACTATCTCTACGACTGGATCAAGACGATCTGGGAGACCGACATCATCGAGGAGGCCTCGAACATCGCGGTCGGCTTCCCGTGCGCGCCCAGGCGCCTGAAGGAGCCCCGCTGCCATTTGGTCGGCAAGTACCTGATCCCGGAGTACTCCGGCGTCGTCGTGGGCGTGAAGCTCCCGCAGGAGAAGCCCGACCCGGCGAAGGTCCACGACATCACCGTGCAGAAGGAGCCGGGCGACGCGGCCTTGGTCCCGCCCGAGGGCTTCGAGACGATGGGCTGGGTGGTCGGCCGCGGCGACACGTACGCGGAGGCCGAGGAGAACCTGGACGAGGCGCTGCGCAAGGTCTCGGTCTCCATCGCGCGCTTCGACTCCACGTCCTCGCTGGGCAAGACGCGGCGCAAGAACCGCTTCGGCGCCGCGCAGGTGGCGCGCCGCCGCATCCTGCAGTCCGCGCGCATCGAGAAGGTGCGCGGCTTCGATTTCGGCAAGAAGGCGCTCCACGTCGGCATCCTGTGCAACATCTACGACGCCGAGGGCGGCGACGAGGGCGCGGTGCACGCCGACCTGACGTCGGTCGGCCGCAACATCCAGAAGGCCGTCGAGTCGAAGGGCCATCGCGTGACCTTCTTCGACATGAACGAGACGCCGCTGCCCTTCGAGAAGATCGCCAACGCGAACGTGGACATGATCTTCAACGTCTGCGAACGCATCAACAATTCATCCTTGCTGGAGCCCCACGCCGCGGCGATTCTCGATTGCCTGGGGATCCCGTACACGGGATCGAACCCGCTGACCTTGGCGCTGTGCATCGACAAGATCAAGGTGAAAAAGATCCTGGAGCAGCACGGGCTGCCCACGCCGAAGTTCGACTATGTGTTCCAGAAGGACGAACCCATTCGCGAAGATCTTCGTTATCCGTTGATGGTCAAATTGGCCAACACCGACAACTCCATCGGCATCTCCAACGCCTCGGTGGTCACCAGCCTGAAGGCGCTCAAAGATCAAGTCGCCATGTTGTTGGAAAAGTACAACCGCCCGGTCATCATCGAGGAATTCATCGAGGGCGACGAGGTGGACGTGTCCATCATGGGCAACGAGGAGCGCGTGAAGGTCCTGCCGCTGTCGCGCTCCATCTTCGACGACCTGCCCAAGGGCACGTGGGGCATCTACCCCTTCCAGGCGAAGTGGGAGTCCGAGTCCGTTTATGAAAAGATCCGCGTGGAGCGGCCGGCCAAGTACAGCCAGAAGCTCTCCGCGCTGATCTCGGAGATCTGCCTGGACGCCTACCGCATCTTCGACTGCCACGACTACGCGCGCATCGAGGTGCGCGTGGACCGCTCCGGCAACCCGTATATCCTGGAAATCAACCCGAACCCCTCCATCAACGACGGCGACTGCGTGCCGGCCTGCGCCGAGGTGATCGGCCAGAAGTACGAGGACTTCATCGAGGAGATCATGAAGGAGTGCATCCTGCGCTACCGCGCGAAGCCTCCTTATTATCACCTGCAGTCCGCGATGGCGCCGTTCTAGATGATATGAGCCCTTCCGCCGCTCATCTGCGCCGAGCCCGAAGGGTCGAGGCGGCCCCCTGAAGGTATTAGTGACCGGCGCGTCCGGCTATATCGGCAGCCACGCGGCGCTCGAACTGCTGAAGGCCGGGCACGAGGTCGCGGGCTTCGACAACCTGTCCAACTCCTCGGAGACGTCGATCATTCGCACGCGGGAGCTCGCCGGCAAGCCCCTGCGCTTCGAGACGTTGGACCTCTCCGACCGGGCCGGCTTGACGAGACTCCTGAACGAGGGCTTCGACGCCGTGCTGCATTTCGCCGGGCTCAAGGCGGTGGGCGAGTCCGTGGAGAAGCCGGACTTGTACCGGCGCAACAACGTGGAGGGCAGCGCGAACCTCTTGGACGCGATGAAAGCGGCGGGCTGCCGCCGCTTCGTTTTCTCCTCGTCGTGCACCGTGTACGGCGCGGTGGAGAAGAATCCCGTGGACGAAAGCCACCCGCGCTCCGCGGTCAATCCCTACGGCCAGACGAAGCTGGACGTCGAGAATCTCTGCTTCGACCTGGCCCGTTCCGGAAAGGGCTGGCACGTCGCCCTGCTGCGCTACTTCAACCCCGTCGGCGCGCACGAGAGCGGCCGGATCGGCGAGGACCCGCGCGGCGCGCCCAACAACCTGATGCCCTACGTGATGCAGACCGCCGTGGGCCGCCGCGACAAGGTCCGCGTCTTCGGCGGCGACTACCCGACGATCGACGGGACCGGCGTGCGCGACTACATCCACGTCGTCGACCTGGCCCGCGGCCACGTCGCCGCGCTGGAGAAGATCGACTCGTTCGACGGGGCGGAGGCCCTCAATTTGGGCGCCGGGCGCGGCCATTCGGTGTTGGAAGTGCTGACCGCCGCCTCGAAGGCCGTCGGCCGGCAGATTCCATACGAGATCGTCCCGCGCCGCCCCGGCGACGCGGCCGCGATCTGGGCCGACCCGTCGCGCGCGCGGGCGAAACTGGGCTGGTCCGCCTCCCTGGGCTTGGACCGCATGTGCGCCGACCACTGGCGCTGGCAGAAGAACAATCCGGACGGTTACGCGTTGTAGCCGTCCTGCCGACGCACGAATTCCGCTATTACGAATAATACCCGTTCTGCTAGAATTACAGCTTGACGATTCGATCAGTCGGTCTGCTTCTCTCCCTGCTCGCCGCGACCTCTCCGGCGGCGGCCTTAGGCCGCACCATTCTCGCGGGTCACGTTCCGGCCCAGGTCTTGACCGCGACCGCCCTCGGCCCCGCGCCGGACGACGAACCCGTGAAATTAAGCCTGGTTGTGCGCCTGGACCAGCACCAATTGGACCAGGCCCTGGCGGAGATTTACGGCCCCGCCGCGCCCGCACGACGGCACTACCTGAGCTCTGCGGAGTTCGTTCAGCGGTTTGGGCTGATCAATAAGAGGCAGAAGCTCAAGGATTTCGCCCAGTCCAACGGGCTGGCGGTCGATTCCTCCGAAGATCGCCCGGAGAGCTTGGTCGTCAAGGTCTCGGGACGCTCCGACGCCGTCGAGCGCGCGTTCGGGATTCGCCTCAATCACTACCGCCTGGCCGACGGTCAAATCGTTCGAGGACCCGCCAGCGAACCGTCAGTTCCCGATTCCCTGGCTCCGTACCTGGGCGCCGTGATGGGTCTATCGAATATTCACGGACTTCTCCAACCACATCTCACTTTCCCGAGTCATCCCGCGGCGGCCTCCGGCTCACGCCCCGGCACGCTCACCGGGTCCGGTCCCGGAGGAGGGCTTTCCCCCAGCGACATAAAAACCGCCTATGGACTGAGCGGCGCGCTGGACGGAACGGGCCAGACCGCCGCGCTCTTCGAACTCGACGGCTACGCGCCGTCCGACATCGCCTTGTATGAAAGCCAGTTCGGACTTCCCAACGCGTCCTTGACCTTCATCGGAGTGAACGGCGCCGCCAACACGCTGAGCGGGGGCAACTCGGACATCGAGGTGGCGCTCGACATCGAGTTGATGCTGGCCTTGGCGCCGAAAATCTCACGCATCCTGGTCTACGTGGCCCACAATACCCTGCTGGACAGCGTCGACCTGTACGCTCGGATCGCGGCGGACAATCTCGCTCCCGTGATCAGTTCCTCTTGGGGCCTGTACGAGTCCGGAGCCGGCTCCTCGATCATGAACGCGGAGAATACGATCTTCCAGCAGATGGCACTCCAGGGCCAGACGCTCTACGTCGCGGCCGGGGACAGCGGATCCAAGGGCGACGGCTCGACGATCAGCGTCGACGATCCCGCCTCTCAGCCCTACGCGACGGGCGTGGGGGGGACCAGTCTTTCCGGAACGCTGTCGCCGCTGTCGATCACGGAGACTGTCTGGAACACCGGCGCCAACGGCGGCGGCGGCGGCGTGAGCTCCCAGTGGACGATTCCCAGCTATCAGGTCGGTGTCCCCGGAAAATATTCGACGACGTCGCGCAACGTCCCGGACGTCTCGTTGAACGCGGACCCAAACTCGTCCCCGTACAGCATGTGCGAGGGCGGCAGTTGCGCTCTGCTCGTCGGCGGAACCAGCGCGGCGGCGCCGCTGTGGGCCTCACTCACGGCGCTGATGAACCAGGAGCGCGCCGCGGCCGGCCTCGGATCTTTCGGGTTCGGAAACCCGACCTTTTACGCAATGGGGATGGGCGCAAGCTATGGCACGCTCTTCAACGACATCACCGTAGGCAATAACGGCACTCCCGGCTTCTACGACGCCGGAACCGGCTACGACGACGCGACGGGCTGGGGGTCGATCAAAGCCAACAACATGATCGCCGCGTCCGTCCCGACGGCCGTCGCGCCGTCTGGGCTGGCCGTACTGAACGTCTGGGCATCCTCGATCACGGCCTCCTGGAGCGCCAACGGCAACTCGCCTCTCGCAAGCTATCGTGTCGACGCCTGGGACTCCAGCGTGGGCGCAAGCACGACGACCGTGATAACGGGCGCGGTGACGACGGCGACGGTGACCGGACTGATCCCTAATGACACGTATTTTCTCACCGTGGGGGCGCTGGGGGGCAACGGGCTGGCCCCCTCCGGCCTCATCGTCTCCACTTTGACCGCGATTACCTCTCCCCAGACGACATCGGTCGGCTCAGCCGGGGGAACCTTGTCGTTCAACACGGGAAATCCCAACAATACGCTCATCATGGTGACCGCGCCGCCGGGGGCCTTTCGGCAACCGGTCTCCGTCACTCTCGGCGCGATCGCGCCCGGAGCATTGCCGGCAACGGCGTCTGCGATCAGCCCGCTCGCCGGAACCGGGATCGCCGCGAAGATCGATCTGTCCCCGCTGATCGAGCCCTCGGACAGCGTCCGCCTGTCCATGACGTTCCCGGCGTCCGCCGCCGCGGGCCTGGACCCGAACGTTTTCACGCTGGCGCGCTACGACACCCCGAGCGGCCTCTGGGTCCCGCTGCCTTCCTCCGTTTCCGGCAACACCGTCACTGCGTACACGAACCATCTGTCCCTTTTCCAAATCATGGCGGCCGGGGCCTCGGCTTCGCTCGGATCGGCCAAAGCCTTTCCCAACCCGATGCGCGCGGCCCTGGGTCAGACGAGCATGTCCTTCGTCCAGCTTCCAGGCAACGCGCGCGTGCGCATCTACACGGCGAGCGGCCTCCTCGTCCGCGATTTGACCAGCAACGCCGCCGGAATGGCCTCCTGGGACGGAAGGGACCGGAACGGGGTCCGCGCCTCCAGCGGCGTGTATTTCGTCTATGCGCAATCCGGCGCGCAAAGTCGGACGCTGACAATCGCGGTCGAACGATGAGAATGCTCACCGCGACGGCCGCGCTGCTCCTCCTCTCGCCTATTCCCGCGCGCGCCGCCACCAACGCGGCCGACTTCTTGACGTTCGGCGTCGGCGCACGGGCGACGGGGATGGGTGGAGCCTACAGCGCGGTCGCCGATGACGCGACCGCCATGTACTGGAATCCCGCGGCCCTCACCCGCATCAACCGCCGCTCCGCGGTCGTCATGCACGCCGCGTACCTTAACTCCAGTTACTTTGATTACGCGGCTTATGGACAGAACCTGGGACCTTGGGGAGCGCTCGGCGCCGGATTTCAATACTTCTCGGCGGGCTCCATCCCGCAGACCGACGCGACCGGCGCCGACGTCGGCTCTTTCACGCCCTTTGACCTCGCCGCGTCGCTCGGCTACGCCTACCGCCTGCCCGACTTCGAGTTCATGCCCGATTTCAGCGGCTTGACGCTCGGAATGAGCCTCAAGTACGTCCAGTCTAAAATCGTCGACACCGCACACACGGCGGCGGCGGATTTCGGCGTGCTATTCCCCGCCCGCTTCGATGGGCGCCTTAAGACCGCCCTCACTGCGTCCAATATCGGCGGAAAGTTGACCTACGAGCAGACGCCCGAGGTCCTGCCCCAAACGGTGCGTTTCGGAAGCTCCTTCCTGATCACGCCGCGCTGGGTGGTCTCCGCGGACATGGCGGTCCCTCTCAAGGAAAATTACTACGCGGCCGCGGGGACCGAGTATTGGCTGCCGACAGCGGGACCGTGGCGGCTCGCCTGCCGCGCGGGTTTCAATTCGCAGACCCTCGGAAGCGTCGACGGCTTCACGGGCGCCGCCCTCGGTTTCGGTCTCGGCTTCACGGGCACGACGTTCGACTACGCCTTCGTTCCTTACGGCGGCCTCGGTCAAGCCCACCGCGTTTCCGTGACCTACGCCTTTTAACGCGGCTTTGCGCCCCGTCGGCGCGCCAGCGCCGCGATCACTCCCGCCGGACACGTGATCAGCAGGCACGCCCGGCGAAACACCTCCGCGAGCGCCGCGCGGCGCGCGGGCGGGGCCAGGAAGCCCTTCAGCCCGTCGGGAGGCGCACTGGAGCCCTTCTCCCCAGCCGCGTAGAGGTCCGCCAGGCGGCCGCGGGTGTCGGGGCCGAACAGGATCCGGCGGACCAAGGCCTCGCCGGCGGGAGCGAGGCGTTCGCGGTAAATCCTGTCGGAGAGGCGACGCGCCTCCTCCCGCACGGTCTCAGCGCACCGCGCCCATGCGCGACGGCGGCCAGTACAGGAACCAGGCGTTGCCCTTGATGTAGCGCTCCTCCACCGGGCCCCAGTAGCGCGAATCGCAGGAATGGTCGCGGTTGTCGCCCATCATGAAGTAGGAATGCGGCGGGACCTTCACCGGGCCGAAGAAATCGCGCTGGTTGTTCTGCAGCTCCGCGTCCAGGTGGTGCTCCTGCCAGACCTGCTGGTAGCGCTCGGGCGACATCTCCTTGGCGTGCGGGGATTCGGGCTCGCGGTAAGGTTCGTCGTGGATGGCGTACGGCTCCTCCGCGAGGAGCTGGCCGTTGAGGATCACGCGGCCGGCGCGCACCTCGATGGTGTCGCCGGGCTCGCCGATCAGCCGCTTGATGAAGTCCTTGCCGTACTGGACCGAGCCGCAGTGCAGCTCGGTGGGATCGTCCACGGGGAACTGGAACACGACGACGTCTCCGCGCCGCGGCTGGCGGATGGGCAGGATGCGGCGCCCGGTCATCGGCACGCGCATGCCGTACAGGAACTTGTTGACGAAAAGATGGTCCCCGATCAGGAGGGTCTTTTCCATGGACGCGGACGGGATCTTGAAGGCCTGGAGCACGAACATCATCAGCAGAGAGGCCATGAACGCCGCGGAAAAGACCGTGTCCGCCCATTCCAGGTCCTCGTGCAGGAAGTAGCGCCGCTTTTCCGCCTTCCCGCCCTCGGACCAGCCGCGCCAGAACCCGATGACTCCCAAAACCGCGCCGATCGCCAGCGCCGGATACAGTTCGCCGACCGGAATGACGTGCGCCGCGACGGAAATGAAGCGGCTGCGGGTCTCGAACGACATGGCCAGGATCATCGTCACGGAGAAACCCGACAGGAAGAAAAACAACCCGTGCCAGAGCCCCGACTTCATCGGAGTGTCCGGCCCCCCCTCCTTCTGCCAGCCGCGGGAGAACCACGCGAACGCGCCCATCGCCAGTCCGATGAAGAAAAGCCGGTATTCCATTATTCGCCGTCCTCGTCGATTTTCAGGACGGCCAAGAAGGCCTCCTGGGGCACCTCGACGGACCCGATGAGCTTCGCGCGCTTTTTGCCTTCCTTCTGCTTGCCGAGAAGCTTCTTCTTGCGCGTGATGTCGCCGCCGTAGCACTTGGCGATCACGTCCTTGCGCTTGGCGCCGATCGTCTCGCGAGCGATGATCTTGCCGTTGATGCTGGCCTGGATGGCCACCTCGAAGTTCTGCCGGTCGATGAGCTCCTTGAGCTTCGCGCAGAGCTTGGCGCCGACCTCGTGCGCCTTGTCGCGATGGACGATCTGGCTCAGCGCGTCGACGGGTTCTTTATGAATGAGAACTTCCAGTTTGGCCATATCGGACTCGCGATAGCCGATCGGGTGATAGTCGAGAGTGGCATACCCTTTGGAGACCGACTTCAAGCGATCGTAAAAATTGACGACCATTTCGGCCAAAGGCAGCTCATATTTGATCAACATCCGAGTCGGCGACAGGTACTCGATGCTGACGTACACCCCGCGGCGCTCCTTGATCAGGGTGAGGACGGCCTCCTGGTGCTCGATGGGAAGGACGATGGTCAGCAGGACGAACGGCTCCTCGATCGTCTTGATCTCGCCGTGAGGCGGAAACCTGGAAGGGTTGTCGATCACCGACCACTTGCCGTCGGAGGTCTGCACGCGGTAGATGACGTTGGGCGCGGTCACGATCAGGTCGAGGTTGAACTCGCGCGTGAGCCGTTCCTTGACTATGTCCATGTGCAGCAGGCCCAGGAAGCCCAGCCGGTAGCCGAAGCCGAGCGCCTGGGACGAGTCGGCCGAGTAGTTGAACGAAGAGTCCTCTAAATTGAGCTTGTCGAGCGCGTACTTCAGCGCCGTGTACTCGGTTTGATCGATGGGGAAGATGCCCGCGAACACGACGGGCTTGGCTTCTTTATAACCCGGCAGCGGCGCGGCCAGCGGCCGCAACTTCTCCATGACCGTGTCGCCGACGCGCACGGAATGGATGTCCTTGACGCCGCAGATCAGGTAGCCGGCCTCCCCCGCGGAAAGCTGTTCGGACGGGACCTGCTTCGGCTTCAGGTAACCGACCTCCTCGATGATCGCCTCGGTCTCCGTGGAGAAGAACTTCACCGTCATGCCCTTCTTGAGGACGCCGTCCACGACGCGCACGAGCAGGATCACGCCGCGGTAAGTGGAGTAGCTGGAGTCGAAGATCAGGGCCGACAAGGGCTTGGCGGGATCTCCGCTGGGCGCCGGGATCTCGCGGATGACGGCGTCGAGGACGTCCTGGCAGCCCTCTCCGCTCTTGGCGCTGATCAGGACCGGATCCTCGATGATCTTCAGCGTGTCGAAGATCTGCTCCAAAGTCCCGTTCACGTCGGAAGAGGGAAGATCGATCTTGTTGATGACCGGAATCACGCGCAGGCCGACGGCCTGTGCCAGCATGGCGTTGGCGAGGGTTTGAGCCTGAACACCCTGCGTGGCGTCCACGACCAGCAGCGCGCCTTCGCACGCCGCCAGCGCGCGGCTCACCTCGTAGGTGAAGTCCACGTGTCCGGGCGTGTCGATCAGATTCAGGAGCCACTTCTGGCCGTCGGGCGCGGTGTAGTCCATGCGCACGGCCTTGGCCTTGATGGTGATGCCGCGCTCGCGCTCCAGCTCCATGGAGTCCATGATCTGCGCCTGCATGTCGCGGCGCGCGATGGTCCCCGTCATCTCGAGGAGGCGGTCCGCCAAGGTCGACTTGCCGTGGTCGATGTGCGCGATGATCGAGAAGTTGCGGATCCGGGACGGCTCGCTCATTGGTTCTGCTCCAGCAGGCGCCGGATCTCGTCGGACTCCGCGCAGGTGACGGCCTTGGCGACGATCTTCTTCATCGCCTCGAACTTGAGGCCGCGGACGGCCTGCTTGACGCGCAGGTACATGCGGGGCGAGACCGACATCGCGTCCACCCCCAGGCCCACCAGCAGCGGCACGGCGCGCGGGTCCGAGGTCATTTCGCCGCAGACGCTCACCCACTTGCCTTTGCCGTGCGCGGTGCGGACCACGTGGTCAAGCAGGCGCACGACGGCGGGATGATAGGGATCGTACAGGTGCGTCACGTGCTCGTTGATGCGGTCCACCGCGAGCACGTACTGGATCAGGTCGTTCGTGCCGATGGACAAGAAGTCCACGTGCGGCAGGAACGCGTCGATCTGGATGGCGGCGGAGGGAATTTCCACCATGATGCCCAGCTCGATGTCGTCCTTGAATTCCAGGCCCTCGGCGGATAATTCCGCCTGGGCCTGATCCAAAAGCCGGCGCGCGGCCACGACTTCGCCGACGGAGGAGACCATCGGGATCATCACGCGGACCTTGCCCTTCGTCGACGCGCGCAGGATCGAGCGCAGCTGCGTCTTGAAGAGGTCGAGATGGCGCAGGAACAGGCGCACGCCGCGCAACCCCATGAACGGGTTCGTCTCGTTCTTGGGGCCCTCGATGCCCAGCTGGGAGAGGCGGTCGCCGCCGATGTCCGCGGTGCGGATCACGACCTCGCGGCCGTCCATCGCCTTGACCACGGCGGCGTAGGCCTTCGACTGCTCGTCCTCGGGCGGCACGTCGGTGCGGTTCAGGAACAAGTACTCCGTCCGGAACAGGCCGATGCCGTCGGGCTGGAGCGCGACCAGGTTCTTGAGCTCCTCGGGCGAGTCCAGGTTCGCCTCCAGGCGGAAGCCCCGTCCGTCGAGCGTGACGGTGGGAAGGCCCCGGAGGGCCTCCAGGGACTTCTCCTCGGCGATGGAGCGCTGCTGGACCTTCTCGTACTTGGCGACCGTCTCCGGCCCGGGGGCGATGATGACCATGCCCTGCTCGCCGTCGAGGATGACCATGTCGCCGGTCTTGATGCGGCGGCTCACGTCGGACAGGCCCACGACGGCCGGAATCTCCAGGCTCTGCGCCAGGATGGCGGTGTGCGACGTCTTGCCGCCCAGATCCGTGGCGAACCCGATGATCTTGGTCTCCTTGAGGCCCAGCGTGTCGGACGGCAGGAGGTTGCGCGAGATGAGGATGCACTCGTGGTCGATTTCCGCGAGGCTGCGCTTCTGACGCTTCATCAGATGGAGCAGCAGGCGCTTGCCCACGTCGAAGAGGTCATGGCGCCGCTCGCGGAAGAACTCGTCGTCCATCTTCTCGAACTGGCGGTTGACCGCCTCCAGCGCCTCGGACAGGGCGAATTCGGCGTTGACGCCCTCGTCCACGATGCGCTTGGGAACGTCGGACGTGATCAGCGAGTCCTTCAGGATCAGGCGGTGGGCGTCGATGAGCTTCGCGTGCTGCTTGCCCAGGACCTTCAGCACCTTCTGCTCGGCCGCGTCCAGGTCGCGCAAGGTCGCCTTCTGCGCGGCCTTGAAGCGCACGACCTCCTCGCGCACCTTGTCGCGGGACAGCTCCACGCGCTCGACGACGATGTCCTCGTCCTCGACCACGTAGGCCTTGCCGATCGCGATGCCGGGGCTGGCGGCGATGCCCTTGATGACGATCATCGGCCGCTACTCCTCATCGAACTTCCGGTCGAAGACGCGGGCGATGCCCTCGATGGCCTTATCCTCGTCGGGACCGTCGGCCTTGATCGTCAGCTTCGAGCCGCTTTCGGCGGCCAGCAGCATCAGTCCCATGACGCTTTTGCCGTTGACCTCCAGCCCGTCCTTGACCACGACGATGGAGCTCTTGTGCTTGGCCGCTTCCTGGACGAACAGCGCCGCCGGCCGCGCGTGCAGGCCGAGCCGGTTGCGGATTTGAAACACGCGTTCGATCATAAGGTCCACCCCGCCAGCGAGGCGACGGCGCCCGCGGCGAAAGCCGCCGCCAGCAGGCGCAGGGGTCCGCCGGTGAAGCGCGACAGGCCCGCGCCCGCGGCGAAGGCGACGGCCGCGGACGCATGCAGCGGAATCTCCGGATGACCGAGCGCCAGCCAAGCCGTCGCCACGATCGCGGCGACGGCGCCTCGGCGGACGCCGCGGATCCACGCTTGGACCGGAAGCCGGGCGGCATCCAGGGCGGCGGCCTCGCCGCCGTCCAGCCCGCGGCTCACGCCCGCCAAGCGCGCGGCGACGGCGGGAACGTTGAAGGTCAGGAGGCCGGCGGCGACCCCGGTCGCGCACGGATGCGCCAGACGCAGCCGCCAGAACAGAACCGCGACGCCCACGGCGACGCCCCCGGCCAAAGGGCGCAGGGCTCCCCAGAAGAACGCGTCCGCCGAACCGGACAGCGCCGCGCCCAAGGAGGACTTCAGCGCGACGGCGCGCGCCGCCAGCGCGGGCTCGCCCGCGGCGGCGCGAAGCTCCAGCGCCGCGGCCGCTCCCAGGGGAAGCGCCGCCGCGTAGGGTTGGGCGTTGAACGGTTCCAGGTGCCGCAGCCGCGCCGCGGCCAGGCCGGCGGAATCTCCGGCGTACGCGAGGCGCAGCGCCGGATCCAGCGCGAACGCGAAACCCAGGCCCTGGCGACGCTCGTCGCCGAAGCCCGCCTGGAGCAGGAAGGAGCGGGCGAACAGGCTTCGACGCAGGAAGGCTCCGGCGGTCATGAGCGCCTCCAGAGCGACGCGGCCAGGCTGCCGCCGCCGATCCACGGCGCGGCCAGGTAGGCGGCGCGCGCTCCCGCCCGGACGAACCCGGGCAGCAACGGCCAAATCCGGTCGAGCGCCGGGGCGGCCAGGGCCAGCATCGCCAGCGTCAAGGCGAACGTCGCGGCGGCCTGCAGCAGGAGCGCCTCCGCGATTTCGGCTCCGTAGCGCGGCGTCCTTCCTTCCGCCACGGCGGCCTCCAAACGGCGCGCGTGGTACCCGCGCCCGCGCCGCAGACGGCTCTCCA
>JAGWMT010000038.1 GCA_028871595.1 Elusimicrobiota bacterium
GAAGAAGCTGGACCCCGCCAAGCGCCCGGAGTTGGAACGGGCGCATGCGGCGCTGGGGGAGATGCGCTCCCGCTTCGACCGCCTGGCGGCCGACGACGCGGAGGCCTTCGATCATTTCATGGCGGCGATGTCCCTGCCCAAGGACGACGCGTCGCGCGGCGAGAAGATGCAGCGCGCGCTCAAGCACGCCGCCGAGGTGCCGCTGAAGACCGCCCAGCAGGCGGCGGGGTCGTTGGCCATCGCCCGGACGGCGGCGCCGCTGGCCGGCGCGGCGGTCGCGTCGGACATCAACTGCGCGATGCACCTGCTCAAGGCGGCGGCGCTCTGCGCCGCGGAGAACGTGCGCATCAACCTGGGCGGCATCAAGGACGCGGGGGCCTCGAAGGACCTGGAAGACCGCCTGGAGAAGACCTTGGCGGCCTGCGCCTAAGCCTTTGGATTATCCCGCCCTTTCCGCGGATTACGCGCGATATCACCGCGCGCGCGGCAACCGGATCTGCCATGCGGTCGGGATTCCGTTGATCGGTTACGCCGTCACGGCGTGGTCCTGTTTCGGGACGGGGCTGCCGGCGACGGCCTTGCTGCTGCCGATCTATTTCCGGTGGGACCGCCGCATCGGATTGATGTTGACGGCGTTCATCGCCGTCAGCGCCGCGCTCGCGGCCGTCCTTCCGGGGTGGACGTCCGGGGCGGCGTTCGTCGTCGGTTGGATCCTCCAGTTCGCCGGCCACGCGTTGTACGAGAAAAAGAGCCCGGCCTTCACGAAGAACCTGGACCACCTGCTGGTCGGCCCGGCCTGGATCGCGGCCGAACTGGCGGGACTCAAGACGCCGTGAACGTCTCGATCCGGCGGGCGTCGGCGGAGGATTGGGCGGGAATCGCGGAGGTCTGCGCGTCGTCGGGCGCGGCGGGGGAGCCCGTGGAGGACTCCGAGCGGGCGGCGTTCGCCTCTCACTGGATCGGCCCCTACCGCGAACTGCGTCCGGACTGGGCCTGGGCGGCGGTTTCGGACGGGAAGGTGGTCGGCTACCTGACCGGCGCGCCTGACACCTTGGGCTTCGAGAAGGAGCGCCGCCGCGTCTTCAATCCGCCGCCCGACTCCCGGGAGTTCTTTCCGCCGGCCATCCGCCTCAAGCTGTGGACCGAGCATCCCGCCCATCTCCTGATGAACGTGGCCGCCGACTACCGCGGCATGGGGCTGGGCGCGCGTCTGCTGCAGGCCTTCTTCGCCGAGCTGCGCCGCGCGGGGGCGCCGTCCGCGCACGTCATCTGCGGGCCGACCTCCTCCGCGTTCTTCGAGCGCATGGCGTTCCGCGCCGAAGCCCTGGTCACGCCCGCCCCGGGCCTGACGTTGCGCGCGATGACCCGTCCGGTCGATTAGCAGCGCGCGGCGCGAACCGGGAGTTATTCGCGTTATCCACAACGGAACTGTCCCCGGGGACAGTCGAACTGTTGGCGCCAACAGTTCCGATGAAATAAAGAAATGCCCGGGCGGTCCTTAGAGGAGGTCAAATCTTCACGAGGAGCGCCGCCGTGATCCGGTTTTCCGACCGCCGAAAATTCGGCGTGAATCCGGGCACGGATGTTCCGGGCGTCCCGGTGTTCCCGCCGGGCGGCGTCACACCTCCCGGACCCGCGAAGTAAGGGACGTTGGCGGCGCGGTGATTCGCTTCCAAACGCCATGTCACCCAGTCGTCGGGCATGTAGTCGAAGGTGAACGACATATCCCAGGCTTTGAAGGAGTCGCCCGGATCGGCGGTGAAATAAGGGGATCCCGTCGCCGCGGTCGCCCCGTTCACGGGCGGAACGAGCACCAGGTAGCGCCCGGGATTGGCGATGGCTCCGCCGCCCAGCGTGAGGCCGAAATGGTCGCGGCCGAACCAATTCCGGTTGTAGATCATGAAGCCCAGAAAATCCTGCTGAGGACCTTTGGCGGGGGAACTCCTGAAGCAGGAGACGCCGCCGCCGTCCTCGCAGCCCGCGTCAAGGGTGAGCGAGAGAGCGCCTTTGTCGAGGAAATGTCCCGGCGCGTCGTAGTACTTGATCTCGACGCTGTTGTCGGTGTGGTAGCGTTGACGCGCGGGATTGTTCGGCGTGTCGTAGCCCCAGTAATCGTTGGACAGAACCGAGAGCCATCCGAACGGGCGCCACAATTGTTGCGTGCCCAGCCCGGGCATTTCGTTGAATTGCCCATACGACTGCCAGCCGTTCACCAGCCAGAATTCGGACTTCCAGCGATCGGTGGGGAATATCTGGAGGCGCAGGCCGTTAAAGAACCAGGGGGTGTTCGCCGATACGTACGACGGTTGGTAGGCCCAATTGTCCGCGTTGTAATAGCTGAAGAGTCCGACATAAGACATGAATATGCCGGCGTCCAGATTCACCCCGTGCAAAGCGTCCCAGTGGTATCCGGCGTTCGCTTCCGACAGGTCGCGATAAGCGTCCCCCATATTCCACTGCCCGCGCGAAGGACTGGCGTCGTTGCGCGGAGTCATCTGCGAGTACATTCCGAATTGCGTCATCACGCGGCCGCGGACGTGCGCGAAATGAAGATCCCCGCCGACGCCCAACTGCTGTAGCTGGAACTCATTCGTGCGTCCGACCTCGCAGGAGCCGTCCAATGTGTGGTCCTTGGGATGATTGAAGTCGTACACGACGTTCGCGTCGAGCCGCAGTTCCGGGGTGAAGTACTCCCCTTCGAACGGATTCACGCGTTCCCGGCTGGTTCCGTTCAGCCAGGTGAAGTCCGCGAAGTCGAACGGCTGCGGCGCGGGAGTTTCCGCCGGCGACGGTCCGGACTGGGGGCGACCGTTTTCAAGTTCGTTCAGCCGCCGTTCCAGGGATTCAACGCGGGCCCTCCACGCGTCATTCGGTGTGTTCTGCGCGCGAGCGGACGGCGGCGCCAGAAGAAGAGACAGGATGATCACCGCGGCCGCCATCACCCGTACCGGCAGCACCATGGCGTTCAGACCGGCGAACTGCAGCCGGCGCTGGAGCTCGTAGGCGGTCTCGTTGTGGAGAAAGCGGTCGAACCAGCGCGCGCGCTGGAAGACCAGCTTGCCCGCGAAAATGACCGAACGGGGGAATTCCGCGGCGGTGTCCAAGCAAAGACGCTCCGCCGCGTCCGAGACGTCGGTGCTCAGGCTCAGCCGGTAATCGGCGGCCAGTCCCCAGCTTCGCGCCAGACGGACGTAGCGCTTGAGGGATTCCTCGGTGCTGCGGCGCAGTTCGTCGACGGCCTCCACGCCCTTGAACGTGGCGGCGTCGATCACGCCGACGGAGACGAACACGAAATTCCTGTAGTGACCGGGGAACAGGCGTTGGACGGCCAGCAGGGAATGGACCCCCAGCCCGGAATATCCTCCGACCAGGAGAATCGCCGTCGGAGCCTTAGGGTCCAGCGCGGGCGCGGTGACGCCCTCATCCGCCGGAAGAGACCCCAGCACGTCGTCCAGGCGCTTGAGCCCGGCCTGCACCGCGTCGTAGTGGCGGCGGATCAGCAGGCACGCGCCGATGATGCCTCCGGTGATCAGCACCGTCTCCCAGCCTCCCTCTGTGAATTTCATGACCAGGTTCAGGACCAGCATGGACAGGCAGATGACGAAGCCGGCCACGTGAACGGAGATCTTCCTGATCCAGTCGGGATGAGTCGCGCGCTCCTGCAGCCAGAACCGGATCATGGAGGCCTCCGTCAGGCAGAAGGTAAGGAACACGTTGATGGAATACATCACCACCAGCCGTCCGACGTCGCCTTTCGTGTGGAACAGAAGGAGCAATGACGCTCCGGCCATGACGAGAACGCCGTCCTGGACGGTCAAACGATCCGACAATGACCCGAAGCGCCGCGGCATCCAGGAGTCGTGCGCCATGTTGGCCATGATGCGGGGGCCGTCCATGAAACCCGCCTGCGCCGCGATGACGAGCAGCATGGCCTCGGCGAATAAGGTCGCCGCGATGAAGAATTTCCCGGCGGGCGCGCCGCCCAAGCCGACGCGGTCCATGAGCGAACGCGTCAGCACGGCGTTCATGGTCTGGCCGTCGACCGGGTGGGCGTGAACCAGGAGATAGCCCAGGATGATGCCGCCGGCGGTGAAGGCCAAGGACGACGCCATCAGAACCATGGTGCGCTTTCCTGTCTCCACCTTGGGTTCACGCATGATTTGCAGGCCGTTGGAGACCGCTTCGATGCCGGTGTAGGTGCCCGCCCCCATGGCGTAGGCGCGCAGGAACAGGGCGGCCATGCCGAAGAAACCCAAGGTCGCCAGCCCCGAACGGAGGCCGGTATGGACCTCGGTCGCCACGCGCGGCAGTTCGCCGGCGTTGACGAAGAACGCGCCAAAGATCAGCGCCAGGTGCGTGACGACGAACAGCCCGAAAACGGGGGCCAAGACCATGATGGACTCGCGCACGCCGCGCAGGTTGAGGACGGTCATGAACAGGATAGCCGCCGCGGCCGCGGGCACCTTCCAGGCTTGCCAATGCGGCGGGAGCAGGCTGAACAGGGCGTCGATTCCCGACGCGATGGAAATGGTGATGGTCAGGAAGTAGTCGTGCAGCAGGGCGCCGCCCGAGACCAGGCCGTACTTCGGCCCCAGCAGGCGCGAGGCCACGGTGTAGCCGCCTCCGCCGAACGGGAAATGCTCGATGACCCGGGAGTAGGCGTAGGAGATAATGAAGACCGTCGCGACGATCCCGAGGGCCAGAAAGACGGCCAACTCCGTGTGTGCGCCCAGTATCTTGAAGCTTTCCTCCGGGCCGTAGCAGGAGGAAGAGAGGCCGTCGGCGCCCAGACCCACCCAGGCCAGCAGGGCGATCAGCGAGATGCGGTGGTACACCTGGGGGTCGTTGATGTCGCGCGGCCCGCCCAGCAGAAGGCGCTTGGCCTTCGCGAAAATAGAAACGCCGTCCTTGTCGTTCATGCGAGTCTCCCGGGAGACCCGCGGACGCAAGACGGCGCGCACGTGGAATCGCCCTTCCAAGTGCCGACGAGGTTAGCTGACGGGCTGGGTCATGGAAGTGACCTGGACGAAGCGTCTCGTCCTGCGCCCCTGTCCGGAGAACATCCCGGAACGTTTGGTTCCCCCGTGCCGGACGCGATGGCGCCCGGCTTAGGCTGCTGATCCGATTATATCACGCGTTCAATTTCTGTCAAGTATGCGGCCCGGGTCGGGAGTTATCCACGACTGTCACGATTGGACTGTCCCCGGGGACAGTCGAACTGTTGGCGCCAACAGTTGACCTTCGTCGAGAAAGCGAAAGCCCCGGGGCGTAGGTCCCGGGGCTTTCCTTGCGAACGGCTTCTTGAGCGTTACGCGGCGACCTTGGTCTTGAGCCGGTCCTTCAAGCCGTTGAACTGGTCCCAGAGCGCCTTCGGGAGATGCGTTCCGAACTTGTCGAAGAACGTCTTCACCCCGTCCAGCTCGCCGGCCCACTCGTCGGTCTTCACCGCGAGCAGCTGGTCCATGGCCCCGGCGGGCAGGTTCAGCCCGGTCAGGTCGATGGCGTCCTTGGCCGGCACGGAGCCGATGGCGGTCTTCACGGCCTTGCCCTCGCCCCGGGTGCGCGCCAGGATCCACTCCAGCACGCGCAGGTTCTCGCCGTAGCCGGGCCACAGGAACTGGCCCTTGTCGTCCTTGCGGAACCAGTTGACGTGGAAGATCTTGGGCGGGTTCTTGGCCTTGGCGCCCATCTCGATCCAATGCCCGAAGTAGTCACCCATGTTGTAGCCGCAGAAGGGCAGCATGGCCATGGGGTCGCGGCGCACCTCGCCGACCTTGCCGTCGGCGGCGGCGGTGCGCTCGGAGGCGACGGTGGCGCCCAGGTACACGCCGTGGTTCCAGTCCAGGGACTCGAGCACGAGCGGGGCCAGGCGCTCGCGGCGCCCGCCGAAGATGACGGCCGAGATCGGCACCCCCTTCGGGTCCTCCCAGTTCTTCGCGATGGACGGGCACTGCCCGGCCGGCGCGGTGAAGCGGCTGTTCGGATGGGCGCCCAGGAGGGGCTTGCCGTCCTTGTCCTTGAAGTCGGGCTTCCAGGGCTTGCCTTCCCAATTGGTGCCGGACGCGGGCGGCGCGCCCTCGCCGTTCTCCCACCAGACGCTCAGATCGTCGCCCAGAAGCACGTTCGTGAAGATCGTGTTCTTCCGGATGGTCTTGATCGCGTTGGGATTGGACTTGGAGTTCGTCCCCGGAGCCACGCCGAAGAAGCCGGCCTCCGGGTTGCAGGCCCACAGGCGGCCGTCGGGACCGACGCGCAGCCAGGCGATGTCGTCGCCCACGGTCCAGATCTTGTAGCCCTTGGCCTTCAGGCCCTCGGGCGGGATCAGCATGGCCAGGTTGGTCTTGCCGCAGGCCGAGGGGAACGCGGCGGTCACGTATTCGACCTTGCCGTCGGGATGCTCGACGCCCAGGATGAGCATGTGCTCGGCCAGCCAGCCTTCCTTGCGCGCCTGCCAGGAGGCGATGCGCAGGGCCAGGCACTTCTTGCCCAGCAGGGCGTTGCCGCCGTAAGCCGAGCCGACGGACCAGATCGTGTTGTCCTCGGGGAAGTGCAGGATCATGCGCTTGTTGACGTCCAGGTCCGCCTTCGAGTGCAGGCATTTCACGAACTCGCCGTCGGTCCCGAGCTGATCCAGGACGGGCTGGCCGATGCGGGTCATGATGCGCATGTTGAGCACCACGTAGATGGAATCCGTGAGCTCGACGCCGATTTTGGAGAACGGGGAGCCGACCGGGCCCATGGAGAAGGGGATCACGTACAGGGTGTGCCCCTTCATGGAGCCTTTCAGGATCTCGCGGGCCTTGCGGTAGCCCTCTTCCGGCGACATCCAGTTGTTGGTCGGGCCGACCGCGTCCTTGTCCTTGGCGCAAATATAGGTCAGGTGCTCGGTGCGGGCGACGTCGTTGGAATTCGAGCGGCTGTAGAAGGAGCCCGGGTACTTCTCCTGATCCAGGGGGATCAACTGGCCGCGGGCGATGCCGCGCTTTTCCAGACGCTTTTTCTCTTCCTCGGAGCCGTCCACCCACACGACGGCGTCCGGGGTGCAGATCTGGGCGATCTCATCGACCCAGGCTTTCAGCTTGGCGTGTTTGATGTTGACCATGCCCCATTTTAGCACCAACCCCCGTGGGCGATGTTGATTTGAATCAAATGAAATGGGGTAAAAAAGGGGGGTGAACGAACGCGCGGAAAAGTTCAGCGGGTGTATCCTTGACAGCCCCGGAGGGCGGGGTTATACTCAGAGGAGATCGGGCGTGGTCAGGCCGTGCCGAATAACGTCTCTTTACCCTGTTATTCATAGATAACGGCACAAAGGGGGCCACGCACATGACGAAGTCGAAAAAGTCGGGATTCACGCTCATCGAGCTCATGATCGTCGTCGCGATTATCGGCATTCTCGCCGCGATCGCGATTCCGAAGTTCGCGGAACTCATCCGTAAGTCGGGCGAAGGCGCGTCCAAGGGCAACCTGGGCTCGATCCGCTCGTCTCTGAGCATCTACTACGGCGACCTGGAAGGTCAGTACCCGTCCCAGTTGGCGGCGCTGACCATCTCGGGCAAGTACCTCGCGACCTTGCCCAACGCCAAGGCCCCGAACTACCACGGCGACACGTCCGCCGAGGTGGACGCGCTGCTCAGCGCCCCGACGGACGCGGGCGGCTGGGTGTTCAACAACACGGTCGGCGACGCCAACGTCGGCGGCGTGATCGTGAATTGCACGCACACGGACACGAAGGGCACCGTCTGGACGACGTACTGAGCCGCGGTTGATGGAACCCCCGGAGCCCTTGCGGCTCCGGGGTGTCTTTTTTTGCCTTTCGGGGGTGATCGAAGTCACGGCGGAGTTTCGGGGAGTTTCCTTGACAACTTTCAAGAGCAGGGCTATACTTCCGTTAGTTCGTGCGCGGTCATGCTGTGCCGAATAAAGTCTATTTACCCTAGATATTCATAAATAACGGCACAAAGGGGGCCATGCACATGACGAAGTCGAAAAAGTCGGGATTCACGCTCATCGAGCTCATGATCGTCGTCGCGATTATCGGCATTCTCGCCGCGATCGCGATTCCGAAGTTCGCGGAGCTCATCCGTAAGTCGGGCGAAGGCGCGTCCAAGGGCAACCTGGGCTCGATCCGCTCGTCTCTGAGCATCTACTACGGCGACCTGGAAGGTCAGTACCCGTCGAAGCTGGCGGCGCTGACCATCTCCGGCAAGTACCTCACGACCTTGCCCAACGCCAAGGCCCCGAACTACCACGGCGACACGTCCGCCGAGGTGGACGCGCTGCTCAGCGCCCCGACGGACGCGGGCGGTTGGGTGTTCAACAACACGATCGGCGACGCCAACGTCGGCGGCGTGATCGTGAACTGCACCCACACGGACACGAAGGGCACCGTCTGGACGACGTACTAAGACGCGGTTGATGGAACCCCCCGGAGCCCTTGCGGCTCCGGGGGGTTTCTTCTTGGCGGAGGGGTCAGGCGATCTTGAGGCGGCGGCGGACCAGGCCCGCGCGCAAGGCGTCGCGTTCCAGGGGGGAGAGCTCCTTCTCCGCCAGAAGGTCGAGATGCGCGGGCTGGGTGGTCAAGGTCAACTCATTGACCAACGCCATATCCGCGGGAAGCTTCCAACCGAGCGCCAGCCCCAGGCGCAGGCGGGAGAGATGCTGCTGGGATTCCTCGAACGACAGCAGACGGGCGGAGCCCAGCAGTCCCACGGCGCGGTGGACGTCGTCCTCCAGCTTCACCTTGGCATTCCCCGCGGACAGGGCGGCCCGGGCGTCCTTCTCCCGGGCCACGATCTGGGCGACCGAGCGTTCCAGCGCCGCCAGGATCTCGCCTTCGGTGCGGCCGAAGCCCGTCGCGTTCGATATCTGGAAGAAGTCCCCGAACACCTTGGTCCCCTCGCCGTACAGACCTCGGGCGATGAGCCCCGCCCGCGTCAGGCTGTCGATCAGCCGGGGGCCTGAGCCCGAGAGCATCAGCGCCGGGAGATGGACCAGGCAGGACGCGCGCAGCCCGGTTCCCAGGTTGGTGGGACAGGCCGTCAGGTAGCCCAGGTCGTCCCGGAAGGCGAAATCCAACGACGCCGACAGGCCGTCGTCCAGCCGGTCCACCGCGGCGTGCGCTTCGCGCAGGCGAAAGCCGGGGAGCAGGGCGGCCAGGCGCAGGTGATCTTCCTCGTTCACCATGGCCACCAAGGACTCGTGCTCGCCCACGATCACCGCCCGGTGGGCGGGGTGCGCCGCCAGGTGCGGGCTGGCCAGGTGCCGTTCGACCAGGAACGCGCGGTCCACGTGGTCCAGGTCCGAGAATTTGAAGTAGGCCGCGCTCTTCAGCCCGGCCGCGTGGGCCGCGGCGAAGGCCTGCTCCAGGACCCGCTTCAGTCCGGCCGGGGAAAGATGCGAGGGGAAGGCCGCGTTCAGATTGCGCGCCAGGCGCACGCGGGTGGACAGGACGACGGCGTGTTCCGGGCCCTCGGCCTCGGCCCAGCCCGCTCGGAAGCGGAGCATGGTCTGGAGCTGCACCTCAGCGCCTCCCCGGGGTCTTGCCGCGGTGATGATAGGCGCCGGCGTGCACCCGGGGCAGGAGGTCGCGCACCTGGGCGGCGAAATGGTCGTAGCACTGCGGGCAGCCGAAGCGGCCCGTCGCCCGGAAGTCGGCGAAAGAGGTCCGGCAGCCGTGGCAGCGGCTGTGTTGGGCGCGCGCGCGCGCGGACAGGCCCGCCAGCGCCGACGCCAAGGCGTCGAGCGCGGTCTGGGCGGGGAGCTCGGCGGCGCAGGTGGCGCACAGCGCCGTCTTGCTCACATGGTTGTTGACCACGGTGGAGAGGAGAACGGCGGCTTCGCGTTGAGCGCAGGATTGGCACACCATCGGTCCAATTATACGAATGGTATGATGGTCGGAGCATGAATCTTCCCGGTCTGGACATCGCGTTGGGCACGATCTGGTGCGTGGGACGCAACTATGCCGAGCACGCCAAGGAGCTGGGCAACGCCCTCCCCGCCGCTCCGGTGATCTTCCTGAAGCCGGCGTCGTCGGTGATCTCATCGGGAGGAACGCTGCGGCTGCCGGCCGACTCGAAAAGAGTGGATCACGAGGTGGAATTGGTCGTGGCGCGCGCGGCGGACGGGTCCCTGAGGGCCGCCGTCGGCGTGGATTTCACCGCGCGGGATATTCAAGAAGAGCTCAAGAAGAAAGGGCTGCCCTGGACCTTGGCGAAGGGCCGGCCGGGGTTCGCCGCTTTGGGGCCATTCGTTCCCGCAGCCCTGCCTGCGGCCTTGACTTTGTCGGTGAACGGGTCCGTCCGTCAAAAAGGGAGCACGGCCGACATGCTCTTTCCGGTTCCCAGGCTGCTGGAGTACCTGGACGCGAACTTCGGCTTGGCGCCGGGAGACATCGTGTTCACCGGCACGCCGGCCGGCGTGGGGCCCGTGTCCGCCGGCGATCGTGTCGAGGCGGTTCTGGGCGACGGGGTGAGCCGTCTGACCGTGACCGTCGCCGCGTCCTAGAAGGTCGCCGCGATGATCGCCCGGCTTCTGACCGTCTACGTCGTCTATCTCCTCGCCGCCATGAGTCCCGGGCCGGCGGTGGTGTACGTGATGCGCACCGCGGTGGGTTCGCGCGGGTACGGCGTCCGCGCGGCGTTGGGCGTGGCCACGGGCACCGCGCTGTGGGTGGGAGTGGCGGCGCTGGGCCTGGCGTCGGTCCTGAAGGCGCATCCCTCCGTGATGGGCGGCATTCGCGGCGTCGGCGGCGCGTATTTCCTCTTCCTGGCTTGGAAGCTGGGGCGCAGCGCGGCGGCGGCCCAGGCCGGAAGGTCCCCGGCGTTCCTGCCGCGCTCGGCGTGGGCGGCCTACACCCAAGGCGTGGCGACGAACGTCACGAATCCGGGCACGGCGCTGTTCTTCACCGCCCTGCTCGGGCTCTACGACGTTCCCGGCATGCCGCCGCCGGCCCAGATGGCCGTGTACCTGGGCATACCGGCCCTGTCGGCCGCCTGGTATGGCGGATTATCTTACGCGTTCTCGAACGCGCGATTGTCGCGCGCGTATCTGAATCTCCGGCGGCCGCTGGACGGCGGGCTGGCCGCGCTGTTCGTGGTCCTGGGAATCAAACTGCTGCTGTCCGTTCGCTGACGGCGGGCGTCCGCGCCAGCGGCAGGCGCAAGGTGAAGCGCGCTCCTCCGCCGGGGGGATTCTCCGCGAGCAAGTCTCCGCCCAACCGGCGCGCCGCGGCGCGCGAGACGAACAGGCCCAGCCCGGTCCCGCCGGCCCCCGGCCGGGACGTGGCGAACGGCTGGAACAAACGGGGCAGGACGTCCGCTGGAATGCCGGGCCCGTCGTCCTCGACCACGACCTCCGCCCGGCCGGCGTCCTGGGGAGAGAGCCGGACGCGGACCGTCACGCGGCCGCCGGCGGGCAGGACCTTGGCCGCGTTGCCGAGCAGGTTCATGATGACGCGCTCCAGGTCGCTGGGGGCGGCCATGACGGGCATGGGTGAGTCGCTCAGGTCGCGCTCCAACGCGATCCGGCGGAGCTTCAAGATGGGTTCGGCCATGGTCAGGGCGCTCGACGCCGCGTCGCGCAGGGAGCGTTCGGTCGCCGGGCCGGCGGCGCGCGACAAAAGCCCCGCGACCAGCTCCTGGCAGAACACCGCCGCGGCCTCGATTCGCGTCAGATCCTTGGCCAGGACCGGGTCCTCCACGCCGCGGTCCGCGTGCATGCGGGCGTAGGCGCGGATCACCATGAGCGGCGTGGTCAGGTCGTGGGCCGCGCCCGCGCCCCCGGCGGCGATGGCGGTCAGGCCGCGGTCCTGTTCCCGCCGGCGCGCGACCTCGCGTTCGAGCGTCTCGACCTCGCCGCGCCTCTGCGCCGCGCGCAGCGACGATTCCCGCTCCGCGCGCGCCAAGGTCCAGGTGGCCGCGGCCGCGCTGGCCAGGATGCCGGTCTCCAGGGCCAGAGCGAAAGGCGCGGACGCGTCCCAGGCGCCCAGGAGGTGCACGGCGGCGTTCGCGAGACAGGCGCCCGTCGCGGTCCAGGCCAGCTCGCGGCCCTGCAGAAGAATCGCCGCCGTGAACACGGGCAGGAGATACAGCGTCCAAAGGCTGGAATCCGCGCCGCCCGACCACTGCTGAAGCCCGGCGATCGACGCGAATCCGGCCACGACGCACAGCCCGTGCAGCCAGACGCGGCGCGGCGCCAGACGGACGCTCAGGCTGGTGGCCAGGCTGGAGCCGAGCAGGGCCAGGAACAGGTACAGCGCCTGGGGAAAGACGAGGCGCGGGTCGTCCTTGGCCAGGAAGGCGAGCACCCCCATGACGATCCAGAGCGCGCGCTCGATGCGCGCGGTGCGGCGGCGGCTTTCGGATTCATCCATGGCGTGCTTCTCCCGGGAGAAGGCTCCCGGCATCAGGATGACCCCGGAGGCATGCGCCGGGCTCAAGCCGCGCTGAAGAACCGCTGAAGTCCGGGCCCCCGGAAAATCCGCGCCGGATAAGGGCTCATTGACAATCCCGTCCATTGTGGTTAGATTGTCGGAAGGTAATCCATGCCACCAGCCACCTCGGGTCCTCCATCCTCGGGCGGGAGCGCCGCCGCGGCGGCGCAGGCGGCGCGCGAGCGCGGAGACTTGGAGGAGGCGCGGCGCCTATTGGACTCGGCCGTCGCCGAGGATCCCAGCTTCTCGAATCTCTTGAACCGCGCGGCGGTGCTGTCGGACCTGGGCTACGTGCTGGAGGCCATCGCCGACGCCGGAGCCGCGGCCGCGCTCCGTCCCGGGGACGCGACGCCCCGGCTGCTGCGCGCCCAGTACCATCTGCAGCGGCGCAATTACCCGGAAGCCAAGGCCGACCTGGACGCCGCCGTCGCCCTGGATCCGCGAAACCCCGAGTCTCGCCTGAAGCGCGCGGAGCTGCACACGCTCAACGAGGCGCCGGAAGAGGCCGTCGCGGAGCTGGAGACCGCGGCCCGTGATTTTCCGGACGACGAGGCCGTCCGGCTGGCGCTGCTCACCGTCCTGGTCGTCTGCGGCCTGCGCGCGAAGGCGTCCGCGCTGATCGCCCGGCTGCTGAAGTCCGGTTCCCCGCGCGCGAAGCTGGAGGCGCGGTTCTCCCGCGCCTGCCTGGACGCGCGCTTCCGCCGGCCGGGCTGCGGGGAGAAGGATTTCAAGGCCGTGATGCGGGCGTTGCCGGAGGACGATCACCTGTCGCTGCGCGCGCGCCACTATTGGATCGCGACGCGGCCGCTGGACCAGAGATTTCTGAAGAGGACCGGCATGAAGAAGACCAGGAAGCCCAAGCTGTACATGGTCGGGCTGGGGATGTTCCCGCCGTACAACGCGTCGCTCGACGTGCTGATGGCGATCTCGCGGTGCGATCTGGTGTTCAACAACGTGGCCGGCCCCGAGGTCCGCAACCTGATCGCGACGTTCTGCGGAGACGTGCGCCGCGCGTCCTACCAGGCGTGGCAGGACGAGCCGAAGTGGGCGAACGCGATGTTCAAGGAGCTGGAGAAGGGTCACGCCGTCGGTTTCGTCACGCGCGGCCATCCTCTGGTGTTCGGCGGCCTGGCGCGGGAGCTGGTGCGCCGCTGCCGGGCGGAGGGCGTGGAGTTCGAGTGCCTGGCGTCGGTCTCGTCCATCGACCATTTCCTGGCGGTGACCGGAACCTGCCTGGGGGAGGACATCGGCGGCATCTCCGCGGTCGACCTGCCCGCCTTCGAGCGGCAGACCGTCCACAGCACGCGCATCCCGCTGATCCTGTGCTTCTACGGCGGCGTCAAGGACAAGGCGGGCGTCCGCGCGGTGCGCGACTCCCTGAAGCGCTTCTACCCCGGCGAGCTGGAGTGCTGGATGTTCGGGCCCAAGTACGACACGACGCCGGCCGTCGTGCGCGTGGACGAACTGGACGGGAAGTACGGGGAGTTCCACTCCAGCCTGATGCTCTACGTGCCGGCGCTGACGGCGGCCGCGGGAGCGGCGTGAGCCAGCCCGTCCGCCTCTGCGGCCTGGGAGCGCGCCTTCCGGAGGAGACCACCTTGGAGGCGTTGATCGCCTTGGGCGAATGCCGCGAGGTGTTCTGCTTCGTGGAGGACCCGCGCTTCTCCCGTTGGCTGGGCGCGCGGGGGATTTCCTGGACGCGGCCCAAGAGCGCCGCCCAAGTGGTCGCCTCCGCCCGGAAGGACGGCGGCCCCGTGGGCCTGGCGACGTGGGGGCATCCGCAGTTCAACAGCCGCTTCGCCCGCGAGGTCGAGATCGCTCTGCGGGACGCCGGGCTGCCCTACCGGGTGTACGGCGCCATTTCTCCCGTCGGTTCCGCGTTCGCCCGCTCGGTCACCTTCCTGGGCGGAGAATACGGCTGCCAAGGGCTTCAGTGCCGGGATTTGGAGGCCCTGTTGTCCGCGCCGTCGGCCGCGGCGACGCGTCTGCCTCTCATCGTCTGCAGCGAGAAGTCCCCGGCCGCGCGCTGGAAGGCGCTGTTCGCGTGGCTGCGCGCGAATTACCCGGCGGAGCACGCGGTCCGCGTTTATCACTGCGGCTCCGACGCGGAGACTTCCGTTCCGGTGGGGAGGCTGACGCCGAAGGGCTTCTCCGGCGCCATCCTGCTGGTTCCGGCGGACGTCCGTGGCTGACGACGAATTTCGCCGCCTGTCCAGCTGGCTGGGGGAGTCCGCGGGAGCGGACGCGCTCCCGTCCGGCCCGGCCGCGGCGGGGGAGGCCCTGCTGCGGGCGGGCGACCTGGACGGGGCCTTGGCCGCGTTCGACGCGGCGGCCGCCCGCGCTCCGGGCGACCCTTGGGTCCTGCTGTCGCGCGCCGCGGCCCGCTACCGCCGCGGCGAGTTCGACTTGGCGGAGCGCGATCTCATTGAGCACCGCCGCCTGCGCCCCGACGGCGCGGCGGGCCCCGCCGTGGCGGCCCTGCTGGGCGCGGCGCGCGGCGACTCCGGCGGCGCCTTGGCCGCGGCCGACGCCGCCGTGGCGGCTTCGGGGAACGCCGCGTGGGCCTTGGCCCTGCGCGGGACCTTGCGCGGCCGCTGCGGTCTGCTGGACGACGCGCGCGCCGACCTGGACGCGGCGCTGGCGCGGGAGACGTTCCCTTGGGCGCTGGCCGCGCGCGCCGACACATTGAACCGGATCGGGTATTTCTGGCTGTCGCTGGAGGACCTGGACCGCTTGCGCGCCCTCCTGCCCGGCGACCCGGAACCGGACGTGATCGCGGCGGGCATCCACCGCGACCAGGCGCAATACGCCGACGCGCTGCTGCGCCTCAGGCGCGCGGAGGCGCTGCGCCCCGAGGACCCGCGCTTCGCCCGCCTGCGCGCGGAGGTCCTGTTCGTGGAGGGCAAGATCGACGCGGCGCTGCGCGAGCTGGGCCGCGCGCTGAAGCTGGCGCCGGACGACGGGCCGCTTCGCTTCGAGCGCGTGCGCCTCCTGGCGCTGGCGCGGCGCGACGCCGCGGCGGAAAAGGAGCTGCGGACCGCCTCCCTGCCGGACGCGCAGCGCGACTACCTTTTGGGTTATCTGCGCGCCCGCGCCAAGCGCTGGAAGGAGGCCGAAAGGCTGTTCGACCGCGTGGCGCGGGACCCCGGGGCCGAAAATTTAAGGGAACGGGCGGTGCTGTACCGCCAGGTCGCCCGCTTGATGCCGGGCCTGCGCAAGCCCGCCCGGACGAAGACCAAGGAATTCCGGATGACCGGGCTGGGCTACCGCCAGCCGTTCCAGACCACGGTGGACGCGCTCCGCTTCGTCTCCACGTGCGACACGATCTACAGCAACCTCTCCGACGCGTCGGTGGTGGACTTCGTGGGGCTGTTCGGCCTGCCCTTCCGGGCCATCGTGTTCCGGCGCATGGATCAGGAGGCGTACAAGGCCGCGGCCGACGTGATGCCGGGCTTCCGCGGAAACCGGGTGGTCGGCGTGGTCACCCGCGGACACCCGCTGTTCTACGGGCGCCTGGCGCGGCGCATCGCCGAGCTGTGCTGGAAGCGCGGCTACGGCGTGCGGGTGGCGGCTTCGACGTCCATCGCCGACTCGATCCCGGCGTTCGTCGGCCGGCCCGCCGAGGCCGCGCTGGGGGTGGAGGTCCGCGACTGCCTGGACGCGGAAGGCCTGGACCCGGACCTGCCGCTGATCCTCTACAACTTTCCCACGCGGCCCGAAATGCGCGCCGCCGTCGCGCGCCGGCTGGGGAGCGGCCGCTCCGCCTCGGAGCCGGTCTATCTGCTGGCGGGCTACGGTTCCCGTGAGTTCGAGCCGGTCTCCGCGAATCTTGCCGGTTTGGAGGCGGAATTGGGACGGGCCGACGAGGCCGTCACGTTGTACCTTCCCGCGCGTCGCCGTCCTTAATCCCGGTCAGGGCCGGCAGGACGTGGTTCCGGCCGGGTACTGGGCGCGGTAAGCCGCGGCCGCGGCGGCGTCGTCGGCGTCCAGGCGGGCGGGATCGCGGACGTCGCGCTGGGTCCAGTCGAGAAACCGGGCGTATTGACCGGCCAGCGCCTCGTCGATGCGCGCGCCCTTGGCGTAGGCGGAGGACGCGTCGGCGACGTAGATCACGTTGAGTCCGGGGAGATAGATCGTCGCCACGTCCTCGGACGGAGTCGCCGACGGGAATTCGGCCTTCACGGCGGCGCGGTAGCGGTCCGCGTTCACCTCGCTGGCGTACAGCACGTCCGGGAACTCCGTGCCGGGGCGGATCTGCGCCACGCCCATGCTCGCCTCGACGGCGTCGAAAATGCAGTCCTGCCGGCTGGACAGAGTCTTCGTGAAGCCCAGCGCCTTGCCGACGGACGGGAGACGGCTGGGCTCGCTTCCCAGCGCGCGCAGGCGCTGCAGCTTCTGATCCGCCTGGACCTGCCCGATCATCGCCGCGACGTCGCCCGAGGTCAGGCCGAAGAAGTCCTGGGCGGCGGAGAAGGAGGGCGCGAGAAGGGCGAGAGCGAGAAGGGCGATGATTTTCATGGTGTCATTGTACCCGGCGCGGGGCGCGCGCGCCTGAGCCGTTGAGCCCTCGGGACGTTGGGTCCTTCGGTCAACGCGGGCGTCCGGGCCTTCAGGCCAGTTCGATGCCGACCGGGCAGTGGTCGGAGCCCATGACCTCGGGCTTGATGAAGGCCTTCTTCAAGCGGGGACGGAGGTTTTCGGAGATGAAGAAGTAGTCGATGCGCCAGCCCACGTTGCGCTCGCGCGCGCGGGACTGCTGGTCCCACCAGGAGTAGTGCTCGGGTCCCTTTTCGAACTCGCGGAAGGTGTCGATGAAGCCGTCGGCGAGCAGTCGGTCCATCCACTCGCACTCCTGGGGCAGGAAGCCGGAGATCTTGCGGTTCTCCTTGGGGCGCGCCAGGTCGATGTCCTTGTGCGCGGTGTTCACGTCGCCGCAGATCACGAGCTTGTCGTCGCCGCGCTTGCGGTAGCGGGGGATGACTTTCTTGAGGAAGGCCTCGTAGAAGTCCATCTTGAACTTCAGGCGTTCGTCGCGGGATTT
>JAGWMT010000361.1 GCA_028871595.1 Elusimicrobiota bacterium
TCGCTGGCGCGCGGGCCCCGGACTGTCTATAATTATTATAAGTTATGGACGGCGCGCGCGGACGAACGAAGATCCTGGTGGTGGACGACGACCCGCACCTGCGGAGCCATGTCCGCGCCATATTCACGGAGGATCCCTACGACTTCCTGGAGGCCTCCGATGGCCATATCGGATTGGCGTCCGCCTTGTCCCACGTCCCGCAACTGATCGTCGTGGACATGCGCATGCCGCGCATGAACGGCCTGGAGTTCATCAAGTCGGCCCGCGCCAATCCCAACATCCGCCACATTCCCATCGTGGTGGCCACGGCGAAGCTCTCGTCGCCCGAGGGCTTGGACTGCCTGCGCGCCGGGGCCAGCGCCTACGTTCCGAAGCCCCTCCAGCCCGTCGCCTTCCGCCGCCGGGTCAAGGCCCTGCTGGGCCACCACTGACCCTCAGGCCGGGTCGGCCGGAGGCAGCTTGAGGAACTCGGCGATCTTGCGTTTGAACTTGGAGTTGTCGATCGGCTTGACGATGTAGCCGTCGGCGCCGTTGGCCAGCGCCTTCTCCACGTCCTTGTGCTGGTCCATGGCGGTGACCATCAGGATGGGGATCTTATTCCCCTCCTTGTCCACCTTGATGGAGCGGCAGACGTCGAAGCCGTCCATCCCGGGCATGCGGATGTCCAGAAGGACCAAATCGGGCTGTTCCTTCAAGGCCAGCTTCAAGCCCTCGGGGCCGTTCGCCGCGCTCAGGACGTCCAAATTCATGGAACGCAGGACCACGGTGATGATGCCCCGGATGTCCTCCTCGTCGTCCACCACGAGGACCAAGGGCTTCGCGCGATTCTTCCCGCCGAATAGGCCGAACATGGGTCCCATCTTACAAAGATACCGGCCGGCTGCTATAGCCCGGAGTACCACAGCACGGCGCAGAAGTGGCACGCCGTGCCGGCCAGCACGAACAGGTGCCAGATGAAGTGGCCGTAGCGCATGTGGTGGTCGCGCACGTAGAAGATCACGCCGATGTTGTAGGCGATCCCTCCGGCCACCAACCAGCAGAAGCCCGCGTGCGGCATCCGCAGCCACAGCTGGCCGATGGCGATCACCGAGGCCCAGCCCATCAGCATGTACAGCCAGGTGGAGACGCGGGGAAAGTTCGTGCCGCCGAAGATCTTGAAAAGCACGCCGATCCCGGTCAGAATCCAGATCGTCCAGAGGAGAGCGGTCCCCAACGCGCCTCGCAGGACGCCCAGCATGAACGGGGTGTAGCTTCCGGCGATGAGGAAATAGATCGCCATGTGCTCGGCGATGCGGAAAAAGCGCTTCACGCGTCCGTGGGGCAAAGCGTGGTAGATCGTCGAACCCAGGTACAGCAGGACCACGCTGGCGCCGAAGACGCTCAGGCCGGTCAGCGCCCGCGTGTCCGCACCGCGCCGCATCGCGCTGCCGATCAGGACCGGGAGGACCGCCAGGCCCGCCAAGGCGCCGGCCCCGTGGCTGATGCTGTTGGCCAGCTCCTCGCCGGGCGTCTGGTGGCGGTGCCCGTACTCGGGATCGGGGACGCCCGCGAACGTTTCCATGAGTCTATTCTAGGATAAGGACGAGCCGGCGAGACTTGAGCTATTCACGTTATCCACAATCCAACTGTCCCCGGGGACAGTTCAACTGTGGCGCCAACAGTTCCCTCCCCCATCGTCCGCGTAAAAGTGGTGCGCCCGAGAGGAATCGAACCTCTACCCGCAGCTTCGGAGGCTGCTGTGATATCCATTTCACCACGGGCGCGTGTTGTGAGGAAGGAACTACAGGGCTATTTTACTTAATCTCGAGTCCACTGGACGTCCCATCGCGGCCGATAAGCCCCTGGCCGCCGACTGAAGCGCCTTCACGTCGACGCCGGTGACGCCGCCCGACGAATGGAAGGCGAACACAAGATCTTCCATGGCCACGTTTCCGGTCGCGCCCGGCGCGTAGGGGCAGCCGCCGATGCCTCCCGTGGACGCATCGTAGCCGGAGACGCCGTACTCCTGCCATGCCGTTAAGGCGTTCGAAATCGCCATGCCGTAAGTATCATGAAAGTGAAGAAAGATTTTCTCGAGGGAGACCGTCTTCAGGAGGACGTCCAACAGACGACGGACGTCGTCGGGCGAAGCACGACCGATCGTATCACCGATCGAATGCTCGCCCGCGTGAAGATCTTCCAGTCGTTTGACGACGTCCACCACCGCCTCGGGCTTGATCTTCCCTTCGAAAGGGCAGTAGAACGCGGTCGAGATGTACGCGCGCGTGGGCACCTTCGCCGCGGCCAACACCGGTCTAAACCGCTCGATCGATTCGGCGATTGATGCGTTGATGTTTTTCTTGTTGAACGTCTCCGACGCCGCGGTGAACACCGCTATCTTGTCGGCTTTCGCCGACATCGCCGCTTCGAGCCCCCTTTCATTGGGCACCAACGCGGAATACACCACGCCGGCACGGCGCTTGATGCCATGAAAGACCGCCGCTGAGTCGGACATTTCCGGGACGGATTTGGGGCTCACGAAAGCGCCCGTCTCGATCTCGTGCAGACCCGATTCGGAGAGGGCGTTCACGAACGCGATTTTCTCGTCGGTCTTCACGGCCGTCCCCGCCGTCTGAAGCCCATCACGAGGACCCACCTCGACCAGCCGCAGGTTCGAACGTTTCATTTTTTCGGCGCCCAATTCGGCGCTCGTTTCTCAAGAAACGCCGACAGACCTTCCTGACCTTCGGGGCCCGAGCGGAGCTTCACCAAGGTGTCCACCGTCAGAGCGATCCGCGCGTCCAACGGCAAGGCCGCCAGCTTGGGAATCAACGCCTTCGCGGTCCGCACGGCCCCGGGAGCGCAGAGCAGGACCTTGGACGCGATGGACTCCGCTCGCGTCTCCAATTCCGCGATGGGCACCACCTCATGCGCGAGGTTCATATAAAGGGCTTCCGCGGCGCCGAACACCTCCGCCGTGAGGTAATAGCGCCGCGCGTTGGCGACCCCGATCTTGGGCAGGACCCAGCAGGAGATCACCGCCGGCATGATGCCCAGCCGGACCTCGGAAAAGCTCATTTTCGCGTTGTCGGCGACCAGCGCCACGTCGCAGGCGGCCAACAGCCCCAGCCCCCCGCCGAACACGTTGCCCTGGG
>JAGWMT010000039.1 GCA_028871595.1 Elusimicrobiota bacterium
GCGCGGGGCCTTACAGGCGGGAGGCGGGGCTGGTGCGCACGGCGGCGGCCGCGCTGTTGAAAAGGTTGAAGGCCTGTCCGACCCGCAGGGAAACGACCATGCGCGGCCCGCCCGGGGAGGCGTTGAGGGCGTAGGCCAGGTCCAGCCTCACGACCCCCCCGCTGGACGAGCGGGTGGACGCCGCGCGCAGGCCCAGGCCGACGTCGCTCTTGAACCGCGCGGGCGAGAAGCCGCTTCCCTCGGGGACGGCGGAGCCCGATTCGAAGAACGCGGCGCCGCCGAAGCGCACCAGGTGGAACCATTCGCCGTCGAAAAAGAAGCGGTCCTCCAGGTTGAACAGGATCGCGCGGCCGCCGACGAAGCTCTCGTTCCGGTAGCCGCGCAGTCCGGAGCTTCCGCCCAGGACGATCTGATTCTCCCGGTCCAGGCGCCGCCCCTGGGCGACCTCGGCGTGGGCGATCAAGGTCCGGTTGCGGCTCCACAGGTAATTCTTCCAGAAGAAGTTGGCGCTGGCCGTGGCCAGCCCGTTCTCCCATCGGTTGTTGAAGAGGCGCCCGCTGACGCCGACGCGGGCCAAGGCGAAACGGTCGTCCCCCAGCTTCAGGCCCTGCTGGTTCGACGCGTTGAAGATCCAGCGGTCCTGGTCGGAGCCGGTCCCGCGCGCCATGTAGCCGGTCCGCACGCGCAGTTCGTTGCCCAGGTTGAAGTCCTCGACGCGCTCCATGCGGTCGATGTAGGTCTCCTTCACATAGCGCGGCTGGACCCAGGAATAGCCGACCGTCGGGCCGGAAAGATGCCGGTCCCCGGGCTGGGTCCCGGGCAAGGTGCCGGGAGTCTCCAGGGTCGGAGAGAACGCGTCGCGCTCCTCGTACCAGCCGCCCTCGACGCGCTGGACGAAGTAGCGGTCCGCGTTGAGGCGGCGTCCGTAGGACGCGTCGATGACGCGGCTGCGCTCGAAATATTTCGAGTACTCGTCGCCGGCCTGGTACTCGGTCCCGACGGCGTTGGTATTGTTGAAGCTGAAGGAGACGGCGCGTTCCGTGTCCAACGAATAGTACGGCCGGGCCAGCCCCAGCACGTCGGAGTCGCCGTCCTGCGTCCGCGTGTGCTCCGCGTCGAGGCCCAACCGCGTGCCGAGGAAGCGCGGGTCGCCGTAGCTGATCGTGTCCGCGTGCTGTCGGCCGCTGGGAGAATTGACGGTCGAGTGAATGTAGCCCACGGATTTCCCGTAGCCGAGCAGGTTCCCTTCCTCCAGGCCGTACGAGAGCGTGCTTTGTCCCCCCGACGTACCGAAGCCGATGCGCGGATTGGTGCTCCAGCTGTCCTGCGTGCGCACGACCTCGTCCACGCCGCCGTCGGGCCGCGGCACCTTGGTCACGTCGGCGCGCCGGAACGAGTAGCCGGCGCGGAGGTTGCGCTCCGACTCCAGGGCCTTGAGCTCGTCCCAGCGGTCGCCCGGGCGCAGCAGGAGCTCGTCCCGGACGACGGGCTCGCGCGTGATGTAGTGGATTCGGTCGGCGATGCGGAAGGGCCACCAATCCTCGCCGGGAACCGCGGGGTCGAAGACGTTCTTGCGCTCCACGCGGACGCCGACGATGACGGGCGCCGAAGTGGCCGAGGCGGCGCTTTCCGGGGTCACGACGGTTCCCGTCGCGATGGCCACCGGCGAGTCGTCCGCCTGGGACCCCGACGGTGCCGCGACGGCGTGCGCGGCCGGCCAGAGGAGGAGGAGCGCCGCCGCGGCGGCCCGGCTCATGCGCGGCGCAGCCGCGCGAGGATTTCCGCCGTGGAGCCGGACTTGTTCAAGGTGTAGAAATGGATGCCGGGGGCGCCGTTGTCGAGCAGCAGGCGGCACTGGCGCGTGGCCCATTCGACGCCGACGGCCGCGACCGCGGAGGGGTCGTCCTGCGCCGCCGCCAGGCGCTCGTCCAGTTCCGGCGGCACCGTGGTCCCGCACAGACCGGTGAACCGCTTCAACTGCGCGTAGCCGGTGACGGGCATGATGCCGGGAACGATGGGGATCGTCACGCCGGCCTCGCGCGCGCGTTTGACGAACGCGAAATAGTCGCGGGCGTCGAAGAACAGCTGGGTGATGGCCCAGTCGGCGCCGGCCGCGGCCTTTTCGGCGAAACGGTGGAGATCGTCCTCGGCGGAGATCGCCTCGGGGTGCTTTTCGGGGTAGGCCGCGACGGCGACGCGGAAGGCCCCCCTCGCGCGGACCGCGCGGACCAGGTCGGACGCGTGCGCGAAGTCGCGCCGTTCGGCCGGCGGCGGGGCCTCGCCCTGGGGGCGGTCCCCCCTCAGGGCGACCAGATGGCGGATCCCCAAGGCGTCGAGACGGTCAAGGATGGCGGAGATCTCCTCGCGGGTGTGCGCGATGCAGGTCAGGTGGCAGGCGGTCGTCAGACCGGTGTCGCGCTGAAGGCGGCCGGCGGCCTCGATCGTGCGCTCGCGCGCGGTGCCGCCAGCGCCGTAGGTCAAGGTGATGAAATCCGGCTCCAGGCTCCGGAGGCCCCGCACCGATTCCACGAAAGGGCTCAGATCGTCGGACGCCTTCGGCAGGAAAAATTCGAAGGAGAAGATCGGGCGCTTGGCCGCCGCGAACAGCTCGGGGATGTCGATCACGGGCACGGATTCTAGCAAAAGCCGGACGCTAGGATTTAGTCGCGGCGCGGGACTGCGCCTCGTCGATCAGTTTTCGGTACTCCTCGATGAGCGAGGTGTCCGTGTTGACCATGCTGGCGGTGCGGAAATCCCCCGCGGCGTTGCCGAACTTCTGCTGGGACGTCCAGACCGACGCCCGGTTTCGGTAGAAGCGGTCGGACAAGGGGTTCAGGGCGATGGCGCGACTGAAGCATTCGAGCGCGTCCTCGGGGCGCTTCAGCGCGTAGTACGCCAGACCCAGTCCGTTGAGGGCGCCGGCGTCCAGCGGGTCGTCCTTGACCGCCAGCGAGTAGTTCTCCAGGGATTTGGCGTAATCGCGCATGAAATAATTGACGTTCCCCGTGCGCATGCGCGCTTCCACGTTCTTCGGGTCGATCGAGAGCGCCTTCTCCAGCTCGGTCAGCGCGGCGCGGTAGTTGCGCCGCATCGTCAGGGTCACCGCCAGGCGGATGCGCGGATCGGGGTCGTCGGGCGCCAGTTCGATGGCCCGGACGAAATCCTGCTGGGCGGCCTCGAGCGCGTCCTGGGCGACGAGGGCCAGCCCGCGGCCGATATAGGCGTCCGGCAAGGTCCCGTCGATCTCCATCGCCTTCGTGTACTCGAGGACGGCCTTATCGTATTGTTCGGCGTTGTGCAGGGAATCGGCGCGCAGGATGAAGACGAACGGGTCGCGCTGGTCGCCTTCCAGCATCGCGTCCATGTCGACGATGGCGGACAGGAAGTCGTTCCCGTCGGGATGGCCCGGGGCGAAGCCCATGTACGGGCTGCGGACGCCGGGATCGAGCGCCACCGCGCGCAGATAGGTTTTATGCGCCTCTTTATACTGGCGCGACGCGGCGTGCGCGATGGATTTCGCGATGAGGCCCTCGGCCCGGCGCGTGCCCAGCTGCCAGGCCGAGTTGGAGTCCTCGATGGTGCGCGCGTACTGCTTCAAGGTCAGCCACGTCAGCGAGCGCTGGAGGTACGCGGGCCCGTACTGCGGGTCGATCTCGAGCGCGCGATCGCAGTCGGAGATCGCGGCCTTCGAGTCCTTCATCAGGCGGCGGGTCTGGCACAGGTCGGTCCAGGCCTCCTTGGAGCGGGGCTCCAGTTCGGCGGCTTTCTTGAAGTCGCTGTAGGCGTTCTTCAAGAGGCCCAGCCCCCCGTAAGCGAGGCCGCGATGCAGATAGGCCGGGGACAGGCGGTCGTCCAAATGCAGCGCCTGGCTGAGGTCGCGGACCGCCTGCTCGTAGTCGCGGGCGCGCAGGCGGATCGCCCCCAACGTATCGAACAGAGACGGATTCTTCGGGTCCTTCTCGATGGCCGACTCGATGTCGAGCTTCGCCCCGACGTGGTCGCCCAGCTCGAACTTGGCTTCGGCGCGACGCTCGAGGATCCGCGCGGCGGGGCCCTTGAGCTCCAAGGCGGCGTCGAACGCGTCGATGGCCTTGAAGTAAAGGCGCCCCTTGAGGCGGAGCATGCCCAGATTGAAGCGGAAGCCCGCGTCACGGGGCTGCAGCTCGACGGCCTTCAGCACGTCGAGCAGCGCCTTGTCGACCTCGTTAAGGGCGTTGGCGCGAAGCGCGCCGCGGCCGTTATAGGCCTCGGCCGCGTTGGGGTCGGCCTCGATGGCCGCGTCGTAATCGAGCATCGCCTGCTGGGGCTTGCCCATGCGCGCGTAGTAGCTGGCGCGGGCGACGAGGATTTCGGGGTCCTTGGGAGCGAGGCGGGCCGCCCGGGTCAGGTCCAGCAGGGCGTCCTTGCTCATATCCAGGCGGGATTCCAATCCGCCGCGCGCGGCGAGGACCGAAGGATCGTCCGGCGAGCGCTTGACCGCCTCGTTGAGGTCCTCGAGAGCCTTCTTCGGCTCGCGGGAGGCTTCCCAGACGCGCGCGCGGCGGATCAAGGCCGCCGCCGGGCGGCCCAAGTCGTGCGCCCGGGTGTAAGCGGTGATCGCGTCGTGCCAGAGCTGGAGGGACATGTAGCGGTCGCCGATGAGCAGCGCGGCGTCGGCGTCGAGCTTCGGCGCGGCCAGCGCGCTCCGGTAGTCGGACAGCGCCTGTTCGCGCTGACCGACGCGCCAGTAGGCCTCGCCCCGGTTCAAGTAAGGAGCGTAGTCCTGGGCGTTGGCGCGGATGGCGGCATCGAAGTCCTTGAGGGCGGCGGCGTCGTCGTGCTGGCGCAGGTGGATGGCGGCGCGTCCCAAATAGGCGTAGGAGTACTCGCCGTCCAGGCTGAGCGCGCGGTCGTAGGCCTTCCGCGCGCGGACGAAGTCCCCCTGGCGCGCCAAGGTGGCGCCGACCAGGCCGAAGGCGATCGTGAAGTTCTTGTTCACGCGCAGGGCGCCGGTCAGGTCCGAGAGGGCGCCCGCGTTGTCGCCCAGCTCGTAGCGGATGCGTCCGCGCGTGTACAGCCACATCGGCACGCGCGGATTCGTCTCCAGCGCGGAATTGATGTCGGCCACGGCTTTCGAGAGCTGGCCGCGTTCGACGAAAGCGCGCGCCCGCGCGGCCAGCGCCTCGCCGGATTCCCGGGAGGCGGCGACCGCGGCGTCGGCGCTTTCCAGGGCCTTGTCCGGATTGCCGGCGATCAGGTAAGCCCCGCTCTGCGCGATCAAGGTATCGGAGTCGAGCTTGCCTCCGCCGATATGGGACAGGGCGCGGGACGCGTCGTCGCGGGCGTGGACGGGATCGTCGAGCACGTGCCAGATCCGCGCCCGCAGCGCGAAGGCCCGGCCCGAGCGCGAATCCTCCACGATGGCGTCGTTGGCGGCGCGCAGGGCCTCGCGGAAATGTCCGCCGAGGAACAGCTCCTGCGCCTGGCCGGTGAGGCGGCGCGACGCGTCGCGGTCCCTGGCGAGCGCGGGCGCGACGCCGAGAGACAGCGCGAGAAGGGAGGCGAAAAGGGTTCGAAACGCCATGGGTGACAGCAGTGTGCCCTTCCTGTGTTACAAAATCAAGACAGGAGGAGGTGTTTAAAGGTAGAAATCGCGGATCCAGCGGTGCTTCGCGATCGCGGCCAGCTCGCGCGCGTCGAAGTAAATCCCGTCGGCGGCGCGCGCGTTGAACGTGACGTGAGTCACGCGGCGCATCCCCGGGATCACGGCGGCGACGGCGTCGAAGCTGAGGCAGTACTTGAGGGCCGCGGCGGCCAAAGTCTCGGCCTTGGCTCCGATGACCGCGCGGGTGAGGGCCTCCGCGCGGGCGCAGGTTTCCACCAGGCGCTCGCCGCCGAAGTAGTGGGAGCGGAAATCCTCGGGCTCGAAGCGGGTCTCGCGGGTCAAGGTCCCGGTCAGGCCGCCCTCGTCGAACGGGCAGCGGGCGATGACGCCGACGCCTTTCTCGCGGCACAGGGGCAGGAGGCGGTCCGCGGCGCGCTGGTCGAACATGTTGAACAGGACCTGCACGACCTCGATTTCCCCCGTCCGCACCAGTTCCAGGCCCGAGTCCGGGTCGTCGTTGTTCAGCGACGCTCCCCAGTGGCGGACCTTGCCTTCCTTCTTAAGGGAAGCCATCGTCGCGGCCAATTCGGGCCAAAGCGGGTCGCGCAGCCATTCGTCATGCCAGACATGAAGCTGGAGCAGATCGAGCGCCTCCCCGCCGAGATTGCGAAGCGAGCGGTCCACGCACAGGCGCACCCAGTCGGGCGCGAACACGTGCCCCAGCTTGGCGCGCGGATGGCCGGGCCACTCCATGTTCTTCGGCGGGACCTTGGTGGAGACGAGCGCGCGGCGGCCGGCGTCCTTGAACGCCCGCGCGATGAGCCGTTCCGAGTGTCCGTGCCCGTAGGCGTAGGCGGTGTCGAAGTAGTCGACGCCCGTCTCCAGCGCGGCGCGCAGGGACTTGAGGGATTCCTGGTCGTCCGTCCTCCCCCACATGGTCTTGCCGATGCCCCAGCCTCCGAAGCCTATCTCCGAAACGGAGAGTCCGGTGCGGCCGAGGGGGCGGTGCGGCAGCTTCAGCGCGGTTTCGCCGGCGGTCATGGGTTCATTATAGGACAAGATGGGCTTACTTCACGACCTCGACCTTGAGCCCGACGCCGGCCACGACGTCGGCGACCGCCTCGCAGCGCTCCTTGTGGCCGTCGAAGATCACCGCGGAGCCGCGAGTGTGCACTTCGTTGGAGATCGAACGCGCGCGCGACAAGGTGCAGCGCGTGGCCTTCATCACGACCCGCTCGACCTCATCGAACGAATGACAGTCGCAGTTGAACAGCACCGTCCTCCAGGGTTCTCCGAATCCTTGGCCGGAGTCCTCGGCGGCTTTCTTATCACGTTCGGCGGCGACCGCGGCGCGGGGCACGGGAGACGCCTCCTAGAGGCCGATCCACTGCAGGACTTTCCACTTCTCGACGGCTTCGATGGATTCGCCCTCGCGGCGCAGACGGAAACGGCGGCTCAAAGCGCGGGCGTCGCGCCGCAGCGCGGTGCGCTCGTTGTCCAACAGGCCCATCCGCTCCTGGCGGAGCATGTAGTCCACGAAAGCCAGCGCGTCGGCCACCGGGGCCGCGTCCCCCTTGGGGCGGCAGAGGCGCGCGTGAACCGTGAACTGCTCCCGGTAGCGGGTGCCCAGGAGCCGGACGCTTTGAGGCAGGAATTGAGCCGACTTCCAGAGGCGTTCGACCGGCTCGGGGGTTTCGATCATCGTCGTGAGTTTAGCAGGTCGGGGTGGGCGCGTCAAGAGAACGTCAAACGGGTCTGTGGACAAGTGGATAACTTCGGGGATAGTAACATGTTCGTCACGCGGTGTCAGGCTTTAAAAGAATTAATTGCGACGGGAATCATTGAATTAAAGCATGGCACTTGATTCCGATCCGGGACCCATGCTAGTATAGGCCATTAGTCCCTGGTCCTTCTGGGTCCTGGGGGCTAGAATGAACTAGGCCCCATGGGTGACCCCTCTCGCCGAGACCCCGTTCCCCGCCGCTTGTTGGCGGGCGTATTGGCCGTGCTGTGCGCCCTGGAATCGGGCGTGCTTCCGGCCGTTGCCGCGACCAAGGCTGCCCCGGCCGAATCCGCCGGATCCGGCGCGCTGAACCTGGATTCGACCCCCGTGGCCGCGCCGCTGTCGGCTCCGGCGCGTCACGGGAAGGCCGGCGAGCCGTCGTTTCCGGACCTGCTGACGCCCGGCGTCACGGCCGGACGCCTGCGCGCGGCGGGCCGCGAACTGGTGGCGGACGCGCCGGAGAACTGCCGTTCGGACGTCGCGAAATGGGTCGCGCTGACCCTGGAAGAAGCGCTGAAGGGCGCGGCCGACGGCGCCGTGGTCTCGGCGGCGGTGTTGGCGGGCCTTCACGCGGGCCTGCCCGCGCTGAGGAAGGCGGAACTCGCGGGTCTTCCTCCCTCCGTCTCCCCCGCCGCCTTGCGCGCGGCCCAGGCCGCCGCCGCCAAACGCATAGCGCGGATCGGCCTGCCCGATTTCACCGCCCGCGGAGACGCCGGGCCGGTCCCGGTCGCGGCGGCGTCGCCCGCGCGGACGGCGCCCGTCCCGGTGGAGCAGAGCGCCCAGGAGCAGGCCGACATCCGCGAGCGCCTGGCGCAGAAGGGCGACATGCTGGGCGGCGCGCGGACCTCCGACGAACTGGCGCGCTTCCAGCGGGTGGCTCAGCGCACGGCCGATGAACTGGGGCCGGCCGATCCCGGCGGCCCCAGCGGCGCGGACGACGCGCGCGACGCGCGCTGGGCGTCGCTGGAGTCTTTGCGGCGCCTGTTCGAGCAGGCCGGGGCGAAGCCGGACTCGGCTCCGGCGGGCCCGCCCCTGCCGCCGGGGCAGGTGTCCCAGATTGAAACGCGGGTGAACAACATCGCCGCGATGAAGCTGACGTTGACCGCGGACCTGGCCCAACGCGACGCCGCCGAGGCGCTGCTCGCGGTCAAGGCGCGCCTGCGCGACGACGCCCTGTCCGAGCGGCGCTCCGGCAAGGACGATCTCGAGTTCCGCAAGAACTTCTCCCGCTTGGCGATGGTGATGGACCTCTCCTACAGCCTCAACATCCTCAACAGCGCGGACGCGGCGCTGGCCAAGATGCAGGGCCTGCTGGACCAGAAGATCGCCGCCATCGCCCAGCAGCGCCAGGCCAACGACAACGGCGCCGCGTCCACCGCCGGCCGGGCCGCGAACACCGACCAATGGAAAAAGGACGCGCAGGCGCAGGCCGCGGCCGATCAGTCCCAGGCGACCAGCTTCGCGTCGTTGGGCGGGAGCGTGAGCAAGGTCGGCGCCGCGGTGGCGGGTTTCCAATCCGACGTGCCGGGTCTGTTGGCCATGATCGACGCGCGCGATAAGGGCCGGAGCGCGAGCGCCCTCGCCGAATACGACCGGCGTTTGGCGCTCCTGCCCTCGATGGCGGCGGCTCTGAAGAATGGATCCTCCGATCCGACCGGCGTGTCCTCCCTCTCCCTGTCCTACCTTCAGGCCAAGTCGCGGGAGGTGGCCGGCGATAAGATCCTGCTGGCGGGAGCGGACTCGAAGATCACCTCGGTCCCGGTCGAGTTCGCGGGGGCCCTGGTCGTCGCCGTGCCCGGCGTGCCGAGCGAGACGGCGGTCAATCCCTCGCGCGACCAGCTTCTCGCCCTCCTTGAGAGGCGGCGCGCCTACTGGCAGAGCCAGCTGGATGAGCACACCTCGATTTTGAACTCGATCCAGCGCGCGATGGATCCCGCGAACCGGACCATGACCGTCGATGATTTCGGTTCCCCCCAGCCCGAGTCGCTGGCGGTCTGGAAAGCCAACGAACTGTCTCTGGACGATCAACTGGCCGCCGCCGAGGCCCCGATGGCGGCGCGCGCCGACGCGGACGAGGCGCTCATCGAGGCCGCCGCCGGAGGCGCCGCCCTGACCCGGCTGTCGGGCCTGTCTCCGGACGACATGCGCACGCGCCTGCCGCAGCTGCTCGACCAGATGGACGCCCTCCCGCTTCCGGATTCCGACGCGGGCTTCGCGGCGAAGGCCGCGCACATCGATCTGGCGCGCTTGATCACCTTCCTGGGCGACGCCACCGCGCGCCGTCTGGAGGCGCGCGCGACGGCCGCCGCCTTGGACAAGCCCGTCGGCGTGATCCTCCCGAAGGCTCATGACGCGTTCGTCACCGCGGTCGCGGCCTGGAAGGCGGTGCTCGACGACGTGACGGCCGACGAGGCGTACGTGAAGGCCGGGGGGCCGGCCGCGCAGGCGGACGCGCTGATCGCGCGCAAGCGCGCTTTGCTGGCGAATTCCCTCACGCCGGCCTTGAACGCGCTGCAGGACCTTCTGGACAACACCTTGATCCCTTACCAGAACGACCGCATCGCGCAGTCCGATCCGGCGAACACGGGCGACGGCTACGCGACGCTCTACACCCAGAAGAAGCTCCTCTACCAGCAGATTTCCGACGGCCTCCATCTCACCTTGCCCTGGGCGCTGGCGTCCGACGGAGCGAAGGCCTATGACGTGGGCGCGGCCCGCGCCGGGATTTCCGCGGAACGCGCGACGTTCGACACGTACCGGGGCGTGGTCGCCGATTACCAGGATCAGATGCGCCGGCGCCAGGATCCCAACGACGCCGGCACCGAGGACGTTTACGGGGAGACCGCGCCGTACTCGCTGGTCAAGCGGGTCGCGGTGTATCAAGCGGAGAAAGCCGCGCGCGCGGCCAGCATGAACGCCGCCGCGGTCCAGATCAACGCTCTCCTGGGCCAGATGGACTCCCTCGACGGCGGCAAGCACGCGCTTCAAGCCACCTGGAAGCTGCCGACCGACCTGGACCCGAATTCGCCGGCGACGGCCGACCGGCTCAACGCGATCGTCAACGGCAACGTCCTGCAGAACATGGCGGCGGCGATCAAGGCCGTGGCCGACGCGGCGACGGCCGCGGGCGGGGCGCCCTCGGTCAGCGTCGGCGGCGGCTCGGGCATACCCGTGGGGACCCAGCCGCCGCTCGACGTCACGCCGCTGCAGAAACTGGCGCTGTACGGATTGGAGGCGGTCAAGCGCCTGGTCCCCAGCACCGCGACCGGCGCCGCAGGGGACTCCTACGCGCAGTCCCTGGCGCGCTATCTGTTCGCCGACGCCTTGGTGTCCAGCTCCCAGCTCTATCTGACCGACCGTATCCCGAGGTTCGTCGCGTACTTGAACCGGGCGAAGTCGGCCTTGGACGCGGCCGAGGCGGACCTCGATTCCGATCTGGCCTGGGTGTCGGGAGACCGCTCCGGCGGCGACGCGGTCCTGGCGCGCAAGAGCGCCCTGTTCTCCGGCTTGGCCGTCGTGCTCAACGACGGGGCCACTCTGTTCCAGCAGAAATCGGCGTGGAGCGCGTCGGGGGCGGACACGGCGATCCAGGCGGCGTCCTATTACAACGGCCTCAACCAGACCTACGTCTCCGGCAACCAGGCGCTCGACGCGGAATTGTCGGCCGCCCAGCAGTTCCAGGCGGCCTTGGCGGATTCCAAGTCGAAGATCGACTCGCAGCGCGCCGAGGTGGTGGGCTGGCTGGGCCAGCTCAACAGCCCGAACGAGAGCGCCCTGTCGCGCGTGGCGCAGAACATCTCGACCATCCAGGACAAGACGCGCGCGGTGCTGGAGACCAATATCGCGGCGCGGCAGGCCGAGCGCGAGCGGGATCAGGCCGCCGCCTCCGTGGAGCGGACCCTGCGGGCCATGGCCGCGGAGCGCGTCGCGCTGGACCAGTCCCTCAGCGGCGTGGGCGACCTGGCGCGGCTGGGGCCCGACCTGGCCGCGCGCACGCGCGACGCGGTGGGAAGCGGCGGCGCCTGGATCGCGGAAAGCCCCAGCGCGTCCACCTTGGTGATCCCGCGCGGGCAGCTGGAGACCTTCCTGGGCCAGCTCTTCAGCGGACTGTCCTCGGACGCGGCCGCCGCCAACATCGCCTCCCTGCGCGCGGACATCCTCAAGGACCCCACGGCTTTGGCGCGGCTGATCCCGGGCTCAAAGGTGATCCCGGTGGGCCAAGGTCCGGACGGCTTCTACCTGGTCTACCAGACCGAGTTCTCCACGCCGGGCGGACTGGAGACGGCCAACTCCGCCACCTTGGGAAACATCGGCAAGCTGTGGGGCCAGAACATCTCGCTGATCGGCTACCGCTTCGAGTCTCCCCCGTCCGCGGGCAACGCGCCCTTCGGCGATCAGGGCGTCACCGTCCAGCTCGAGTCGCTGGACAGCGACCACGCGGTGAACTATCTGGACGTCACGTTCCATAAGTTCCTCCAGGACGTGCCCACCGACCTGGGCGGCGTCGCCGGCCAGGCCCAGGAGGCGCGGATGATGATCTTCGACGATTTCGCGCTGCTGCTGGCCGACGGCAAGGTGTACTTCGGCGCGGCTGGCTTCGGCGACATCGCCGCGTCCGGCGCGGCCGGCAAGCCGCAGTACTACGGCGGCAATCTCAAGACGAGCGTGAAATTCACCAAGGTCCTCACCTTGAACGCCTCCGAGACGGCGCTGTTCGCCAAGGACCCGCGCCAGTTCCTGCAGACGGTCAACCTGGATTTCACGAAGTACGATCCGACCCTGGACCAGACCTTCATCGTCTCGGGCTCGGGCGACAACAAGACCTATCGGCGGGACCAGGTCGGCGTCGGCATCGATTTGAAGGAGGCGCTGAAGCAGAAGGACACGTTCATGCTGGATCTCTATTACGCGCACGTGTCCGGCACCGATGACGTCAATCAGAGCCTGGCGGGCGCGACCATCCTGAAGGGGTTCACCTTCGACTTCCTCGGGCAGAAGGCGGGCGTCACCGTGGGCGGCGGCGCGGAGCTGGGTCAGGTCCAGAACGACTTCAACGGGCGCGTGTCCTTCGAGCTCCCCGATCAGGGCGTGGCGCTGTCCTTGCAGGGAAAGTACATCGGCACCGGCTCCGCGTACTACGCGGAACTGCGCAAGAAGATGGGCGACCACTCCACCGCGTCGGTCTCCTACGGCAGCCCCTACATCGGGCTCAACAACCGCGCGGCGATCACCTTCTCGTCGTCTTATACGCTGGGCGAACTGTGGCGGGCGGTCACCGGCCAGGCCGCTTCCGATCTGACCGGCGGCAAGGCGCTGGCCGATTTCGACAAGGCCCTGTCGGACTTCTTCGTGCGCTCGCCGCAGGACACCGCCTTGGTCGAGCTCAAGAAGGTGTTCGACGCCGACGTGGGGCGCCAGCTGGCGGCGCTCGAGATCGGCCAGCTGTCGCGCGAGATCGAGACGCTCACGCGCGCCGGCGCCCTGCTGGACAACACCCGGCAGAGCGCGATGGTCGGCTTCGTCTCGAACCCGATCGGCCCCGGCACGGCCGAGGCCGCCACCGGCGGCGGCTTCCAGGTCGGGACCCGCACCGATCTGACCTTGACGAAGACCCAGCGCGCGCTGATCGTCTCGAAAAGCGCGACCTTGTTCTCTTTGGGCTTGGACATGGAGGAGCGCCTGCTGGATCTGACGAAGGCCTGGCAATTGGCGCTGTCCGATCTGGCGCAGGCGCGCTGGCGCGAGCTGCTCGCCGGCTGGCTGGCGGCTCACGCCGACGATCCCGTCCTGCGCGCCGAAGCCGAGGCCGACGCCGCGGCCGCCGCCGACGCGCGGCGCCAGGCCGAGCTGAAGTACGATTCCCTCACCGGACGGGCGCCGGACGAAGTCCCGGCCTTCGACGGCGTCAGCCCGCAGGATTTCGACGTGCTGCTGGCGCAGGTCTCGGCCTCGCTGGCCCGGGCGGACCGCGTGGGAGCCCTGCTGCAGCGCGCGCGCGGCCAGATCAACATCCCTCAGGCGGGCTTCAACGTCCTGGATTGGATCCCGTGGGTCGAGAAGCTGAGCTTCACCGTCGGCGCGCAGCTGCCCGACACGCTGTCGAGTCAGCCGCTCGGCATCGGCCTGACGATCACCTTGCCCGTCTACGACCCGACGCGCGGCCATAACGACGCCGCCATGCTGCTGGCGCGGGGCGCGACCATGGAGGAAATGGCGGGGCGCCTGCGCCAGACGCGCCTGCGCGCCCACGGGGAGCGCCTGTCCGCCCAGGCGTGGGCCGCGCGGGCGCGCGACGCCGCCTCGCTGCAGAATCGCTTGGCCCAGGAGCTGTCCGACGGCATCCGTCAATACCGCAACGGGCTGATCGAGGCGTCGGAGCTCCGCGCCCGGGCCCGCCGCTGGCGCGACGCGGTCTCGGAGACCTTGTCGGCGCGCACGCGCGCGTCGCTGGAGACGGCCTGGGCCTCCCTGGATGAAAACGGCCATCCCAACGGCACGGCGGACGCGACGTACGCGGAGCCGGCCGACATGAAGCAGGCCTTCGATCAGGCCACGCGCACCTCTTCGGATTACGAGGCCCTGGCGCTGCGCTCCCAGGCGGCCGCGGAGCTGCTGGCCGCGGCGGACCGGCGCGTGCGCAAGGTGGACGTGGACGTGAACCTGGGCACGAACCTGACGGCCACGGGCCTGGCGCTGCTGCCGGCGTTCGGGATCACCGGCCTGTCGGCCATGCCGATCGTCGGCATCCAGCTGGCTCCCGAGGAGCTGCGCCAGCTGGACGTGGCCCGGACCGGGGCCGAGGCCGGCCTTTACTCCCGCCTGCGCGACAAGGCGCGGGCCGACGCCGCGCTCAGCCTGACGCAGGCGACGATCGACGGCAGCTGGCTGGACAAGCAGATCGCGCTCTACCGCGACGAGCTTCTGCCGGGCTTGGAATCCGCGCAAGACGGCTCCTCGGACCAGGCCTACCGCCTCTCCGAGGCCCGCGCCGCGTACGCCGACCTGCTCTCGCGCCGGCGGCAGACGACGGCGGCGATGAACCAGATGCTGGGACGCCCCCTGGACGCGGCGCTCAAGTTCTCCCCCGACACCGCCGCCGCCCTGACTTCGTACGGCGGCCGCGCGGCGGCCTTGGATCCGGTCGCCGCGGCGCGCGACGCGCTCGACTCCCGCGTCAAGATCGCGCGCGCGACGGAGCTGGCCGTGGACAAGAACCTGCACGTGGACCAGCTGCGCTTGGAGCCGATCTCTTTGATCGGACAGTCGTTGGGCCGCCTGGTGGCCGCGCTGTCCGGCGACGCCGTCGCCTCGCCGGAGCTGATGGCGCTGGCGCGCGAGCGCACGATCGACGCCGAACGCGCGCTCGAGGCTTTCGACGCCGAAGTCCCCGCCGTGCGCGCGCGCCTGGCCGCCCAGTTGTCGGCCGTCCGGGCCGCCCGCGCCGCGCTCGCGGGGCGCGCGGATCCGGAGAGTCGCCTGCAGGACCTGGAGTTGGGGCGTCAGGAAGACCTGCTCTCGGCCCAGATCGCGTCGTGGGGCGGCGGCGTTTCCGACGCGGCGGACGGCGCCTTGCCCTCGTCCTACGCCGAGCTGGAGGACCGCCTGCGCCAGGCCGAGGAACGCGCGACCTTCCCCAGCGAGGCGAGCGCCGACTCCGGGGCCATCTCGGCTCCGGGCGCCGTCGAAATGCAGGGCAACGTGCGCTGGTACGACGCGCGCGAGACCTTGGCCGGCGATCCGATCGGCCGGCAATTCACCGAAGGCTGGGTGGAAGCCCGCTTGCGCAGTCCCCTCACGCCTCCCGCCGCGCTTGCCATGCTGGCCGACCTGCGCGAGAAGGCGGCCGACGAGCGCCGCCGCCTGGACACGGCCGGCGCGGACGCGCGCGCGGAACTGCTGCTGTCGCGCCTGCGCCTGGGCGCCGGCCTGCTGCGCTGGTCCGAGGGCGTGGGCCTGGGCGACACGGCGCGGGCCCGGGTGGACGGGGACTTGGCGGAAGCCGCCGCGCTCCTGCATCTGCCTCCCGGCGTGAAGCCCGCCCGCCTGCTCGACGTGATGCCGGCCGACGGCGACGCGGACCTGGCCGCGGTCGCGAGCCGCTACCTGGACGAGGCCGAATCCCTGGACCTGGAGTCCGTCGGGCGGACCTTGTTCCTGGACGGTCTGCCCAAGGACCTCCAGGACAGCGCGGGGCGCAACCGCGTTCCGGAACTGCGCGCCGACCTGATCGCGGAGCGCATGAGTTCCCGCGGCTTCACGCCCGTGGCGGCCTTCGGCCTGTTCAAGGGGCAGTGGGTGTCGGGCGCGTTCCTGGAGGCGCCGAAGCCCGAGCAGATTCAAGATTCCCTGACCTCCATCCTGGACGACGCGCTCCGCGGAGAGCTGGAGTCCCGCGACCGGTTGAAATCCTTGGGGCTCCTTCTCCACGCGCTGATGGCGTCCGTGGCCGACAAGACGCGGCTGGTGGCGGCCGCGCGCCTGCGCGAGACGACGGCCCGCCGGGCGCTGGGCGCGACTTTGGAGCGCGTGCGTCTGCGGATGGCGCCCGTGTCCGAGGCCGCCGCCGCCGCCGCCGAGGCTCAGGCCGCGCAGGAGGCGTTTGTCTCCTCCCTGTACGCCCTGCGCGAGGACTTCGCCCGCCTGACCACCGAGTTGACGGCCTTGGGCATCAATCCCGCGCCGACCTTGGGCGGCTCCGCCCTCTCCCGGACGACGACCCCGGACGACCCGATGGAGCGCACGCCGCGCGAAAAGCTCCTGGCCTACTGGGCGGACCGCATGAAGGATCCGGATTTCGAGCGCCGCGTCGAGGACCTGCTCGCCGGCCAGCCCGACTCGGTCCGCGCCTCGCTGCGCGACCTGTCCGCGCGCTACCGGACCGCGTCCCGGGACGCGGACGGGGTCCGCAGCAACGACTTCACGCCGGCGGAGACCTTGGACCTGCTCACGAAGACCGACGTTCAAGGGCGGCGCCGGGCCATCGAGGAAGTGCTGGGCCGCGTCCTCTCGGGCCTTCAGGACGGCGACGCGGCGCATTCGACGTCTTGGGCCGGGCTGATGGACTTCCTGCGCTCGGACGTGACCGCGCAGGCGGCCGCCACGGCCGGGGACTTGAGCCGCGGCGACGGCGTCCGCGGCGAACTGAGGTCCACCTTCTCCGCGGCGCTGGGCGGCTCGCCGGCGCAGAAGGCGGAGATGGCGCGGCTGGAGACCCTGCAGACGCGGGCGGATCAGGCGCGGCGCCAGGCGCTCGCCTCCTGGCTGGCGCGCGACGGCGGCGCGGAGGACCATCTCCTCAAGGACAAGGCGCTGGACGCGTATGTGAGCGCGCTCGACGCCTTCGACGCGGAGATGGAAAAGGCCCTGTCCGCGAAGGAAGCCGCGTCCGACGCCGGGTGGGCGCGCTCGCTCGACGCGCTGTACGGCGTGCGCGACAGCCTGGCCCGCCGCCGCGACCGTCTCCAATACGGGCGCGGCCTGCTGACCATCGACGCGGCGATCACCTTGGATGAGAGCCGCCTGCGGGCGCTGAACTTCACCAACGACGAATCGCGCGAGGTCGGCCCGGCCGGCGAGTCTTTGGCCTTCCTTCGGAACCTGCGCACCAAGTGGACGGGCAAGCCCGACTCGATCCCCGCGCTGGTGGCGCTGCGCGGCAAGGACGGCGACTCGGACTGGGCGACCGTCGAGGACCTGGCCAAGGCGAAGCTGGCCGGGCGGGTGACGGTGATCGGCGGGAAACGCTTCCTGCGGCCCGCCGACGTGCCCGACTTGTCCCCCAAGGACGCCGGCGCGGCCCTGGCGCAGGGCTGGCGCGAGGTGATCGAAGGGGAGGACGCCGCGCGCGAGCGTCTGAACCAGGCGCGGGCGCGGCGCGCGGACGCGGCCCGCGAGGCGGCGCTGACCGCCACGCTGAAGACGGCCGAGGTCGCGCTGACCGCGGGCGCCGCGGGCGGCGACGGTCCGGTGCGCACCACCACGTTGGCCGATCTGCGCGAGCGGGAGGCGTCCGGACGAGTCCTGTGGTTCGAGGCGACGCCCGACCCCCGCACCGGCCTGC
>JAGWMT010000040.1 GCA_028871595.1 Elusimicrobiota bacterium
AACCCGCGCGGGGTCATGTAGCGCGCGATGCGCTCGCCGCGGGCGCGGCCTTCCCGGTCCTTGTCGGAGCGGTATTTGCCGGTGAGAAAGCCGCTGCCTAAAGAGAAGTAGCCGATCACGCCGAGTCCGTTCTTAACGCACAGCGGCTCCAGCTCATTTTCGAACTCGGCGCGGTCGTAGAGGTTGTACAGCGGCTGGAGCGTCTCGTAGCGCGGCAGTCCCAGGCGCGCGCTGGTCTCCAGCGCGACCGCCAGCCGCGACGCGGTGAAATTGGACGCGCCGATGGCGCGGACCTTGCCCTGCTTGATCAAGTCGGCGAAGGCGGCCAACGTCTCCTCCGGAGGAGTCTCCGCGTCGTCCACGTGCGCTTGATATAAATCGATGCGGTCGGTCTGGAGACGCTTCAGCGAATCCTCGACGGCCCGCGCCATCCACGCCTTCGACAAACCCTTACGACCTTGCCCCAGATCCATCCCCAACTTCGTGGCGATGACCACCTGGTCGCGCTTGCCGCTGCGCTTGAGCCACTCGCCGATGATGGTTTCGGATTCCCCGCCTTTGTTGCCCGGCACCCACTTCGAGTACACGTCGGCGGTGTCGATGAGATTCAGATCCGCCGCCACGAACGCGTCCAGCAGCCGGAACGAGTCCGCCTTCCCCGCCGTCCAGCCGAACACGTTCCCGCCGAAGGCGAGGGGCGCGACCTGGATCCCGGATTTCCCCAAGGGCCGGCGTTTCATCGGTCCCCCTGGGACGTCAGGCCGCTCTCGGTCGCGCCCAACGCCAGCGCGATCTCATGCAGCTTGCCCTGGATCGCCGCCGCGTTTTTCGGCCCCATGCGAAGCAGCTGCTTCTGGGCGGGGCTGAGCCGTTCAATGGCGCCGTCCGCGAAGACGTAGGTGAGCCCTTTTTTCCCTTCGGCCAATTCTTCCTTCCCCGTCAATCGCGGCGTCCGCAAAAGTTCGCCGAGCGCGCGCAGAACCACGGCCTGGACGTCGCCGCTCTTTTCGCCCAGCGAATTCCACGCCTCTTGGAATAAGGGCTTGAGGTCCAGGAATAATCCCGCGGCCGCCTTCGCGTCCACCGAGGAAACGCCCGCCGCCAGCGCGTCATAGCGCGCGTAGCCGCGCGGGTCCGCGTAGATTTTCCCGCCGCGCCGAAGCGCCCGGAAGCGCGCGGCCGGGGCCAGGAACTTGAGGGCGTCGGCCGGGACCTTCCCCGCCGCGATCATGTTCGCGGCCGCCGTCAAACGCGAAATCAAATCGCCGTTCTTCAACCACCCCGCGAAGCGCGGGTCGGACGACAGCGCGGCGGCTCGCCCGCGGAAAAAGTCATCGCTCTCCTCCAATTTCGGCAAGGCCGCGGCGGGAGCGGCCGCCGGCGCGGCGGCGGGCGCGGGAGCGGCCGGGGCCGCGGCGGGCGGCGGCGCGGAGGCGAAGCGGTAGATCAGCGCGCCGCCCGCGACCACGACGACGAAGAGGGCCACGCCCCCCCAGACCGACTTATCTTGATCATCCATGTTTGAAGTGTACAATACGCTGATGATGCCCGACCTCGCCCGCATCTACGACGCGGCGTTCTTTGCCGAGTGGGGCCGGACCAACGCGCGTTACGCGCGCTCCGCCTCCGCCGTGACCGACGTCCTGCACGAACTCTACCGTCCGAAGCGCCTGATCGATCTGGGCGCGGGCTGCGGGGTCTACTCCCACCTGTTCGCCGCGAAGGGAACCGAGGTGGTGACCGTGGACGGCGTCCTCCCGCCCTCCGAGTTCGCCTATCCCGTCGCGTTTCATATCCGGGACCTGACCGCGCCGTTCGAAAATCCCTGGGGCCGTTTCGACCTGACCCTGTGCCTGGAGGTCGCCGAGCACATCCCGGAGGACCTCGCCGACGCCTTCCTGGAGAATATCCTCCGCTTCGGCGACCGCCTGATCCTGTCGGCCGCCCAGCCCGGCCAGGAAGGGCATCACCACGTGAACACCCGGCCGAAGCGTTATTGGGTGGCGCGCTTGGCGGAGAAGGGCTTCGCCTACAACCGCCGCGAGACGGGACGCATCCAAAGCGCCTTGGCCGCCGCGCGGGACATTCACCGCTGGATGGCCGATCCCGTCAGCGTCTACGTCCGGGAAACAGCGCGGGGACCGCGGCGACGCCAGGGGCGATCTTGAGCAAGGCGCTGGAGGTGTTGCCCACCAGATCGCGCGCGACAACCCGGTAGTCCCCCGTCGCGGTCGGCGCGACCACCATCAAGACGTCCGGCGGCATCCCTTGCGACGGGGCCGACCACTCATACTGCTTCACCTCGGGCTTGTCGTGCGCGTCCAGCCTCCAAATCGTCACGTGCGACAGGCCCAGTTTGTTGGTGTCCTTGACCTCGACCTGATCGGCCGCGACCTTGGAGGACAGCATCCAAATCTGGGGAGGCAGGTCGTCGTTGATCAGCCGCATCAGATACTCGCGCGGGGTCACGTTCTCGCCGGGAAAGCGCAACGACAGCGCGTCGTAAGGGACCGCCGGCGCGCCGGGCGCGGCGGGGTCGGCGGTGCCGTCGAAATCGGGACCGGGATCCACATGCGCCCCGGGGATGCCCAGGTCCGCCTCCCGGTGCGTGATGATGTGCGCCCGGTCGCGGGGAAGACCGGTTTCCTTGGCCACCGCTCGCACCAGCCAGGCGACCGAGGCGTACATGCGCCAGTAAAGGATCGGGTCCCAGTCCCCATGGATAAAGTACGGAGGGGCCGGACTGCCCGATTCCGTTTCGATCCCGACGGACGCGTCGTCGATGGCGCGGTTCTTCACGTGGATGGCGATGTTCTCGATACGCACCATCCGGGTCACCTGCCCGTCCCGGCAGACGATGAAGTGCGCCGCGCTCCGAGAGCTCAACAAGTGGGACACGGATCCGCCGCACGCCCCGCCGCCGCCGGACGCGTGCAGGACCACGTATTGGATTTCACCCCGCTCCACACGGTCGGCCGCGATGGCGCCGGTCTTGATGATCGTCGCCCGCCGCCGGCCCCGTTTATTGCGGCCGATGACGGTGCGGCTCATCCGTTCCATGCGGTCCACCATTTCGGCGTACTGGAAATTGACCTGCCCGGACTCGGCCTCCAGGGTGGCGTCGGGCTGGGCGAGGGGAACCGGAGGCGCAGGCGGAAGAGGCGGCACCGGAACACCCAGGCCGGCCGCGGCGTCGCCCAGAATCCGGCTCAGGTCGGGGGCCGCTCCGCTTTGCGCCCGCGCGCCCCGGGCGCACGCGAGGGCGGCGGCAAGCGCCCAGACCGCGATACCCCGATGGCTCTTCATCAAGGGAAAGATACCTTCCCGGAGCGCGGCCGGGAAGGTCGTTTCGGCCTAGAAGATGCGACGGGGCCGAAGGCCCCCCGGCCTATTCCAGCCCCGTCGGCTCCTCGGAGCCCTGAGCGGGCTTGCCGTTCTCCAGGTCCTCGTCGGTCGGCAGCGGGGGCGGCTGGTCGGCGGCCGGGGAGGCCTCGGGAGAGACCGCGGCCGGCGCCGCGGTGGACGCGCCCAGCGTCGGAGGCAGGACCGAGCCGGGCGTATCGGCCGGCGCGCCGATCGCGCCGTCCCCGGCGAGCTGCGCGTCCACGGGCTTGGAGTGATCGACGTCGCAATACTTCTTGGGCTCCGTTCCGGTCTGGAATGCCTCCAGGAACTTGTTCTTCTTCGGGCAGTTCGGCCCGAAGAGCATGCCGGTGGCGGAGTCGATCGCCGCGAAGGTGATCCCCGGAGGCACCGGGAAGTCGCGCTTGGGCATGTCCTTGAGCACGTCGGCCATGATCTCGGTCCACCAGGGCACCACGGTGGAACCGCCGGTCCAGTCCTTGCGGCCCAAGGTGCCGAAATCGTCGTAGCCCATCCACGCCCCGGCCACCAAATCGGGCGTGTAGCCGATGAACCACAGGTCGCGGTTGTCGTTGGACGTGCCGGTCTTGCCCGCGAGCGGGCGGTTCAGGCGGCGGGCGTATTGGCCCGTGCCCCCCTGGACCACGCTTTTCATCATGCTGGCCACCAGATAGGCGACCTGGGGCGAGATCGCCTCATGATCGGAAGGAACGTGGGATTCCAGCACCTTCCCCGTCGAATCCTCGACGCGCTCCACGGTGTATGGAGTCACCGCGATGCCGCCGTTGGCGAACGTCCCGAAGGAGGCGATCATCTCCATGGGCGTGACCACGGACGCTCCCAGCCCCAACGCCGGAGCCGGCTCAAGATCGGAATGGATGCCGGCGCGGCGCGCGATCTCCACCACCAGCGGCGGGCCGACCTGCGTGATCAGGTTGATCGAGGCGATGTTGCGCGAATCCGCCAGCGCCGTGCGCAGGGTGATCCGCCCCAGGAACTTGCCGTCGAAGTCGTTCGGTACCCAGATCTTGAAGTCGGGCGAGGCCGCGAAGGGCTGCGTGGCCAGATTGATCGAATACTGGTCCGTGGCCCCCTCCAGCAGGCGCCAGTCCCGCCCGTCGAAATAGAACGCGAGCGGAGAATCGTCCACCAAGGTGGCCGGCGTCATGCCCGAGTTCAGCGCCGCGGCCCACACGAACGGCTTGAACGTGGAGCCGGGCTGGCGCTTGGCCTGGATCACCCGGTTGAAATGGGAGTCGCGCCCGCCGATCATCGCGCGCACGGCGCCCGTCTTCACGTCCATCAGGGCGAACGCCCCCTGGATCTTCGCCAGCGGCGCCGTCGAAATATCGGGCGGGAGCGGCGCTCCGTCGGCCGTCAGCTCCTTGATCTTCTTGTCCTGGTCGGCCTGGGCCTTCGCGTCGAACGCGCTCAGCGCCTTTTCCATCACTTCCTCGGCCTTCTTCTGCTCATCCAGGTCGAGGGTCGTGTAGATCTTCAGGCCGCCGCGCCACACCGCGGCCGTCCCGTACTTCTGCTCCAGGTGGCGGCGCACGTGCTCCACGAAGAAGGGCGCCTGCGTCTCCAGACCCACGGGACGCGACAGCGGGATGGGCTGGGCATTGGCCGCGTCGCGCTCCACCGAGGTGATCATCTTCTCTTCGTACATCCGCTGCAGGACCACCGAGCGGCGCCGGCGCGCGTTTTCCGGATTGAAGAACGGGGAGTTCGCCCTCGGCGCGCGGACCAGGCCGGCCAGCAGGGCGCAGTCGGCCAAGGACAGCTCGGAGACCTCCTTGCCGAAGTAGTTGCGCGCCGCCGACTGGGCGCCGTAGGCGCCCTCGCCGAAATAGACCTGGTTGAGGTACAGCTGAAGGATCTCCTGCTTGGAGAAGTTCCGCTCGATCTCCAGCGCCAGCAGGACCTCGCGGATCTTGCGCGAGATCTTGCGCTCCGGCTTCAGGAATATCTGCTTGGCCAGCTGCTGCGTGATCGTGGACGCGCCCTGCACCACGCGCCGCGCGATGAAGTCGCGGATCGCGGAGCGGACCATGCCCTTGGGGGAGATGCCCCAGTGCCGCATGAAGGCGTCGTCCTCCACGGCGATGACGGCGCTCTGCAGGTCCACGGGGATCTTGGACAACGGCAGAAGCGCCCTCTTCTCGATGGACAGCTCGGCGATGACGTTGCCCTTCACGTCGTAAACCCGCGTGGTCAGCGAGGGCGTGTAATCCTCCAGCGCCTGCATCGGCGGCAGTCCCAGCAGGAGCTTGCGCAGGGCCAGGGAGCCGCTGCCGACGATCGCGAAGGCGAGGACGGCCAGCAGGTAGAAGCGTGTCCGGTTCATGCGAAGCCTAGGTCGCCGCGCCTTCGGTGCGGGCGGGGAGCAGGCCGCGTCCGGGGTTGCGCCCCACCAGGGCGCGCAGGGCGTTCACGCCGCGCAGGTAGCGCTTCACGCCGCCGTTGCGCGCCAGCGCCTTGAGGTTGCTCATCCAGACGCGGGGCGAGGTGTAATACTCGACGAACGCCTGGCGGTACCAGTACCGCATGCGCTCCTTGCCGATGAGCGGGTTGACGTAGATCGGATCGTCGAAGTCGATGGAGAGAAAATCCCCCCAATTGTCCCACTCGCGCATGCCCCCGTCGGCCTTGCACGCCTGATAGAGATCCGAACCGGGGTACGGAACCGGAAGGTAGAACAGGCTCATCTGCGCGGCGAGGCGCTTCGCGTACCGGATCGTGTTGGCCACCATTTCCTCGGTCTCGCCGGGGAGACAGATGATGAAGCTGTTGGTCATCGTGATCTTGGCCTTGTGCGTCCATTCCACGCCCTGCGCCTGGCGCTCGACCGTGATGCCCTTGCGGATGACTCTCAGCGACTGCTCGTTGCCGGACTCGATGCCGTAGAGGATGTTGCGGCAGCCCGCCGCGTGCATCAGGGCCAGAAGGTCGGGATCGACGCGGTCGGTGCGCGTCGTGCACGACCAGAGCAGGTCGTTGACGCCCTCCTTGATCATCAACTCGAAGACCTTGGTGATGTACTCCCGGTTGATCGTGAAGGTCGAATCCTGGAAGTAGATGCCGCGGGCGCCTTTTTCGTACTTGAGGATCTTCAACTCCTCGACGACGCGCTCCGGGGTGAGAAGGCGCAGCTTCTTGCCCAGGGCCACGTGCGCCTCGCAGAAGGTGCACGGATAGGGGCAGCCGCGCTGCATGACGAACGGGTAATTGGGCAGCCTCACGTACTGGGTCGGATGCGGGACGTAGCGCGCCAGGTCCAGGTCGCCGAACATCCCGCGCGGCAGCTCGTCCAGGTCCGGCAGGAGCTGACGGTCGGGATTGAGCATGGCCGTGCGCTCTTCCTTGCGCCACGTCAGACCGACGATCCCCGAATAATCGGTTTTATGCCGCTTGAGCGCCTCGATCAACTCCGTGATCGTCAGCTCGCCCTCGCGCCGGATCACGAAGTCGCATTCCGGCGACTCCTCCAGCGTCTCCGCCGACATGGACGTGGCGTGGACGCCGCCGTAGACGATGACGCAGTCGGGCAGCACCTCGCGGATCAGGCGCGCCGTGTGGAAGACGTGGTCGGCCGTCGGCGTGAACAGCGGCAGCCCGACCAGATCGTAGCGGCCTTCCCGCAGGAACGCCTTCAGTGATTGCTCGGTGAAATCGCCGAACTGCGTGTCCGCGAACGCCGCGTCGTAGCCTTTGTCCTTGAGCCAGCGGTAGATGGAGATCAGGCCCAGCGGAGGAAGGAACCCCTGCTCGACCTTGACGCTCCCCCACGCCGCCTCGGCGGGGTAGAACGGCTCCAGGAGCAGGATCTTGGGCTTGGCCGGGAAGCGGCCGATCCGGTGAAGATGGCCGGCGTGGTCGTGAGCCGTGGTGATCGCGCGCCGGGTGGGCGCGGCGACGTTGGCGACGGTGACGGGCTCATCGAGGGGGACGTACATGCGGGAGGGCCTTCAGCGAGTATAGCCCCGTACCCCGGCACTGTCAAGCACGGCCAAAATCAGGTCCCGGAACTGCGATTGTCCAATCCAAATCAGCAGATTTACCCCGAGCCAGGCCGCGCCCCAACGGCGGAATTTGGACGCGCCGGCTCTTTCCGCGAGAGACCACGCGCCCGCCGCCGCCAGCAAAATAAAGAAAGGCGCGATGCCTTGCCGGTAGCGGGACGCGGGTCCGCCGAAGAACGTGAACACCCCCAAGGAGCAAACCACCGAACCGGCCATGGGCCACAATTCCTTGCGTTTCACGGCCAGAATGAAACCGATCAGCCAAAAAGGAATGAGAAGCACGTACGTCCAATCGTATTCCGGAAGAAACGGGTACAGGATCGTCGCGAGATTGAAGACGTAGCAGCGCGCGAGCTGCGGCCAGGTCAAACGGCCGGAAAGCTCTTTGTACGCCGTCCCGAAATCCGTGTCCCGCGCCAATTCTCCAAGTTCGGCGGACGGAACGTGACGCGGCTCCGGCGCCAGGCCCAGCCGATGAGCGGGCAGGTGCAGGCTCAGGTAGCCGACGCTCTTGCCCACCGTGCTGGCGGGAATCAGGCGCCGGAACACGACGGCGTTGCGCCCGACCCAAAGCCCGGCGACCAAGGCCGCCGCGGCCAAGGCCTTCGCCGTGTCGCGGTAGGTGAAGCGCGAAAAAAGACGAGGCAAAAGAAGCGAGGTCGCCGCGATATACGGAAGCGGTTCCGGGCGGATCAGATAAAGATATCCGGAAAGGGCGCCGAAGCACAGCGCGCGACGCCCCGGCGTCCAATCCGATTTATAGAGAGCGCGCAGCGACAGCACCAGGAAAAAACTGTACAGGCTCTCGCTCAAAGGCTCGGCGCACGGAACGACCAGTCCCCCGTAGCACGCGGCGGCCAGCCCGGCGAACACCGGCCACGGAAACGGCAAAATCTCGGAGGTCAGCCCCATCAGCAGGACGCACGTGACCGCGCCCAATAGGCACTGGGCGAGCAGCGCGGCCGGAACCGAACGGCCGGTCGCGGCGAACACGGCGGCCAGAAACAACGGATAGCCGGGGACCCGGGTCGCCCGGTCGGCGGCCAAGCCGGTGTAGGACCCCGTGTCCAGCAGATGGACCGCGTAGGCGTGATACTCGACGGCGTCGCCCAGAAGGACCGGAGGCGGACCCTGTCTCCACAGGAAGCCCAGCCGGAGAACCAGCGCCGCCAGAAAGACGACGGCGGCGGCTTTGCGCGTGTCGGCGAAAAAATCTCTCATCGCGGGATGCGCCATTGTATAACTTGACGGGCCGCGCCGCGAAGCCTACACTCTGGCCATGTCCGGGGTATACGACGTGGTCGTCGTCGGCGGGGGCGTCACCGGCGCGGGGGTGGCGCGCGACGCCGCCCTGCGCGGCCTGCGCGTCGCCCTGGTCGAACGCGGCGAGCCCGGCTGCGGGACCACGCGCACATCCACCCATCTCATCCACGGCGGCGTGCGCTATCTCCTCTACGACCGCCTCACCACTCACGCCACGTGCTGGGACTCCGGCCACATCGTGCGCACCGCGGGCGACCTGCTGACCCGGATGCCGATCGTCTGGCCGGTCTACCGCGGCCACGCGCGCGGCTTGGAGACGGTGGAGACCCTCTTCGAGGAATACGACCGCTTCCAGCCCATGAAATACGGCCGTCCGCACATGCGTCTGACCGCCCAGGCCTGCGCGCGCCTGATTCCCGGTCTGAAGACCGAAGGATTGCTCGGCGCCTTGGCCTTCGACGAGTGGTGGGTGGACGCCGAGAGGCTGGCCGAAAGGACGCTGGACTCCGCGCGCGCGGCCGGAGCGGACATTCTCCTGAGAACCCCGGCCGACTCGCTGATCAAGGACGGGAAGCGGATCGCGGGCGTGAACGCGGCGGGGCGGGAACTGCGCGGGCGCGTGGTGGTCAACGCCTCGGGACCGTGGGTGGACAAGGTCGCGCGCATGGCCGGCGCCGCGTTGCCTCTGCGGCTGATGAAGGGAACCCATCTGATCTGGAAGGACCCCAAGCGCGTTCCCGTCGGCCTGCTGCTGGAAGCGGAGGACCGCGAACGGTACGTGTTCGTCGTCCCGTCCCCCCTGGGCACCTGGGTGGGTCCCACCGACCTGCCCGGTCCGGCGGACCCCGACCAGGTCCGCACCACGCCGGAGGAGACCGGCTACCTGATCCGCTCGGTGCGTCGCTACTTCGCGGACTGGCCGGAGGCGCCCGACTCCACGATCGTTGGTTCCCGTCCCATCCTGGGGCAGCCCGGCGCCGAGAAGCTGTTGTCGCGCGACTTCGAGGTGTTCGACCACGAGTCCCGGGACGGCATCCCCGGGCTTTTGACCATCGGCGGCGGAAAGATGTCCGACTACCGCGTGATGGCCGAGGCCGCGGTGGACGCCGCGTGCCGCAAGCTGGGCGTGACGGCACGCGCCTCGACGCAGACCTTGACCCTCGACGGCCGCCCCGTCGGCCCCATCCCGGGCTGGACCCCGCCGTCGCCCGCGCTGAAGAATTTTCTTAAAACCCGCCCGCGCCTGCGCGAGGCTCACGCCTTGGCCTATCTGGGCGCCGCGTTCGGCAAGCATTTGGCGCGCCGCGCGGCCGGGCTTTGCCCGGCGGAAGACGCCGAGGCCTTCCTCCGCCATTACGCCTAAATTATTGTATATTGCCGTTCCTAAACCCCCGCACGAAACGGAGCTCCCCATGAACACCCTCTGGTCCGACATCGAAGCCGTGCTCGAAGCGAAGTCCCTCCTCAAGCATCCGTTCTATCAGGCCTGGACCGCGGGCCAGCTGACGCGCGAGGACCTGGCGCATTACGCGCAACAGTACTACCGCCAGGAGGCCCGTTTCCCGCGCTACGTGAGCGCGGTCCACTCCAATTGCCCCGACCAGAAGACCCGGCAGATGCTCCTCGAGAACCTGAACCACGAGGAAGCCGGCCCGGACAACCATCCCGAGCTTTGGCTGCGCTTCGCGGGCTCCGTTGGCGCGGACCGCGCCTCGGTCCTGGGCGCGCAGGCCCACGCCGGCACCGACGCGTGCGTCGCGACGTTCGACCGCCTTTCCCGCGGCTCCTGGCAGACCGGTTTGGCCGCGCTGTACGCCTACGAGGCGCAGCAGCCCGCGGTCGCCAAGACGAAGATCGAGGGCCTGAAGTCCAAGTACGCCCTCGATTCGTCCGACGCGCTCGGCTTCTTCCAGGTGCACGAGTCCATGGACGCCTGGCACTCCGCCGAGGAAAAGAACGTTCTCCTGGCCGAGCTGGCGCGGGACCCGAAGCTGGGCGCCGAGATCAAATCCGCCGTGTCCGACGCCTGCGACGCCCTCAACGCCCTGCTCGACGGCGTGTGCGAGGCGCGCGGCATCAGTTGACGCCGCGCTCCTGGTACCACGGGATGCCTTTGCTGGACGGCTTCAGGCAGTCCACGAAAACGACCACGCGGTTGCTGTCGTACACGTAGCCCCAGCGGCCCGTGCCCCGGAGCAGCGCCCCGTCCACCTGCCCGTCGCGGAGGACGTTCGACGGATAGTTCTGGACCTTATCCGTCTCCCGCCCGCAGGCCGGAACGTCCAGAGGCGGAACCGCCGCCAGGTACTTCGGGACCAGAATCTCGATCTTCTCGGGAATCCGGTTCTCCGCCTTGACGTAGTCGGAGATGGCCGATTCCAGCGCGCGCAGGCTGCTCCGCGCGCGGTCCTCGCGCACGCTTTCGTCGCTGGCGCTGGTGTCCTTGTCGAAGTCCATCGTCGCCTCGTCCTTGCCCGTCAAGGCGGCGCAGCCCGAAAGCCCCGCCGACAACGCCGCGAACGCGGAAATGAAAAGGAGCAGCCTCATAGAAGACCTCCGCGAATGATGGTTCCGCCGCCCAGCACCTCGTCCCCGTCGTAGAAAACCGCCGCCTGCCCCGGCGCCGGCGCGCGCTGCGGCGCGTCGAAGAGGACCTCGACGACGCCTCCCGCGACCGGCGTCAACGTCGCGGCCGCCGGCGGGTGGCGGTGGCGCACGCGCACCTCGGCGCGGCGCGGCCCCGACGGCGCGCCGTTCGTCCAGGTGACCCCGTTCGCGCGGAGCGACCCCGCCAGCGTCTCGCCTTCGGCGCCCACCACCAAGGTGTTCGTGTCCGGCTCCAGACGCACCACGTACAACGGCTCCCGAGACGTCAGCCCCAGGCCTTTGCGCTGGCCCACGGTGAAGGACGCCAGGCCCTCGTGCTCCCCGAGCACGCGGCCGTCGGTGGCGCGGATCGGGCCGCGCGTCAGCGCCGCGGCGCCGGCCGCCTCGGGCCGGGCCGCCACGAACCCGCGCACGTCCCGCGCCGGCACGAAGCACGTCTCCATGCTCTCGGGCTTGTCCGCGGTGCGCAGTCCCAAGGCTCGCGCCTTGTCGCGGACCTGCTCCTTGGTCAGTTCGCCGACCGGGAACGCCGCCTTCGCCAACTCTTTCGAGGTCAGCGAATAGAGGAAATAGGTCTGATCCTTGCGCTCGTCGCGGGCCTTGAACAGTCTCCCGTCGGAGGCGCGCGCGTAATGGCCCGTGGCGACCGTTGCGCAGCCCCAGGCGTCGGCCAGGGCCATCAGATGGCCGAACTTCACCGAACGGTTGCACTCGACGCACGGGTTCGGCGTGGCGCCGGAGAGATACGAATCCACGTAGGGCTTGATCACCTTGGACTCGAACAGCTCGGCCATGTCCGCGACGTAATGAGGGATGCCGATCGTCTCGCACACGCGCTTGGCGTCGTCCACGTCCGCGGGCGAGCCGCAGCAGCCGAAACCGGTCTCCGCGCGCGCCAGGAGCTTCATGGTCACGCCCACCACCTCGGCGCCGCTCTCGGCCAGCAGGGCCGCGGCGACGGAGCTGTCCACGCCGCCGCTCATCGCGGCCAAAATCCGGGTCATGCCGGCACCGCCGCGGCGCGCAGCCGCGAGACGGCCCCCGGAAGGACTGCCAGGAAACGGTCGGCGTCGGCGTCCGTCGTGCCCCAGCCGACGGAGACGCGGATCGAGCCGGTCGCCAGGCGCGGGTCCAGGCCCATGGCGGTCAGCACGTGGGACGGAGTGGAGGCGCCCGACGAGCAGGCCGGGCCGCTGGACACGCACACGCCCTCCAAATCCAGCGCCACGACCAGATGGTGGCCGTCCAGTCCCTCGAAGCTGAAGTGCGCGGTGTTGGGCAAGCGCCGTTCCGGATGCCCGTTGAGGCGGGAGCCGGAAATCCGCAGGACTCCGGCCTCGATCTTCCGGCGCAAAGCAAGCGCGTGGGCCGCGGCGTCCGCCAGCTCGCGACCGGCCAGCTCGCAGGCCTTGCCCAACGCCACGATGCCCGCCACGTTCTCCGTGCCCCCGCGCCGGTTCTTCTCCTGGTGCCCGGTGACGACCGGAGACAGGCGCACGCCGCGGCGGACGTACAGCGCGCCGACGCCCTTGGGCGCGTTGAGCTTGTGTCCCGACAACGCCAGAAGGTCGACGCCCAGCGTCTTGACATCCACGGCGACCTTGCCCAGCGACTGAACCGCGTCCGTGTGGCTTAACGCGCCGCGCGCGCGGGCCGCGGCCGCGGCGGCGGCGACGGGCTGGAAGGCGCCGGTCTCGTTGTTGGCGTGCATGACGCTGACCACGGCCGTCGCGTCGTCCACGGCGGCGGACAGTTCCTCGGCGGATACGATCCCGTCGGCTCCGCAGCCGATCTCGGCCACGTCGAAGCCGCGGCGACGCAACTGCGAGCCGAGCAGGCGGACCGCGTCGTGCTCGATCTTGGTCGTGACGATCCGGCGGCGGCGCCCCTTCGACTCGTCGTGGGCCTGCCACGCGCCGCCCCCGATCGCCAGCACGTCGGACTCCGAGCCGCCCGAGGTGAACACGATCTCCGCGGCGTCGGCCGCGCCGATCAAGGCGGCGACCTTCTCGCGCGCGGCCTCCACGGCGGCGCGCGCCTTCTGCCCCAGCGCGTACACCGAATTGGGGTTGCCGTAGCCGTCGCGCAGCCACGGCAGCATCGCGTCCATCACCTCGGGACGCACGGGCGTGGTCGCGTTGTGATCCAGGTAGGTCATTGCCCGAAACCGAACCCCTTGAACAGATCGTCGTCCGCCTTCCCCGCGGGCGCGGCGCCCGCGTCGGCCGGCTTCGGCTCCTCCGGCGGCTTCGCCCCGGGAAGCGGCGCCGATTTCGGCACGCCCTTGCCGGTCACGGCCGCCACCACCGTCTTGCGCACGCCTTCGGCGAAGATGATGCGTCCGTTCTTGCGCTCGTAGAAGAGGCGGAACTGGCTCTGCTTGGTCTGCGGCTCGTAGGCCTTGCCCAAGTTGTCGCGCTCCTGCTCCCAGCCCGGATTGTAGAGCATGCGGCCGCGAACGTCCACCTTGCCGCCCAGGATGGGAAGGCTGAAGCGGATACGGTAGAAGCCGTTGGTGTCGGAGACGCCGGGATCGAAGGACGACGTGGCGAAGCCCGTGGGCTGGTCCCCGCCCTCGTCGCCGGAGGCCTCTCCGCTGGCCACCGCGCGGACCACCACGCCCTGGACCGGGTTGTCTTTATAGTCGGTGATGACGCCCTGGATGTAGCCTTCCAGGAACTGGGTCTTCTTCGCCATGGAGAACAGCAGCATCTCCGTGGTTCCCGTGAGCTTCTCGGTGATCGAGAGGTCCACGACGCGGCCCTCGGCGAAGTCCTCGACCACGACGTTCTTGTTCGAGGGCCCGCACCCGGCCGCCAACGCGGCCAGCAATCCGACGAGAAGAAGGCGGCGGCTCATGCCGTATTCTACCATTTGGCTAACGCCCTCCCGTCGGAGCCTGAGGCTGGGGCTGGGGCGGGACGGTGTCCCCGACCGGACCGGGGGGCGGAACGGATTCCGCGGGCGGACCCGCCGTCGCGGTGGCCGGAGGCGGCGGCGCGGCGGGGGCCGGCGGCGTCTTCGCCAACTCGGCCTTCGGAATGGACGAGCCCTTGATGAAGAAGACGACCCGGCGGTTCTTCGCGCGGTCCTCCGGCGTGTCGTTCGGCACGATCGGCCGGGTGTCCCCGTAGCCGACGGCGCCGATATGGTTCGCGGGAATCCCGTATTTCTCGATCAGCAGGCGCGTCACGCTCGTCGCGCGCGCGGTGGACAGCTCCCAATTCGAGTCGAAATACATGTTGTGAATCTGCTGGTTGTCGGTGTGCCCTTCGACCAGGATCTCGTGATCGGCGCCCAGCTTGCGCAGGCTGGGAACCAACAACGCCAGCTTCGAGTCGATCTCGGGCGTGGGCTCGGCGGCGCCGCTGCCGAAGAAGGACGCGCCGCCCTGCTCTTCCAGCGTGATCTTGAGCCCGTCCTTGTCGATCTTGACGTCGCCCTTCATCTGGCCCTTGTCCATCATCTCCTTCACCTGGGCGGCCGCGTTCTGGACGTTCTTGTTCAGCGCGGCGGACAGGGCGTACAGGATGACGAAGAAGCAGACCAGCTCGGTCATCAGGTCCGCGTAGCTGGACATCCAAGGCGGCGCCGGGTGGCCGACCTTGGCCACCTTCGCGTCCGTCTCGTCGATGAACCCTCGCGGGGCGCGCAGAGGCATAAGTTCGCCTTAGGCGGCGGGCGCCCCCGGGGCGCCCGGCGCGCCCGGAGCGGCCGGCGGCGCCTTCACGATCAGGCGCTGCGACGGGGCGAGGTAGGCCTTCAGGTTCGCCTCCACCACCGACGGCGTCGCCCCGCTCTGAAGAAGCAGGACGCCGCGGATGATGATCTCCTTGACCAGCAGTTCCTCCTCGGAGCGCATCTTGAGCTTGCCGCCCATGGGCAGGAAGACCAGGTACCCGGAGCCCAGCCCGTAAAACGCCGCGGCCAGGGCCAGCGCCATGCGGCGCGGCACGGCCGACACGTCCTCGATGGACGAGAGCATCATGATCATGCCCAGGACCGTGCCGATGATGCCGAACGCCGGGGCGTAGGTGCCCAGCGCGTTGAGGATTTCGGCGCCGCCCTTGTGCCGCTCGCGAATGAAGCCGATCTCGGTCTCCAGCATGTTCCGGATGAACTCGTGGTCGGCGCCGTCCACGACCAGCTGGACGCCGCGGCGCAGGAAGTCGGATTTGATGTTCTTGATGTCGTTCTGCAGGGCCAGGAAGCCGTCCTTCTTGGCTTTCTGGGACAGATTGACGAAGGTGACCACGATGTCGGACGTGTCCTCGCCGTGGGAGGTCAAAGTCTTCTTGATGATCTTGCCCACGCCGATCACCTGGGCGAGCGGGAAATTGACCAAGGTGGCGCAGAAGGTGCCGCCCATGACGATGAAGATCGCCTCGGGATTGGCGAAGGGCTTGAAGCCCGCCGCGCCCTCGCTGTGGAAGATCATCCCCACCGTCAGGCCGAAGAATACGAGTATGCCGGCGAATGTCGCGATGTCCATGAGGGGTTCTTCTCCTAAGCCGGGCCGCGCTCGTAGCCCGCGATCGGGTTGACGGCTTTGCCCGCCGCGTTCACGGCCTTCCTGTATTCCACCACTTTCGCCACGATCTCGTCAGCTTTCTCCACGACCAGCACCTTGTTGCCGGTCGCCAGGTGCACGACGGTCTGCGGCCCGGGCTCCAGCGTCTCGATGAGCTCGGCGTTGACGACGACCTCCTGTCCGTTGAGCTTGTGCAGGGCGATCATTCGCCCCCCTTCTTGAACAGGCGCTTCGTCCAGGATTCCTTGCGGCAATCGTCCAGCTTCGCCGCCAGATCCGCCGCCTTCGCCCCGCTCTCGGCTGCCTTGCCCTCGAGCTCCTCCAGGCGCGCCGACAACTCGCGCACCCGCGCCTCCGCGCGCTCCACGGACGCGCGCGCCCCCCGCTCGCCGTCCGCCCGGGCGGCGGAGACCTCCTTGCGCGCCGCCTCGGCGTCTTTCCGCGCGGCGGCGGCCTCCGCGACGGCCTCGGCGCGGACGCGCTCCGTCTCCCGCGCGGCCTCTTCCGCGACGCGGGCGTGCTCCGCCTCCATGCGCGCCTTCTCGCTCGAGAGCGCCTCGCGGGCCTCGGCCTCCGCCTTGGCCCGGATCTCGGCCGCCTGAGCCTCTCCCTCGGCGCGGGCGCGTGTCAGCTCCCCGTCCACCTCGGCGCGGGCCTTCTCCAACTCCTCGCGCGCGGCGGCCACCTTCGCGGACTCCTCGCGGATCGCGTTCTCCCGCTCCGCGGACATCCGCTCCAGCTCCGCCTTCTGAGCCGCCATGGCGCGCGCCGATTCGGCGCGCTGGGCCGCCAGCGACTTCTCGGCCTGATCCTTGGCGTTCTGCGCGATCCGGCCCACCTGGGACTCCCGCGCCAGCTGAACGCGGGTCGACTCCAACGCTTCCTGCAGTCCGTTGATCTGCGCGGCTTGGGCGGTGGACAGACGCTCCAGCTCGGTCTTCTCGTGGTCCAAACGGGCGCGCTCGGCGTCGGCGACGGCCAGCCGCTGCTGCGTTTCGCGCAGCATGGACGAAAGGCGTCCCGCCTCCTCGCGCCCGTCCTGCGCCGCCTTCTCCAGCTCCTGGACGCGGAGGTCCAGCGCCTGCCGGAGCTCCTCCTCGCGGGTCAAGCGGCCCGCGCTCTCGTCGGCGCGCGCGCGCGCCGCCAGGAGGTCCGACTCCTTAGCCAGCAGGCGCTCCGACCACGCGGCGTCCTTCTGGGACACCTCCCGGTTCAAGCGCGAAATCTCGCCCTGCATCTCCTGGCGCCGTCCCTGGAGTTCCTCCTCCAGGTCCGCGCGCAGCTTCGCCTCCAGGCGCCGCTGCTCGGCCTCGTTCTCCTGCCGAAGCTGGTCGGCGATCTTCGCCGCGCGCTGGTTCAACTCGTCCTGAGCCTGGATCTTGAGCCGCGTCTTCTCGGACTCCAGCATCTGGAGGGACTGAGCCGTGGCCTCGGCGCGGACTTCCTTCTCGCGTTCCACCCACTTGCGCTGGAGCACGACGAATTCGGCCTTGTAGCGCTCCTGCGTGCGCTCCCACTCGCCGGCGGAACGTTTGAGTTCCTCCAACTGGGCGCGCGCGGAGGCGGACTGCCGCTCCAGCGCGCCGCACACCGCGCGCAGGCGCTGCAGCTCGGCCTGGGC
>JAGWMT010000362.1 GCA_028871595.1 Elusimicrobiota bacterium
ATTTCGCTTCAACCGCCGCCTTTCGCCTAGCCGAGGGATGCTGTTTTATCGACTAATCGAGCAATGCGTCCGGCGCGGACCAACAACCCTTAGCCAAATCGCACGGAGAACGCATTAGGGGTAGTCAGGTGGATATGCGTGCTCCAGAGTAAGTCGAATCGGTCGCCGATTCCCGCGCTAGCGCACGCGCCACAGGTGATGCCACTGCGGCACCACGCTCACGTCGCTCACGACCCGGCGGGCCATATCCTCGAACTCCAGGCATTTCGCGGGCGTGACCGGCTCCGCGCCGCCGAAGCGCGTGGCGGGCTGGAGCACCAACGGCATTTGGCGCGGGGCGCCCTTCATCAACGTCAGGACCTGGCGCCATTCGGCGTCGGTGGTTTTCGAGGTGAGCACCACCTTCACGAAGGTGCCTTTGGGCGCTTCCTTGAGAAACGCTTCGTGCAGCTTCCAGGTGGAACGGCCGGTGGACGACGGGAGCTTCACGTCCATGGACACCACGTCGCACAACGGCGCCAGGGCGCGCAGGGCGGCGGGCAAGGTCCCGTTGGTTTCGAGATAATTCTCGAGGCCGAGGGTGTGGGTCCATGACATCAACGGCGAGAGAAACGCGGGGTGGAGCAATGGTTCACCGCCGGTCCAGGACACGGCGCGATGCGGGCGCTTTCGTTGAAGCGACAGAATACTGGACATCACCCGCTCCAGGGACCACACCTTTCCCGAGGGGATGGCGATGGTGTCGGGCTCGTCGCAGTAATCGCAATGAAGATTGCAGCCGCCCAGCCGCACGAAGATCTGCCGCTCGCCCACGCGCGGTCCCTCGCCCTGGAGCGAGGAGAACACCTCGATCATCCGGGCGCGCGAGTCGTCGGAGAGCTTGAGCGCGGACGCCGTCACAGCGCCGGATCCTCCGCGCCCGCCGCGCGGAAGCCTTTCGCGCGGAGCTGGCAGGAGTCGCAGCGGCCGCAAGGACGCGAGCCGCCCGCGTAGCACGACCAGGTCAGGTTCAACGGGGCGCCCACTTTTTGGGCCAAACGCACGATGTCTTTTTTGTCCAGATGCAACAACGGCGCCAATACCGTCAACGGCTTGCCTTCGCTGCCGCGCTTCGTTCCCAGTCGCGCCGTTTTAGAGAACGCGTTGAGGAACGGCGGGCGGCAGTCGGGGTAGCCGGAGTAGTCGAGCGCGTTGGCGCCGATGACGATGGCCTCGGCATTTATTGCATCCGCCAGAGAGGCCGCCAATGCGAGGAAAATCGTATTACGACCGGGAACATAAGTGGACGGTATCGCGCCCGTGCCGATCTTGGCCAAAGCGATCTGCGGAAGCTTCATCGATTTGTTCGTCAACGATGAACCGCTCAACCACGGCAACGTGAACGACACTTCGTGGATGGGTATTTTCGCCTTCCGCGCGATCGCGCGCGCGGCGGACAGTTCTTTCACATGCCGTTGGCCGTACCGCACGGCCAGGGCCACGGCGGAGTACCCCTTCGTTTTCGCCCAATACAATGCCGTCGTCGAGTCGAGACCGCCGGATAAAAGCACGACCGCCTTTTTGCTCATGTAATTTATGCCTTCTTCGCAGGGAACTTGCCTTCCAGCGCCTCTCTACAGATGCGCACCACATCAGCGCTGAACGCACCCTTGTCCACCATCCAGTTGATATAACCGCGGTCCTGCGCCACCACTTCGCGCAACGTCTTGCCTTTGTGCTTGTTGCCGAAGTTGAACGCGGCCTCGCCGTTCTTCCAAGTGAATTTTCCATCGGCGTCCACGCGGCTCGGATCCACCGCGGAGCAGAACGCGTCCAGACCCGCCATGTCCTTAGGCAGATCCGCGTAGTGATCCACCTGAGCGAACAAGATCTCGGCCGTGGCGCGCACGTCGGCCTCGGCGCGGTGAGCGCCGGCCAGGTCCTTGCCGCAGTAGAACTTGTACGCGGCGGTCAGGTCGCGGCGCTCCTTGCGCTGGAAAATCACGAAGGAGTCCGCCACGCGCTTGCCGGCCGTGGGGAAGTCGAAGCCGGCGCGCTTGAGCTCGTTGGTCAGCAGCGGGATGTCGTAGCGCGTCGCGTTGAAGCCGCCGATGTCGGCGCCCTCGAAGATCTCCAGCAGGCGCGGGGCCAGGTCCTTCATGGTGGGCTCGGCGGCGACCATGGCGTCGCTGATGTGGTGGATGGCGGTGGCCTCCGGCGGGATCGGCACGCCGGGATTGACCAAGGAGGAGAACACCGTCTCTTTGCCGTCCGGCTCCCAGCGCATCACGCACACGTCCACGATCCGGTCCTGGTTGACGTCGGTCCCGGTGGCCTCCAGGTCGAACACGCACAGCGGTCGGTCAAGCTTCATCATTTGGGCGGCTCCGGGGACGGGACGGTGGATGTCGAGGCCAACACCGGCGGCACCACGATCACCGGGGCGCGGACGGCCGCCGTGGACACGGCGGGCTCCGGCGCGCCGGGGACGCGGCACTCGTAGGCGAGATGGACGTAGTGTTCGATGTTGAAGTGGTTGTCGCCGATGGCCATGCTCGAGTTGATGTCCTGGCCCGCGTACGCGGCGTCGGCGTCCTGGCGCGTGTACTCGTCGGTGATCACCGGCGTCAGCTCCTTGCCGCAGTTGCGCGCCATCAGCTTCAGCGCCAGGCGGCGGCGGCTGGCCACCGCCCAGCCCCAGCCCTCCGCCGAGTAGCGCACCCGTCCGCCGCCGAAGTCCACGAAGCCCACTTCCTTGACCGGCCCCTTGCGCGGGCGGCGGCGCTCCACGGTCTCGGCCACGCAGGCCGACAACACGCTGGCGGCCAGAATCAGGAGGATCGCGCGTTTCATTTCAAAGCCCTCAACTCGCCGGCGGCCTCGGGCGCGGACGCCGTTCCCGTCAGGCGTTCGGCGCAGCGCTTGCCGTCCAGGATGGTCTCTTCCATGAAGGAATACTTCCAGCCGCCGTAGCGTCCGATGGACTCCACGCCGGCCTTGCCGAGATGGCGGAAGATCGCCGTCACCGCCGGGGTACGGTTGAAATCATACACCACGTAGCCCACCTTGACGGGCATCCACGCGCGGGCCGAGATGTGATCGGACCTTCGAAGAAGACCGGCCTCGCGGAGGCCCTTCATGA
>JAGWMT010000363.1 GCA_028871595.1 Elusimicrobiota bacterium
CAGGTCGTGGGCCTGGGGCTGGAGCGCGTGCAGCTGGGCCCGCTCGACCCCGTGGGCTTCGCGCGCCGCTCCTGGGACGCCATCGGGTACACCACCGAGGAGTTCGTCGCGTTCTACGCGGACGCGCTCGACCACCTGATCTCGCTGAACAAGCAAGGCGTGAAGGCCTACGAGAAGATGGCCCTCGTCCTCCTGATCCGCATCCTGGAAGGCGGCCACTGGCGCTTCCCGAACGCCGACGGCCTGGCTCGGCTGGCCTACGATTGGGACGGCTCGGTGTACACTGGCGAGGACGGACGCCTGCTGGCCGCGGAGGGCGACGCGTTCTTCAAGATCGGAACCGTCGCGAGCGCGACGATGGCCGGGTTGCTGGATCACCCGACCGTGAAGGCTTCGCTGTACGCCTCCATGTCCTGGAGCCAGCCGCAGTGCTTCCAATGCGCGTACGCGCCGTACTGCACCGTCCAGCCCGTGTACAACCACGAGACGCAGGGCGGCCTGTTCGGGCAGATGCCGACCAACGGCTGGTGCGGCAAGATGATGGGAATTTTCGACGTGCTGTTCGCGCGCCTGCAGGATCCGGAGGCGCGGAAAGTGCTCGAGTCCTGGCTCGAGTATAAGGACCGTTAGGAGAACCCGCACATGGCCAAGAAAAAGAAGACGACGAAAAAGAAGGACGGGAAGATCAAGAAGGCCACGCTCCTCCCTCAACTGAAGGAGGACGCCTCCGTCTTCCTGAGCTCCGAGGAAGGGAAGATCACGAAGGAGAACGTGGTGAAGACCGCGGCCGCCCTGGGCATCATCGGGGCCGCGCTCCTCAAGTCCACGCCCGCACCGGCGGCGCACTCGAACTACCTGCACAACTCGACCGGCGTCGGGTCGCATACGAGTCACGGGTCCCACGGCTCGCACGGCTCCCACGGATCCCACGGTTCCCACGGGTCGCACGGCTCTCATGGATCTCACGGGTCCCACGGGTCGCATGGATCGCACGGCTCTCACGGGTCGCACGGATCGCATGGGTCGCACGGCTCTCACGGGTCGCACGGCTCCCACGGGTCGCATGGATCTCACGGATCGCATGGATCTCACGGCTCTCACGGGTCTCACGGCTCCCACGGGTCGCATGGATCTCACGGGTCGCATGGATCTCACGGCTCTCACGGGTCGCACGGGTCGCACGGCTCCCACGGGTCCCACGGCTCGCATGGATCGCACGGCTCGCACGGCTCTCACTGCCGCGGCGGCTGGTGCAACCCGAGGTGCTGATCGTTTAACTCCGGCGCGTCGGGCGGAAGAGGCACATGGCTCTGGATCACTTGGCCGTCTATCTGTCCAATAGCTGCAACTTGGCCTGCAGTTATTGCTACGTCGCGGTCAACCAAGGGCCCGCCGCGCGCCTGAGCTTCGAGCAGATCCGCCGCGCCGTGGACGAATTCGTCGCGAAGGTGCCGCCGGAGCGGCGGAAGATCACCTTCATCGGCGGGGAGCCGATGCTGGACTGGCCGCTGTTCACCCGGGCCGCGCGCTACGCGCGGGCGGCGGCGGGTCCGGAGGGAGTGCTGCAGACCTTCACCAACGGAACCCTGCTTACACCGGAAAAGACCGCGTTCTTCCAAGAGGTCGGCGTGCACTGCACGGTCAGCCTCGACGGGAAAAAGGCGGACAACGACAAGCACCGCGTCTATTACAAGACGACGGAACGCTCGGTGTACGATGACGTTTTGGCCCGACTGGAACCGCTCGACAAGTCGAATCTGGGCGTCAGCTTGGTGTTCACCTCGGAGACGGTCGACCATCTTCTGTCCAATGTCGACGCGTTCCACCGCATGGGCTTCGGCCGGATCACCTTCAATCCGGAGCTCTACGAGGTCTGGCCGGACGAGAAGATCGCGGTGATGCGGACCGTCCTCAAGGGGATGTCGCGCTGGTACCGCGCCCTCCTCGACGCGGGCGTGAAGCCGCCCCAGCTCCAGATCCTGTTCGCGGTCTTGGAGGCGGCGGAGAACGCGCGCACGAACGACCGCTGGTGGCACGACTGCCACAACATGACGCTCGGACCCGAGGGGAACTACTACTCCTGCGACAAGGCCCTGTCGTTCCCGGTGGGCGCGGCGGCGGACCTTCGCTCCGGCGACACGAAGAACGGCGTGGACTGGGAGGAGCGCCAGAAACTTCTCGACGATCCGACGTCGTTCATCGAGTCGGAGGGCGAGGGTTCCGGACAAGTCTTCTGCCCGATCGGCGTGGTGGAGCACGCGCGTCACGCGGGCCGAGATCCGGGCGCGTCTCTGAAGAACTTCCGCCGCGTCGCCGACGCGTTCGCGGAGGGCCTGAAGGACCTGATCGCCCGCTGCGAAGGCCATCCGGCGTACGAGGAACTTTATGGCCGCCCCCGCGTCTCCTGACGCCGGCGCCGCCTACGGCCCCTCGGAGCTCGCGCGCCTGCGCGCGAAGGGGCTGGCGACGAACAAGGAGATACGCCGCTTCAAGGTGGCGATCAACACCGCCTGTCCGTTGCACTGCGAGTACTGCTTTATCGATAAGGACTCAGGCGAGGTGATCTCCTGGGAGCATGTGACCGGATTGGTGCGCTTTCTCCTGTCTTCGCCGGGTCAGGTCAAAAAACTTCTGTTGTACGGCGGCGAGCCGTTTTTAAATTTCCCGCTCATTAAAGAAATCGCCCTCTACGCGCGCGCCGAGGCCGCCAAGGCGGGTAAAGATCTGGATCTGTCCATCTGCACGAGCGCCGCGCTCCCGTTGAAGCGCGAATGGCTGCAATTTCTTTCCGATCAGAAGTTCTTCTTGTCCGTGAGCATGGACGGCGACGAGGCGACGCATGACGCTCACCGGAGGGACAAAAAGAACAAGGGCTCGTGGCGGAAAATGATCCCGAATCTGCCGCTCGTCTTCGACGCCATCGGCAAACGGCGTTCGATGGCCATCCAGTGCGTTCACCCGGATAACGTCGAAAAAATGTCGGACAACTATAAGACCTTGGTCGGACTCGGATTCGAAAACATCGAGATCGAGGTGATCCACGGCTTCGGCTGGAAGGAGAAGAAGCATCTGTTCCGGCCCATGATGCAGAAGGTCCTGGATCACGTCTGGGCGGA
>JAGWMT010000041.1 GCA_028871595.1 Elusimicrobiota bacterium
CGTGATCCCCGCGCGTTTGGGTTCGACCCGGTTCCCCAAGAAGGTCCTGGCCCGCCTGGGCGGCCGTTCCATGATCGAGTGGTGCTGGCGTTCCGCCACGGCGGCGAAGTTGGGACCCGTGATCGTCGCCGTCGATTCCAAGGAGGTCGCGGACGAAGTTCGCCGTTTCGGCGGGCAATCGGTCATGACCCCGAAGTCGTGCCCCTCCGGCTCGGACCGGGTCTGGCTGGCGGCGAAGGGGCGGCGCGAACCGATCATTTTGAATTATCAGGGAGATATGCCTCTGCTACAGGCCGCGACCCTGCGCGCCACGGTGAAGGCCTTGACGAAAAATGCGGACATCGCCACGGCCGTGATTCCGGTGATCGGTAAACGGGTTTTAGATCCAAATGTCGTCAAGGCCGTGCTGACGCGAGATGGGCGCTGCCTGTACTTCTCCCGATCCGTCGTTCCGTTCGGCCGCGACGGCGGCCCCGTCGTTCATTGGGAGCACCTGGGTTTGTATGCTTATCGCCGTTCGGCCCTGAAGCGCTTCGTCTCTTTGGCTCCATCGCATCTCGAAAAAATCGAGAAACTCGAACAGCTCCGTGCGCTCGAAGACGGCATGACGATGCGCGCCGCCGTCGTGCGCGAACGCCCGGTTTCCGTCGACGTGCCTTCCGATTTAAAACAAGCCGCAAAACTCCTCCGCCGAGGGATCAAATGACCAAGTACATCTTCGTGACGGGCGGCGTCGTCAGCTCGCTCGGGAAGGGCATCAGCGCCTCGTCCATCGGGAAGCTGCTGCAGGCCCGCGGTCTGACGGTCAACATGCTCAAGTGCGACCCGTACATCAACGTGGACCCGGGCACGATGAACCCGTTCCAGCACGGCGAGGTCTACGTGACGGAGGACGGCGCCGAGACCGACCTCGACCTCGGCCACTACGAGCGTTTTCTCAATAAAGAGATGCATCAGTCCAACAACTTCACCGCCGGCAAGGTCTACCAGACCGTGCTGGACCGCGAGCGCCGCGGCGACTTCCTGGGCACCACCGTGCAGGTGATCCCTCACATCACCGACGAGATCAAGAACCGCTTCCGCGCGATCACCAAGGGCGTGGACGTGGCCATCATCGAGATCGGCGGCACCGTCGGCGACATCGAGAGCCTGCCGTTCATGGAGGCGGCGCGCCAGATGGGCCTGGAGGCGGGCCGCGACAACGTGCTGTACATGCACGTCACCTTGATCCCGTACATCAAGGCCTCCGAGGAGCTGAAGACCAAGCCCACCCAGCACTCGGTCCAGAAGCTGCGCGAGATCGGCATCTCCCCCGACGCCCTGATCTGCCGGACGGAAAAGCCCCTGGGGCCCGAGATGCGCGCGAAGCTGTCCATGTTCTGCTCGGTCCCGAAGGAGTCCGTCATCGAGGCGCCGGACGTGGACAGCATCTACGAGGTCCCGATGGTGTTCCACAAGCAGGGCCTCGACGACCAGATCCTGATGATGCTCCGCCTGCGCACCCAGGCCAAGGACCTGGACAGCTGGAACGAGGTGGTCCGCCGCCTGAAGAACCCCAAGCGCGAGGTGGTCATCGCGCTGGCGGGCAAGTACACGGACTACAAGGACGCCTACAAGTCGGTCAACGAGGCGCTGATCCACGGCGGCATCGCCAACGAGGCCAAGGTGAAGATCCGCTTCCTGGACACCACCGACCCGAAGATCCACGAGCAGCTCGAGGGCGTCCACGGCATCCTGGTCCCCGGCGGCTTCGGCGACCGCGGCATCGAGGGCAAGATCCGCGTGGCCCAGCTGGCGCGCGAGAACAAGATCCCCTACTTCGGCCTGTGCCTGGGCCTGCAGATCGCGGTGATCGAGTTCGCGCGCAACGTGCTGAAGCTCAACGGGGCCCACTCGACCGAGTTCGACGCGAAGTCCCGCTACCCGGTCATCGACCTGCTCCCGGAGCAGAAGAACGTCAAGAATATGGGCGCGACCATGCGTTTGGGCGTTTATGAATGCACGCTGAAAAAAGGGACCTTGGCGCATGAGGCGTACGGCGCGACGAACATCTCGGAACGGCATCGACATCGGTTCGAGGTCAACAACAAGTTCCGCAAGCTGATCGAGGACGCCGGGCTGATCGTCTCCGGAACGCACGCGCCGAAGAACCTGGTGGAGATCGTCGAGCTGCGCGACCACCCGTGGTTCCTGGCCACGCAGTTCCATCCCGAGTTCAAGAGCCGCCCCGAGGATCCGCATCCGCTGTTCCGCGACTTCATCGCGGCCGCGGTCGCCCGGGCGGAAAACAAGAGGCCCCATGCCCACGCGTGAGGTCCGCGTCGGGAAGGTCGTGTTCGGGGGCGGACGCCCCGCGGCCTTCATCGGCGGACCGTGCGTGATCGAGTCCGAGGCGTTGATCCGGAAGGTCGGGGCGGCGCTGAAGAAGGCCTGCGCGGAATTGAAGGTCGGCTTCGTGCTGAAGGCGTCCTACGACAAGGCCAATCGCACGTCTGTGAAGTCCTTCCGCGGCCCGGGCATGGAGCAGGGCCTGGCGACCTTGGCCAAGGTCGCCGGAGAGCTGGGCGTGCCCTGCGTGACCGACGTGCACGAACCGTCCCACGCCGCCGTGGCGGCGCGCTACGTGGACATGCTCCAGGTCCCGGCGTTCTTGTCCCGTCAGACGGACCTGCTGGTCGCCTGCGGGAAGACGGGCAAGGCGGTCAACGTCAAGAAGGGGCAGTTCCTGTCCCCCTGGGACATGCGTCACGCCGTCGAGAAGCTCTACTCCACCGGCAACAAGAACGTGCTCCTCACCGAGCGGGGCTCCACGTTCGGCTACGGCAACCTGGTGGTGGACATGCGCTCCTATGAGATCATGCGCTCGTTCGGCGCCCCGGTGATCCACGACGCGACGCACTGCGTCCAGCTTCCCGGCGGCAACGGTTCCACCACCGGAGGGCAGCGCGAGTTCGTGCGCCCGCTGGCGCGCGCCGCGGCGGCGGTGGGCGTGGACGGCGTCTTCTTCGAGACGCACCCCGATCCCGACAAGGCCCTCTCGGACGGTCCCAATTCCCTGAAGCTCGCCGACGTTCCGTCCTTCCTCAAGGAGATCCGGCGCTTCGACGCGCTGGCCAAGGAGATACACCGATGAAATGCGTGGGCTGCGGCCTCGACAACAAGGACACGGCGAAGACCTGCAAGAAGTGCGGCCGGGACATGAGCGTCCCGGCGGCTTGGCAGCCGGACGCGGCCTGGCACCTGAAAGTCCTGGGCGTGATCTACGCCCTGCTGATCGTGTTCTATTTCGGCGTGACGGCGACGCTCTCGCGGCTGCCGAAGCCGTACGCGCTGCGGCACATTCCCATCGAGATGACGCCCTGGCTGGTTCCCGGCGGCAAGGTCCACCTCCCCGAGGAGCAGCTGAAGGCCCCGGCGCCGCCGCCGGAAGCTCCCACGGCGAAGTGAGGAAGGCGGCCGTGGCGGCGCTCCTTTTGGCGGCGGCCTGCGGCCGCCGCGCGGCGCCCCCGAAGACGGCGGACGCGCGGGTGCAGACCTTCGAGGGCCTGACCTTGAGCCAGTCCGCGGACGGCCGGCCGAAGTGGACTCTGTCCTCCCCCTCCGCGGTCCTGCACGAGGACGCCAAGACGGCGGACCTGGACGCGCCGGTGATGGAGTTCTTCCGCGACGGGAAGCCCTCCTCGCGCGTGACCGCGCTGACCGGGACCATCCGGACCGACACCCACGACGTGACGCTGTCGAGCTCCGTCGTCCTCGACTCCTCGGAGGACCACTCCCGCCTGACCACCGACGTCCTTTATTACTCGTCCAAACGCGAGCGCTTCCACACCGAATCCCCCGTCGTCATCCGCCGTCCCGAGGGCGTCGTTCACGGCGAGGGAATGGAGGCGACGCCCGATTTGAGCGAGATCCGGATCTTCCGCCAGCGGTCGCGCCTGTCCGGGATGGCGCGATGATCCTGCTCCTTCTGCTCCTGGCGGCGAACCCCGCGGCGGCGCAGGCCTCTCCCGTCCCCGTGGCCGGCTCGGTGGTGCGGAGCAAGGAATGGGTGGTGCGCCGCGGGAAGATCAAGGAAGAGGAGTTCATCGGCGACGTGCGCTACGAATCCGCCGGCGCGCGCCTGTCCGCCGACTGGGCGCTGTACCGCCACGAACCCGACGACTGGCGCGCGCGCGGGCACATCCGCGCCCGCAAGGAATACCCGAACGGCGACGTCCTGGAAACGGCCGGCGAGACGGCCGCGTACGAGCAGCGCACGCGCCGCGGCGTCCTGGAGCCGGCGAAGGGCGGCCGCGTCTCGCTCCTGCGCACCACCGCGCTGCGCGCCCCCGAGCACGGCGAGGGCGACCGCCTTTCGTGGACCGGAGACAGCGAGTTCCGCCTCACCGGCAAGGCGCGCGGCTGGGGTCCGAGCGGCGAGTTCTGGGCGGACGACGCCGCGTACGGCGCCGACCCGTCCCGCCGCCTGACGCTGACGGGCGGCCGTCCGCTCCTGCACGCCTACGACGACGGCGCCGACGCCGCACTGCAAGCCGACCGCATCTCCGGCGCCGACGGCCCGCGCCGCGCCGAGGCCGACGGGCGCGTCGCCGGCTGGCTGCTGGCCCAATCCACCGCGTCCAGCGCCGGCGATCCCCCTCGCTGCCTGCGCGGCACCCGGGACGGAAGTCCGGGGCCCGACGCCCGCGTCTCGGAACGCCTGGCCGCGGGCGACGAGGCCGGCTTCTGGGCCGCCGAGGAGGTCGCCTTCGCCTCCCGCGCCTGCCCGTGGGGCCCGCGCGCGGAGTTCTGGGCCGACCGGGCCCGCTACGAGGAGGACCGTGGACAGCGTCTCACCTTGACCGGCGGCCAGGCCGCCCTGCGCAAGCGCGACGACGACTGGAGCACCGCGCTCAAGGCCGACCGCTTCGTGGCCACCAACTCCCCCCGGCGCGTGGTCGCCGACGGCAAGGTGCGCGGCTGGCTCCAATTCAAGGACGAGAAGAAATACGAGAGGTCGCTGAAATGAGGCTCGAAGCCAAGGACATCCGCAAGACGTACGGCGAGCGCATGGTGGTGAAGGGCCTTTCCTTGAGGGTGGACTCCGGGGAGATCGTCGGACTGCTGGGCCCCAACGGCGCCGGCAAGACCACGACCTTCTACAGCCTGGCGGGCTTCGTCACGCCCGAGGAAGGCTCCATCGTCATCGACGGGCAGGACGTGACCAAGCTCCCCATGTACGCGCGCGCCCGGCTGGGCCTGGGCTATCTGGCCCAGGAGCCGACCGTCTTCAAGGGCCTGACCGTGGAGGAAAACCTGCGCGCCGTGCTGGAGCGCACGGTCGAGGGCAAGCTCGAGCAGATGCGCCGGGTGAAGGCCCTGCTCGAGGAGTTCGGCCTGTGGGACCTGCGCCGCCAGAAGGCGTGGACTTTGTCCGGCGGCGAGAAGCGGCGCCTGGAAGTGGCGCGCTGCATGATCCGTAATCCCAAGCTGATCATGCTCGACGAGCCCTTCGTGGGCATCGACCCGATCACCGTCGGCGAGCTCAAGGACATCATCCGCAAGCTGGTGAAGCAGGGCATCGGCGTGCTGATCACCGACCACAACGTTCGCGAGACTTTGCCCATCATCGACCGCGCCTACCTCATTTACGACGGGCGCATTTTGGTCGAGGGCTCCGCGCAGAACCTTCTGGAGGACCCGAAGGCGCGCGAGCTGTACTTGGGCAAGGACTTCGTCATCTAGGATTCGGCGTTGATGGTTTCGGCGGCCGCGTAGAGATAGGTCACGCGCTGCGGACGATCGCTCACCGCCTTGATCACGTCGGGCAAAGTGGCGCCGTGCGCCAAGACCCGCCCGCCCTTGTCCACCGCCACCCAGCGTCCTTCGTAGTCCGTCAGCATGCCCCAGATCTTTTGTCCCATGGGGACAAATTACGAAAGGCAGGTTGCGGAGTTGTTACGTGTAGACCTCAAGGTGCGCGTGCAGGCCCGCGGCGCGCGCCGTTCTCACCGCCGCGTCGAACGTTTTTTCCGCCTTCGCCGTGCGGCCGCGGGCGTGCTGGACCTGGGCCAGCGACTGGAGCGACAGCGCCGCGCCGCGATGCTCGGCGCCCGCCTGGAAGGCCCGGCGCGCGGCCTCGAAACGCTTCTCGGCGGCGGGCAGTTCCCCGCGTTTGAGATGCACCTGCCCCAGGCCCCAGTCCACGTAGGCCAGATCCACGCGGTCATCGAGCTTCGCGTACAAGTCGTACGACCGGAGATAGTTCCGTTCCGCCTCGGACCACCGCCCCAATTGCCGCAGAACGTTGGCCAGGCCGCAGTGCGCGTAGGCGCGCCCGAACAGGTCGGGGCTGCCTTTGAGGAGCCGGCCCGCCTCGGCGTACGCCTTCCGCGCCTCGCCGAAACGCCCGCGCACCCGCGCGATCCCGCCCAGGCCGAACAGCGCGTAGATTCTTCCTTCGCGGTCCCCGGCGCGCGTGAAGAGCGCCAGCGACTCCTGGAAGTCGCGGTGGGAGCCGGCCAGGTCGCCGGCGAAGCGGCGCGCCCCGCCGGTGGCCCACAGAATGAAGCCGGCTCCCGACCAGTCGCGGGTCCGTCGGCAGCCGGCCAGCAGGGGGGCCAAGGCCTTCAACGCTTTCGGGTAGTTCCCGGCGGCGCGGTCCACCAACGCGTCCTCCAGGGCCAAGGTCTCCCGGAGGTCGCGGTCGTGTCGCGGGGCGGCGGCGCGGGCGGCCTTCATCGCCGCGCGGGCGGGCGCGATCTCGCCCAAGCTGCGCGCGCAGCGCGCCAGTCCCAGCCGCGCGCCGACGACCAAGTCGCGCTCGTCGCGGCCCAGAGCCGCCAGCGCCTCGCGGTAGGCGGCGATGGCCCGGCGGAAGAAGCCCTGGGCGCGGAGCGCCTCGGCGCGGACGAAGGCGGCCTCTCCGCGCAGCGCGGCGGGAAAAGGTCCGGCGGCCGCGCGCGACGCGTGATCGGGCCTGCCCGCGTCCAGGTGCGCGCGCGCCGCGTCGAGGCGGGAAAAGGGATCGGCCATGCGGGAATTCTACCATTTTCTTATTGAAATCGAATCTCAACAAGGGTATACTGTCCTGGATGACGCTCGATCAGGTCGCGCTGCGGGTGCCGGTCCGGATCACGGGGTTCACCGCCCTGGACGAGTCCCAGCGCGCCCAGCTGTCCGGCCTGGGCCTGCGCGCCGGCGCCACGGTCACGAAGCTGATGACCACCCCCTTGCGCGATCCGATCGAATGCCTGGTCGGTCCGCAGCTGCTGGCCTTGGAGCGGCGCCTGCTCGCCTTGATCCGCGTGGAGGCCGCGTGAAGCGCGTGGTGGCGCTCGCCGGACGGCCGAACACCGGCAAGACCACCTTGTTCAACGCCCTGACCGGGATGCGCCAGAAGGTGGCCAATTTCGCGGGCTGCACGGTGGAGAAGGCCGTCGGCGAGGTCTCCCTCGAGGGCGAGGACATCGAGATCGTGGATCTTCCCGGGACTCATTCGCTGCTGCCCGACACCGAGGACGAGAAGGTCGCCTTCCGGTTCCTGTCCGAGTGCGCCGACGACGGCACCGACCTGCAGATCCTGTGCGTGGGCGAGGCCAGCAACCTCTCCAACTGCCTGGCGCTCACCGCCGGGCTGAAGGCCGCGGGCTACCCGGTGGCCCTGGTCGTCAACATGATCGACGAGGCCCGGCAGAACGGGGTCGAGATCGACCCCGAGGCGCTGTCCGAGTCGCTGCACGTGCCCGTCGCGCTGGTCTCCGCGCGCCACGGCGAGGGCCTGGACGGCGTCCTGTCCTTGATGCGGCCCCACCCCCTGCGCGCCGACCTGTCCGGGGCGCTGGATTTCCGGAGCGCGTCCAAGCGCCGCCTGCGCGAGCTTCAGGAGAGCGCGATCGAGATCTCCGAGAAGGCGGCGCTGGCCGGAGTGACCTTGCCGCCGGGCGCGGTCCTGCCCACGGTGTCCCGCTCCATCCGCATCGACCGCGTCCTGATGCACCCCGTCGCCGGCCCGCTGATCCTGGCGGCGACCATGTTCCTTCTCTTCCAAGCGCTGTTCGCGTGGGCCAAGCCCGTCATGGACCTGCTCTCCGCGGCCTTGGCCGCCGCCGCCGAGCTCCTGCGCGCGCGCCTGCCGGCCGGGGTGATCTCCAGCCTGATCTGCGACGGGGCCATCCCCGGAGTTTCGGCCGTCGTGGTGTTCGTCCCGCAGATCGCCATCCTGTTCACCATGATCGGGGCCCTCGAGCACAGCGGCTACCTCCCCCGCGCCGGCTCCATGGTGGACCGCGCCTTGCGCCCGTTCGGTCTGGACGGCAAGGTCTTCATCCCCTTCCTGTCCGGCTTCGCCTGCGCCATTCCGGGCGTCATGGCCGCGCGCACCATCGCCAGCGAAAAGCGCCGCCTGGTGGCCATCCTGCTGACCCCGCTGATGACGTGTTCGGCGCGCCTCCCGGTGTACGCCTTGATCATCACCGCCTTCGTCCCGGCGACATTCCGGCCCTGGGGCTTGAACGGCCGCGGCGTGGTGATGGCCGGAATGTACGTGTTCGGGGTGGTCGTGGCCCTGCTCCTGGCATTGGCGCTCAAGTGGACGACGCTGTACGAGGCCTACCCGTCCCCCGTCACCGTGCTCCCTCCCTACCGCGTCCCCCGCGTCAAGGAATTGGCGCGCTACGTGTGGGCGCGCTGCTGGCACTTCGTCGGCCGCGCGGGCTACGTGATCTTCCTGGTCAGCATCGTGCTCTGGGCCATGGCCATGTTCCCGCGCGACGCCAAGGTGATCGACCCCCTGGACGCGGCCGTGGCCGCGGCCTCCGCCGAGGCCCCTTCACCCGCGCGCGACGCGCGCCTGGCGGAGCTTCAGCACAAGGCCGCCGCCGCGCGCATTGAAGGAAGCCTGCTGGGCATGACCGGGCACGCGGTGGAGCCGGTGTTCCGGCCCTTAGGCTGGGACTGGCGCGTGTCCGTGGCCGTGATGTCGTCGTTGGCCGCGCGCGAGGTGTTCGTCGGAACCTTGGGCACGATCTACGCCATGGGCCGCGAGGCGGGCTCCTCCGAGGGCCTGGTGCGCGCCCTGCGCGAGGCCAAGAAGCCCGACGGCTCCCCCCGCTACTCCGTCGCGACCGCCGCGGGCCTGCTGATCTTCTTCGCCCTGGCCCTGCAGTGCGTGTCCACCATCGCCATCGTCCGGCGCGAGACGGGCGGTTGGAAGTGGCCCGCCATCCAGTTCACGGGCTTCTTCATCCTCGCGTACTCGTTGTCCTTCGTCGCCGTGAAGCTGCTTTCCGGCGTCTAGGGCCCCGGAATCCCCTCCGGGCCTCTCTCCAAATTCATCTCTTTAAAGTGATGAATTCCGACAAGGTGGAACGTCCTCATTGAACATGAAGTGATTGCGTTTTCAGCCTTTCCGCTTGGCGAAGTCTTCCAGGAAGGACACGAGCGTGTTCACGTTCTCGGGCGACACCGCGTTGTACAGCGACGCGCGCACGCCGCCGGCGGAGCGGTGGCCCTTGAGGCCGGTCATGCCGGCCTTCTCGGCCTCCGCGCACAGCGCGTCGTCGAGCTCCGGCGCGGGCGTCCGGAAGACGACGTTCATCCGGGAGCGCGCGGCTTTCTCCACCGGCGCCTTGTAGAAGCCGGAGAGGCGGTCCAGCGCGCCGTACAGCGCGTCGGCCTTGGCCTTGTTGCGGGCCGCCATGCCGGCGGCGCCGCCGTTGGCCTTGATCCACTTCAGGTTCAGGCCGAACAGGTAGATGGCCAAGGTCGGCGGGGTGTGGTAGAGGGAGTTGGCGTCCAGGTGCTTCTGGTAGCGCAGGATGTCGGGGATGTCGGTCCGGGACTCCTTGAGCCAGTCCTTATTCACGGCCACCACGGTGAGGCCCGACGGTCCCAGGTTCTTCTGGGCTCCGGCGTAGATCAGCGCGTGCTTGGCCGCGTCCACCGGGCGCGACAGGATGTCGGAGCTCATGTCCGACACCAGCGGGCGGCCCTTCGCATCGGGCAGCGCGTGCCACTGGGTCCCGAAGATGGTGTTGTTCGAGGTCATGTGGACGTAGGCGGCCGCCGGGTCCACGGCGATCTCCTCGGGCTTGGGCAGGCGCAGGTAGACCTTGTCGGCGCCCGCGCTGTCGGCGGCCTTGCGGACGGTTCCCACCTTGCCCGCCTCGGAGAAGGCGATCTTGGCCCAATGGCCGGTGACCAGGTAGTCGGCCGACTTGCCCGCGGGCAGGAAGTTCAGCGGGAGCATGGCGAACTGCAGGCTGGCGCCGCCCTGGAGCAGAAGCACCCCGTAAGTGGCCGGCAGGCCCAGCAATTCGGCGAACAGGGCGACGGCCTCCTGGTGCACGGCCTCGTACGCCTTGCCGCGGTGGCTGTGCTCCATGATGGACATGCCGGTGCCGCCGAATTCGACGAGCTCCTTCTGCGCGGCCTCCAGGACCGGCAGCGGCAGACCGGCGGGGCCGGCGTTGAAATTGATCTTGCGCGTCATTTGGACTCCTGGAGCAGCCGGGCGGCGGCGCCGACGAGGATCTTCGTCGCCGACGGCCCGATCGAGTTGGTTTCTTCGTAGTGATTGCCCGGAAGCCGGGGCAGCATGGACTTCGTCGGGCTCACCTTGAAATCGTAGGTCGGCATGACGTAGCCCAACTCGTCGTTGGCCAGGCCCACCAGCATCGGCGCCCGGGCCTTCACGAGCTCCCGCAGGTAGGGGCCTTTCGGGGCCTTCGCGAGGTCCGGCGGATTGGGATTTCCCGGGGTGATCACGGGCCTCCCGAAGGCAAACCGTCCGTCGTAGCCGCCGAGCGCCAGTTCGGGGAATATCTCGGCGGGCATGCCCAAGAGCCGCGCCGGGCCGATGTCCAGGACCGACACCTCGGTCTCGACATACGGTTCGTTGGATTCATTCAGGCCCCACAATAATTGGCGCAGGGCCAAGGTCCACCGTTTGTAGCCCGCCAGGGGCACGCCGTCGGCGGCGTACAGCTTGTGGCCGAAAACCAGAGCGAAGAGAAAGAGACGATACCGCGAGTTCTCCACCGGCACCCGGACGAACTCCGATCGGTACGACAGCGGGCGCGACGGCGCGGACGCGGTCTTCAGGGCCAAGGCCGCGTCGGCCACGGTCCGGCCCACGCGGTCGGCCTCATAGAAATTATCGGCCTTGATGTCCGGCGTCATCAATCCGCCGATCATGCCGTTCAGAAAGAGGCAGGCGCCGCCGGTTTTCTCCTCCACGCGCGCGCACAGCGGTCCCGGGTAGTCGGCGGTGATCAGGCGGTTGGAGGGCCCCAGAACCTCCGGGTGGCAGGACCAGTTCACGACGGTCGCCACGGTCTTACCGTCCGGGGCGGTGAGACGCAGGACGCCCAGGTCGGGGTCGATGACGATGGGGTCCCGGGAGTCGCGGCACAGCCCGGTCGGATTCAACTCGCCGCGCGCGCCGGCCGCCTTCACTGGGCGCAACTGGCTTTCCAGGAGCTTCAGCGCGTCCGCGACCTTGCGCTTGAGGCGAGCGTGATAGGCCGGGTTGATGCCGGAGACGCCGATCATCGGGCCCCACAGGCCCAAGGTGTCGGGCCCGCTATGGGTGTGCGTGGAGGCCAGGAAGAGCGAGCGCCCCGGGACGTCGAAGCCGGCCAGGCGCCGCAGGTCCGCCACGTCGTTGCGGGTGAAGCCCAACAGGTCCAGGCCCACGACGGCGACGGTGGTCTTCCCCTCGCGCAGGAGAAGCAGGCGGGCGTACAGCGGATCGTGGATTCCCTCGGGCTTGCGCCCCACGGCGCCGAACCCGGCCATCAGGACCTTCTCGGTCTTGAGGTCCGGGGAGATGTCCACCTTGGCGGCGGCGGCCTCCAGCGCGGCGGCGGGCCGGGCCAGGATCAGGGAGAGGAGAGCCGGGAGAAGCCTCATGGCAGGGCCAGTACCTTGGCGATCTTTTTAAAGAGCCGCTCGGAGTCGAACGGCTTGATCAGGTAGTCGTCGGCGCCCGAGGCGAAGGCGGTCTCCACGTCCCCGCCGCGGCCCAGGCCCGTGACCATCACGACCTTGATCTTGGCGGTTTTCTCCTCTTGGCGGATCAGCTTGCAGACGTCGAATCCCGAAAGGCGCGGGAGCATCACGTCCAGCAGGATCAGCTCGGGGAGCTCCTTGCGGATGCGCGTCAGGGCGTCGGCGCCGTCGTTGACCATGGAGACCTTGTGGCCCTTGGCGGCGAGCAGGGCGGCCAGGTTCTCCGCGATGTCCATCTCGTCCTCGACGATCATGATCCGGGCCATCAGGATTTCCCCTCCACGGGCGCCGTCAAGGTCAGCCGCGACAGGCCCTTGGCGTCCACCGCGAAGGTCAGGTCTCCGTCCAGGCGGCGCATCACCGCCCGCACCAATCCCAGTCCCAGCCCGGTGGCGGCCAGCTGCTGGTCGGCGCGCTTGCGGGCCGGATAGAAGACCTCCAGGCTCTCCTCCGTCTGCGCGGCGGTCAGGGGCTTGCCGACGTACTCGATCTCGAAGGCCACGGCGGCTCCGCGGACCTCGGCGCGCAGGCGCACCGGACCGGACACGCGGAACTTGCGGGCGTGGAACAGGGCGCTGGACAGGCAGCGGGCGGCGCGGTCGGGGTCGGTGCGCACCGGGGGCAGCCCCTCCGGGACGTCCACGGCCAGCTCGATGTTGGCGTAGGCGAAGCCGCGGCGCAGGGAGGCGAGCGCCTCCTCGGCGATCTCGCGGGGGACCGCCGCGCCGATGTTCAGGTGCAGTTCGCGGTGGAGCTCCATGTGCACCAGGTCGCGGATCTCCCCCACCAGGCCGTTCATTCGCCCCACCTGGTCGCGCGTCAGTTCGATCCATTTCAACTGATCGGGCGGGACGTCGCCGAAGACGCCCGACAGCAGGTTGATGACCGTCATGTTGACCGCGGTGACGGGGGTGTTGAGCTCGTGCATGGCGAAGGAGAACAGGCGCCCGTAGCGCTGGGTGCGCTCGGCCGCGATACGCCGGGCGGCGAAACCGGCGGCGGCCGCGCCCGTCAGAGCGCCGGCGACGAACGCCGCCGCGAGGATCATGGCGTCAGCGCCCGAAGACCGCGCGCTCGGTGCGCGCGTGGGCCTTGGCCAGGGCGCGGTAGGAGCGCTCACTGGCGGCCAGCATGCGGATCTCCGCGGGCTTCAAGCGGCGCACGACCTTGGCCGGCGCTCCCAATACCAAGGAGCGGGGCGGGATCTTCATGCCGGCGGTGACCAGCGCTCCGGCGCCGATCAGGCACTCCGCGCCGATCACGGACTCCATCAGGATGGCGCCCATCCCGATCAGGCAGCGGTCGCCGACGCGCGTCCCGTGCAGGATGGCGCGGTGGCCCACGGTGACGCCCTTGCCGACGATCGTGGGATGCCCGTCGCGGGTGTGGATGACGGTGAGGTCCTGGACGTTGGAGCCCGCGCCGATGACGATCCGGTCGATGTCGCCGCGCAGGACACAGCCCGGCCAGACCGAGGAGCCCTCGGCCAAGGTCACCCGGCCGATGAGTTCCGCCGAATCGTGGACGAAAGCGGTCGGGTGCAGTTGGGGACGGGCGCCTTCGAAGGATCGGATCATTTGTTAGAATCTAGCACTCCTCAACCACCCTTTCAACATGTCCACCGCCCGCCCCCGCCGCACCGAATATCTGGTCCTGGGCAGCGGCATCGCCGGGTTGCTGTCCGCGCTGAAGCTGTCGCGCCTGGGGCGCGTGACCTTGGTGACGAAGAAGGCCGCGGCCGAGTCCAACACGAATTACGCCCAGGGCGGGATCGCGGCGGTGATCGACCAGCTCGACAGCTTCGAGTCCCACGTCAAGGACACCTTGATCGCCGGGGCGGGGCTGTGCGACGAGGCCGTGGTGCGCCTGACGGTGGCCGAGGCGCCCGCCCGGGTGCGCGAGCTCCAGGAGCTGGGGGTGCGCTTCTCCGAGCGGGAATCAAGGGTCGATCTGGGCCTGGAGGCCGGACACTCCCACCGGCGCATCCTCCACGCCGGGGACATCACCGGCCGGGAGATCGAGCGCGCCCTGGTGGACGCCGTGCGCCGCGCGCCCGGGGTGAGGATGATCGAGAACCACCTGGCGGTGGACCTCCTGCGCGACCGCGACGGGGCCTGCCGCGGCGCGTACGTGATGGACCGAGCGAACGGGCGCATCTCGCCGGTCACCGCGGACGCCACGGTGTTGGCCACCGGCGGGGCCGGCAAGGTCTATCTCTTCACCTCGAACCCGGACATCGCCACCGGCGACGGGATGGCCATGGCCTGGCGCGCCGGAGCGCGGATGGCCGACATGGAGTTCGTGCAGTTCCACCCCACCTGCCTGTACCATCCGCTCGCGAAAAGCTTCCTGCTGTCCGAGGCCCTGCGCGGCGAGGGCGGCCGGCTCATGCTGCGCGACGGCACGCGCTTCATGGCCCGCTACGACAAGCGCCGGGAGCTGGCGCCGCGCGACGTCGTGGCCCGCGCCATCGACTCCGAGCTCAAGCGCACCGGCGACCAAAGCGTGTATCTGGACATGACCCACCACCCGCGCAAGTTCCTCAAGGCGCGCTTTCCCAACATCTACGAAAAGGTCCTGAGCTTCGGCATCGACATGGCGGTCCAGCCCATCCCGGTGGTGCCCGCCGCGCACTTCTTCTGCGGGGGCGTGCACACCGACACCTGGGGCCGGACGTCGGTCCCGCGCCTGTACGCGGTGGGCGAGACGGCGCACACCGGCCTGCACGGCGCCAACCGCCTGGCCTCCAACTCCCTGCTGGAAGGCTGCGTGTTCGCCCACCGCCTGGCCGAGCACCTGGCCGGCCCCGGGGCGGTGCGCCCCGGCGCGGCCTTCAAGGCCAAGCCCTGGAACACCGGCCGCGCGGTGACCAGCGACGAGGCCGTCGTGATCTCCCAGAACTGGGACGAGATCCGCCGCCTGATGTGGAACTACGTGGGCATCGTGCGCACCGACAAGCGCCTGGCCCGCGCCCTCGCGCGCCTGGAACTGCTCAACCGCGAGATCGCCCAGTACTACTGGGAGTTCCTGCCCACCCCCGACGTCGTGGAGCTGCGCAACATCGCCGACGTGGCCACCTTGGTGATCCGCTCCGCCCTGGCGCGCAAGGAGTCCCGCGGCCTGCACTTCACGTTGGACTACCCGAAGCGCCGCGAAAGCCTGCGCCGTCCGACGTTCCTGAAGAAAGCGCCCGTCCGGCGCTGAGCCCCGCCGCCGCGGCCGCCAGGCCGTTGTGCAGGCGGCACAGCAGGCGCACGTTGCGCGGCGTGTCCGACCGCCCCCCGCGCGCGTACGGCTTGATATGGTCGTACTCGATCCAGTCCTTGGACCCGCAGACCGTCCCGTCGTCGAACCGCCACGCGCAGCGGCCGTCGTCGCGTTCCCACACCGCGCTTTTGACCCAGGCGGGGATGTATCGTCCGTTTTTGAGGGATTGGAGGAATCGCGGCGCTCGCGGTGTTTCCGTGCTCTTCGCATCGGATTTCAACCCGAGTTTCCGTTGCGGGTCCTTCCGGTCCAAGAAGATCGTGAGCGCGTCGTGCAGGACGTCTTCGATCCGACCCTCGGGATATTTATGGCGGAGAAGTTGTTTCGCGCGGTAGATCAGTCTCATCAATTCCACCGCGGCGTCGAAGCCGATGCGGACCCGATCCAGGGAGATCGGCATCACCGCCTGCCATTCTCGCGGAGCCGGGAGCGCGCAGGCATCGGATTGAGGCGGCGGGGGCGCCGAGTCCGCCGTTGGCGGGATTGGAGCGACTCCCAAGGAAGGCGGCGGCACAGGAAGCGAGCGGATCGTGTCCATTCGCGCGGGCAGGGGATTGTTCCCGGCGATGATCGTCTCGAGTTCGCGCCGCGTCTTCCCGCGGGCGCGCATGAACATTTGCGTGTGATTCTCCGGCGTCAGCACGGGCGAGAGAATGAGAAGGGAGGTCAAGGTCAGATCGCCGGATTCGATGAGGGGCAATGCCAGCGGGTATTGCCGCAAGACCCGCGCGGCCGTGATGTGCCGGTAGGCCGCGCTTTCATCGAACTTGAGGACCCGCATGCAGTATTCGAACAGCGAATAGTAGCCCTCCTCCCGATAAAGACGCCGCCATCCGTATTCTCCCAGGACGATCAGGACCGTCACCAGATTCCGCCTTTCGCGGTCCACCACGAACTTCAATTCGCGAGTCAACGCCTCATCATCCGACTCCGCGCACTTCTTGATCATTTCGTTCATAGTTCAAAACTCGCGCCGGCGCGAGAAACTGACCGTCCGGTCAATCAATTCCGCCGCGTGCCCGGCCTTAACATACGGATCACCCCCGCGTTTTGTTCCCTGGGCGAAATGGTAAAATGACCCAAGTGGACATCATCCGCGTCGTCGGCGCCCGGCAGCACAACCTGAAGAACGTCAGTCTCGACATCCCGCGAGGCAAGATCGTGGTGCTGACGGGCCTGTCCGGGTCGGGAAAGTCGTCGTTGGCCTTCGACACTTTATACGCCGAGGGGCAGAGGCGCTACGTCGAGTCCCTCTCGGCCTACGCGCGCCAGTTCCTGGAGCTGATGGACAAGCCCGACGTGGACCTGATCGAGGGATTATCTCCGGCCATCGCCATCGAGCAGCGCAACCCGTCGCACAACCCGCGCTCGACGGTCGCCACCGTGACCGAGATATACGATTATCTGCGCCTGCTGTACGCGCGCGTGGGACAACCCCATTGCCCCAATTGCGGGGCCCGGATCAAGAAGCAGTCGGCGGCCGCCATCGTGTCCGAGGTTTTACGCGTCCGCGCCGGGCAGTCCGTCACGATACACGCGCCGCTCGTGCAAAGCCGTCCGGGGACGTACGAAGATTTATACAAACGTCTGCAGAGATCCGGGTTCGTCACGGCCCGCACCGACGGGAAGTCCCACGAGCTGGCGTCCCCGCCCAAACTGGACCGGTACAAGAAGCACACCATCGAATTGTTCGTCGATAAGTTGAAGGTCTCGGCGGACGAGAAACAACGCCTCAACGATTCGATCGAGATCGCGCTGAAAGAATCCCGCGGCCTGGTCCGCGTCGAGCCTTCCGGCGAACCCGACGCCGGCTCGCTGCACTCCGAGCACCACGCCTGCCCCAAGTGCGGCCTGTCCTTGCCCGAGATCGAGCCGCGCCTGTTCTCCTTCAACTCCCCCTACGGCGCCTGCGCCACCTGCGACGGCCTGGGCGTGAAGACCGAGGTGACCGAGGACCGCATCATCCCGGACCCCACGAAGTCCCTGGCCGACGGCGCCATCGTGGCCTGGGCCGATCCCGTCACCACGCGCACCAACCGCTGGAAGAAGTCCTGGTCCGGCTACTACACCGAGATCCTGGAGCAGATCGCCGAACAGTTCGGCAT